>JASBSN010000025.1 GCA_030148915.1 Thiogranum sp.
GAGCAGCAATTTCGTCAACCTGGGGTACGACGCTGGCAGCATCGGCACGCTGAGCCTCAGCGGACCGACCACCACCGCCACCAGCGGCGGCTGGACGGTGGGCGACGCCGGCACCGGCAGCCTGAGCGCCAGCGACGGCGCCACGGTGAACGCCGACGGCGATACCGCGATCGGCAATACCGCGGGCGGCCTCGGTCTGATCAGTCTCAGCGGATCCGGAACACGACTGACCACCAACAGTTTTGACCTGTCTGTAGGGCGCGCCGGCCGCGGTGAGTTGAGAATCAGAAGCGGTGCCCAGGCCACCGGCAACGCCGCGCAGATCGCCGCTTTGGCGGGCGCGAGCGGCACCGTGACCGTCGACGGCGCCGGTTCCGCTTGGAACCTCGGTTCGGGGCTGGATGTCGGTGTTGGCGGCACCGGCAGCCTGCGGGTCAGCAACGGCGCGCAGGCCACCAGTGCCACCGCCCAACTCGGTGGCGCTGACGGCAACGGTACGGGAACGGTGCGCGTTGAAGGTGTCGGATCGCAATGGAGCCCAGGTACGCTGGATATCAATAATGGCGCCTTGACAGTGACCGCCGGCGCACAGGTTGGTCCGTCAACCTTGTCTGTCGCCCGTGCATCGAATTCCACCGCCACGGTGACGGTCAGCGGCGCCGGGTCGGCGCTGAACAGCACCAGCTTGGTGGTGCTGGGCGCGGCTACCGGTGCACGCGCCACGCTGGGGATAGACAACGGGGCCGCCGTGACCGTCGGCGATAGCCTGCTTCACGGCGCCGGCAGCGCCACGGTGACGCTGGCCGACGGCTCGCTCACTGTGAGCGACGAAACCGATGTCAACAACTTTGCGCTGAACGGAGGACGTTTACGCACCGCTACGCTGCGCACCGCGGGCAACCAGTTCGACTTCACCGGCGGCACGCTTTCGGCCGATACCGTCATCGGCGACCTGATCAACCAGGGCGGTGATCTGGCACCGGGCAATTCGCCGGGCGCGACCAGCATCAGCGGCGATTATACGCAATCGGCTGCGGGCATATTCTCGGTGGAAATCGGCGGACTGCTGGCCGGCAGCGAATACGATGTGCTCAATGTCAGCGGTCAGGCCAGCCTCGCCGGTCTGCTGAAGGTCGACTGGTTCGACAGCGGCAGCGGTCCTTTCTCGCCTACCGCGGGCGATCACTTCGACGTGCTGAGCGCCAACACGCTGTCCGGCCAATTCGATACCCTGGACTTGGCCCTGCTGGCCGGCGGACTGGAGTGGCAGGTGAACTACCTGTTGGACGCATTCGGCAGCACCGACGTGCTGCGCTTGAGTGTGGTATCAGCGGTACCGGTGCCGGCGGCGGTGTGGTTGTTCGCCTCCGGCATCATCGGACTGGCCGCGGTCGCGCGCCGGCGCAGGGGTGGCTGATGGCCGCCAAACAGCGGGGCTATCCGCGTCCAGTCGCGGGGCTGATCTACAGCTTGTTGGCCGCCGCGCTTAGCGCCACGGTGGCGAGCGCCAAGCCGCTCGCCGTGCCGGCGCCGGATTGCCTCGGCGCCACGCTGGGTGGCCAGGACCGACTCACGCTCGAGAGCTTGCGTGGCAAGGTGGTGTATGTCGATTTCTGGGCTTCCTGGTGCCCGCCGTGCCGTCATTCGTTTCCGGTGATGCAAAGACTTTACGACGAATTCAGTGTCTCCGGGTTCGAGATCGTCGCGGTCAACCTGGATCAGGAGGTGTCCCAGGCGCGGCGTTTTCTGGCCACCAACCCGGTGGCGTTCAGCGTCACCCATGATAACAGTGGCGCGTGTCCGCAGGCCTTCGGGGTGCAGGCCATGCCCACGTCATATCTTATCGATAAAGACGGCACGGTGCGCTGGAGACACAGCGGCTTTCGGCGGGGCGAGGAAGGGCGCCTCAAGCAGATCATACGAACGCTGATAGAAGATTCATAAAACAGGAGCACGGAGGGGGTCAATGAGAGTATTACGCTATACGGCGTCAGCGGCGCTATGTCTGCTGATTACGCTGCAGTACGGTTGCAGCGCCGCGGTCAAACCCTGGGAACGCGGATACCTGGCCAAGCGCAGCATGGCGCTGGAGCCGAATGCGCACGAAGCGGCGCTGAAACAACACACCTATTTCTCGAAGGAGGCCGCCTCGGGTGGCTACGGCGTCGGCGGAGGTGGTTGTGGCTGCAACTGAGCGCGACTATGCCCGCCTGGGCGCGTTTGTCAGCGCCGCCCTTGCCTTGCCGGGCGTCTGCACGTCGGTAGCGGCGGCGGGGTCGGTCCAGGAGTATGATTTCCAATACAGCCACACCCGTTATGCCGAAAGCGATAACCGCATGCGGGTGCAGATCGATCAGTTGTCGCTGGGGGTTCCCCTCGGTGCCAGGTTCGACGCACGCCTAAACGCCACGCGCGACATCATGAGCGGTGCCATGCCGGTGTTCAATCGCCCCGACGCCGCGGGCGATCCGGTGCAGGTGATCACCCGTGCGACTACCATTCACGACACCCGCAAAGCCCTGGACGCACGGCTGAATTACTATCAGAACAACACCACCGTCGGTATCGGGGCCGGCACCTCCGATGAAGACGACTACGATTCGCGTTTCTATAGTCTGAGTCTTCGCCATGAGCTGAATCAGAAAATGTCGACCCTGGAGGCGGGCTTCAGCTATTCAGACGACGACGTGCGCAGTGTTCTGCGCAGCGAAGTGGGCGGCAAAAAACGCCGCCGGGAACTCATGCTGGGTTGGACGCAGATTCTGGACGCCAACAGCCTGGCCCAAGTCAATCTGGAACATACCAAGAGCGAAGGATTCCTTTCCGACCCCTATAAGCGTGTGTTCATCAACGGCACCGGTGTGCGCGCCGACACGCGCCCGGAGGACCGTGACCAGTGGGCGATTCTGGGGCGTTATAAACGCTACCTGCGGAATCTTTCCGGGGCTTTGCAGTTCGACTATCGCTACAGCACGGATGATTGGGGAATCCAGTCCCATACCTTTGAGACATCCTTCGACAAGGCGTTGGGAAAGGGTTGGCATGTCAAACCTCGGGTGCGCTACTACAGTCAGAGCGAGCCGATTTTTATCGCATCTATTTCAGCACTGCACCGGGCGATGGTCTGCAGTCGAGCGACTACCGACTGGCGGCTTTCGGCGCTTTGAGTTGGGATCTGACCGTCGGCAAGGCTTTCGGATCGGCCGGATTCGTCGACGCTGGAGTGGAGTACTACGACAGAAAGTACAGCCGCAGACTCAACGGCGGCCGCGGAGCGAGCATAGAGAATTTTCAATTTGTCGTTTATCGCATAAACCTTGAATGGAAGTTCTAGCGTCTGATTCGGCGCCTATGTTTGTGCGGCAGTTCAAGGCTATGGGTTCGCCCTGCGCATTGCATTTATACGCCGAAAAGGGTATCGCGTCGCGGGCCGCGCGAGCCGCCATCGCTGATATACGGCGTATAGAGCGAAAGTATTCGCGCTATCGTGACGACAGCGTGACCGCCGCCATCAACCGCGTCGCCGCCGAGGGTGGCGAGGCGGCCATCGATAGCGAGACCGTCGCGTTGCTCAGTTATGCGCAGGTCTGTTACGAGCAGAGTGACGGTTTGTTCGATATCAGTTCGGGTGTGCTGCGCAAGCTGTGGAACTTTGACAGCGAGCGCGTGCCCAGCCGACGTGAGGTGTCCGCGCTGCGGAAACGAATAGGCTGGCAGTACGTTCATTGGAATGCACATACATTGCGTTTCGCACGCCGTGGCATGGAACTGGACTTCGGCGGTATCGGCAAAGAGTACGCTGTCGATCGCGCCGCCACTATCTGCCTGGAGTGTGGCGTCGACAGCGGTCTGGTCGATCTGGGCGGCGATATCCGCATCATCGGGCCGCGCCCTGACGGTCGCGCCTGGCGCGTGGGCGTGCAGCATCCGCGCCGGGCGAAAGAACTGCTGGCGGTGGTGGAGCTGCAGTCCGGCGCGGTGGCCAGCAGTGGCGATTATGAGCGCTACGTAAAAATTGGGGGGCGTCGTTATAACCATATTCTGTCGCCGAAAACCGGCTGGCCGGTGCGTGGCATGCGCGGGGTAACGGTGGTGGCGGAGCAGTGCCTGGTCGCCGGCAGCGCATCCACCATCAGCATTCTTAAGCAGGCCGAGGGCGGGCAGTGGTTGGAGGGGTTGGGCCTGCCGCATGTATGGATGGACCGTGCAGGGCAAGTGGGCGGTAGTCTGCCCACCCTGGTCGACGGCGCCGACAGTGGCGACGTGATGTGCAAACAGCGGACGCTGCGGGTCCTGAAAGGCTAACGGGGCGTGCTCTGTCCCTGCGTAATTCAACCGAGGGAGTTGGCGTTGAGTTCAGGTGAACAAAATCCGATTCTTGACCGGGT
>JASBSN010000061.1 GCA_030148915.1 Thiogranum sp.
CGTACGCCTTGAACTCGCCACCCATCTTCTCCGCGCCCACTTTCGTCAGCGCCGCGGTCAGCGTCGTCTTGCCATGGTCCACGTGACCTATCGTTCCCACATTGACATGCGGCTTCGTACGTTCAAATTTTTCCTTGGACACCTTGTTACCCTCTTGCGGTTCTGTGTGTGTCTAAAAACAATTTACAATTAAGAAGCTTTCTTGATGACGGTTTCGACTACCGTGGACGGAGCTTCCATGTACTTCTTGAACTCCATCGAATAGGTCGCACGCCCCTGTGTCTGCGAACGCAGCGACGTCGAGTAACCGAACATTTCAGACAACGGCACTTCAGCTCTCAACACCTTGACACCGGCATTGTCTTCCATGCCCTGGATGATGCCGCGGCGACGGTTCAGGTCTCCCATGACATCGCCCATGTATTCTTCCGGGGTCTCGACCTCGACCGCCATGATGGGCTCGAGCAGCGCCGGACTGGCCTTCAACGCCCCATCGCGAAAGCCCATGGAGCCGGCGATCTTGAAGGCCATCTCATTGGAATCCACATCGTGGTACGAACCGTCGTACAGAGTGACTTTAAGGTCGACCACCGGGTAACCGGCAACCACGCCATTTTGCATCTGCTCACGGATGCCCTTGTCGACAGCCGGTATATATTCTTTCGGCACCACGCCACCGACGATCGCATTGACGAATTCGTAACCGCTGCCGGATTCCTGCGGCTCCAGCTTGAGCCAGACGTGACCGTACTGGCCGCGACCGCCCGACTGGCGCACGAACTTGCCTTCCTGCTCGACCGTTCGGCGGATGGTCTCGCGGTACGCCACCTGGGGGGCGCCAACGTTGGCTTCGACCTTGAATTCGCGCCGCATGCGGTCGACCAGAATTTCCAGGTGTAATTCGCCCATGCCGGAAATGATGGTCTGACCGGACTCCTCGTCGGTGTGCACGCGAAAAGAGGGGTCCTCCTGCGCCAGCTTCTGCAGCGCCAGGCCCATTTTCTCCTGGTCGCTCTTGGTCTTCGGTTCGACGGCCACCGAAATGACCGGCTCCGGGAACTCCATCTTCTCCAGCGCCACCGAGTGATCGAGAGACGACAGGGTGGTGCCGGTAACGATATCTTTCAGACCGACGCAGGCGGCGATGTCACCGGCGCGCACTTCCTTGAGTTCTTCGCGTTGGTTGGCGTGCATCTGCAGAATGCGGCCGATGCGCTCCTTGTTGCCATTGGTGGAATTACGCACGCTGTCGCCGGACTTCAACACCCCGGAGTAAACCCGGATAAACGTCAGTGTGCCGACAAACGGATCGGTTGCGATCTTGAACGCCAGCGCGGAGAACGGCTCCTCGTCGCTGGCGTGCCGCTCGACCGGCTCACCACTGTCGGCGTCGACGCCGCGGATGGCCGGCACTTCGGTCGGCGCCGGCAGGTAATCGACGACAGCGTCCAGCATGGCCTGCACGCCCTTGTTCTTGAACGCCGAACCGCACAGCATGGGGAAAATCTCCAGGGCGATGGTTCTCTGTCGCAGCGCCCCCTTGATTTCCTCCTCGGAGAGAGCACCCTCTTCGAGGTATTTATTCATCAACTCTTCGCTGGCCTCGGCCGCGGCCTCGACCATTTTGTCGCGCCATTCGCGCGCCGTCCCGAGCAGATCCGCGGGGATCTCTTCATAAGTGAAAGTGACGCCCATATCGGTTTCATTCCAGATAATGGCTTTCATTTTCACCAGGTCGACCACGCCCCTGAAGCCTTCTTCGGCGCCGATCGGAATCTGAATCGGCACCGGGTTGGCGTGCAGGCGCTTGCGCAACTGCTGCTCGACTTTGAAGAAGTCGGCGCCGGCGCGATCCATCTTGTTGACGAAGGCGATCCGCGGCACGCCGTAGCGCGTGGCCTGGCGCCACACGGTTTCGGACTGCGGCTGCACGCCACCGACGGCGCAATACAACATGCAGGCGCCGTCGAGCACCCGCATGGAGCGTTCCACTTCGATGGTGAAATCGACGTGTCCGGGCGTATCTATAATATTGATGCGATGCTGGGGGTATTGCTGCCCCATACCGCTCCAGAAGCACGTGGTAGCCGCGGAGGTAATGGTAATACCACGCTCCTGCTCCTGTTCCATCCAGTCCATGGTCGCCGCGCCGTCGTGCACCTCACCAATTTTATGGCTGATGCCGGTATAAAACAGCACCCGCTCGGTCGTCGTGGTTTTTCCCGCATCGATGTGCGCGGAAATACCGATGTTGCGGTAACGATCTATGGGTGTGTTGCGGGCCACGGGATGAATCTCTCTGACAACTACCAGCGGTAGTGCGCAAAGGCCTTGTTCGCGTCCGCCATGCGGTGCGTGTCTTCTTTCTTTTTCACGGCAGAACCGCGACTCTCGGCGGCGTCCATCAGTTCACCGGCCAGACGTAGCGCCATGGATTTCTCACCGCGGCTGCGCGCGGCATCGATCACCCAGCGCATCGCCAGCGTGGTGCGACGCGTGGCGCGCACTTCGACCGGCACCTGGTAGGTGGCGCCACCGACACGGCGGGATTTCACTTCGACCGTCGGACGGACGTTATCCAGCGCCTTGTCCAGCACGTCCACCGGATCGTTGTTACCGCGCTCCTTAATCTGATCCAGGGCGCCGTAAATGATGCGCTCGGCGACCGATTTCTTGCCGGACTGCATCACCATATTGATGAATCGTGCCAGCATCTCATTGCCAAACTTGGGATCTGGCAGGATTTCGCGTTTTTCGGCAACTCGTCTTCTGGACATACGCTTGCGTCTCTATAAATTTCTGTTAGCTCAACGGCCTTACGACTTGGGTCGCTTGGCACCATACTTGGAACGACCCTGACGGCGACCGTCCACACCCTGAGTGTCCAGGCTGCCGCGCACGGTATGGTAGCGCACACCCGGCAAATCCTTGACACGACCGCCGCGAATCAGCACCACCGAGTGCTCCTGCAGGTTATGCCCTTCACCACCAATATACGTGGTGACTTCGTAACCGTTGGTCAAACGCACGCGCGCAACCTTACGCAACGCCGAGTTCGGCTTTTTCGGGGTCGTGGTGTAGACGCGCGTACAGACACCACGCCGCTGGGGACAAGCCTCCAACGCGGGCACATTGCTCTTCACCTGCTTACGGATGCGCGGCTTGCGCACCAATTGGTTAATCGTAGCCATTAATCAATACTCCACCCTCAATCACGCCGGGGTGTTGAAAATTTTGTAAAGTGCTGAAAGTAAACGACAGGCCGGGCGGACCCGGCCTGTCGAAGGAGGCGAATTTTAGGTGCTTCGCCAAACGCTGTCAAGCTAATTGTGGGTTTGAATCGGGGACTTGCGTCAACCCCGGGCCTCACCCAACCATGTGTCAAATTTTCGTCGACCGTGATCTCTAGCCTTCGGTGACGTGCGATTGAGTGCCGTCCGAAGAGGCTTCCTCCACCGTCGTAACCGGGCTCGCCAGCGTTTCCGGCAACAGACCCTCGCCGCGCAGACGGCGGCGTTCCAGATGGTGGGCCAGACCGGTGCCGGCGGGAATCAGGCGCCCGACAATGACATTCTCCTTCAAACCGCGCAGATCATCGCGCAGCCCCCGGACCGCCGCTTCGGTCAATACCCGCGTGGTCTCCTGGAAGGAGGCGGCGGAAACGAACGACTCGGTCGCCAGCGAGGCCTTGGTAATGCCCAGCAGCACGGGGTCGTACTGTGCCGGTTCTTTGCCGTCTTTGACCAACCCCTCGTTTGCATCCAATACCCGGGCTTTGTCTGCCTGCTCGCCCTTGAGGAAATGAGAATCGCCGGCCGCGGTGATTTCGACCTTGCGCAACATCTGGCGGATGATGACCTCGATGTGTTTGTCGTTAATACCCACGCCCTGCAGACGGTACACGTCCTGAATTTCCTTCACCAGGTACTCGGCCATCGCCGTGGTACCCAGCAGGCGCAGGATATCGTGCGGATTGGGTTCGCCGTCGGCCAGCATTTCACCCTTCTCAACCTGTTCACCTTCGAACACCGAGATATGTCGCCACTTCGGAATCAGCTCTTCATAAGTCTCGTCATTACCCTGCCCGGTTATTACAAGGCGTTGTTTACCCTTGGTTTCCTTCCCGAATCCGACGGCACCGGAAATTTCCGCCATAATGGCCGGATCCTTGGGTTTGCGGGCCTCGAACAGATCCGCGACACGCGGCAGACCACCGGTAATATCACGCGTCTTGGAGGATTCCTGGGGAATACGCGCCACCACATCCCCGACCTGAACCTGTACGCCGTCTTCCAAGGCGACAATGGCCTCCGCCGGCAGGAAATAATGGGCGTCCACGTCGGTACCGGGAATTTTCAGCTCCTTGCCGTTTTCGTCCAGCAGCTGAACCAGTGGGCGCAGATCCTTGCCGGCGCTGCCGCGCTGCTTGGGATCGGTGACCACCAGACTGCTCAGGCCGGTAATTTCATCGATCTGGCGCTGCACCGTGACTCCCTCGACAAAATCGGCGAAGCGCACTTTACCGGCAATCTCGATGACGATCGGGTGGGTGTGAGGATCCCAATTGGCGACGATCTGCCCACCGTCCACCGAGGCGCCATCGGCGACACTGATGACCGCCCCATAAGGAATCTTATAGCGCTCACGCTCACGGCCATGTTCATCGACAACGCCGATTTCACCGGAACGCGACACCGCCACCAAATGATTGTTCTTGTCGGTGACTGTCTTGATGTTATGCAGGCGGATCGAACCGGTATTCTTGACCTGAACATTGTTCACGGTGGCCGAACGACTGGCCGCACCGCCGATGTGGAAGGTACGCATGGTCAACTGGGTACCTGGCTCACCGATCGACTGGGCCGCCATAACACCGATGGACTCCCCGATATTGACGCGGTGACCGCGCGCCAGGTCACGTCCATAACAGTACGAACAGATACCGTAACGGGTATTACAGGTAATGGGCGAACGCACCCAGATTTCGTCGATACCGGCCGCTTCGATTTTTTCCACCCACTTCTCGTCGAGCAGCGTGCCGGCCGGCACCACCACCTCGTCGCTGCCGGGCGCACAACCGTCGCTGGAAGTGACACGACCCAGTACGCGCTCGCTGAGCGTTTCAACCACATCGCCGCCTTCCACCAGTGGCGTCAGAATCAAGCCATTCTCGGTACCGCAATCGATTTCCGTGACCACCAGATCCTGCGCCACATCCACCAGCCTACGGGTCAAATAACCGGAGTTGGCCGTCTTCAGCGCCGTATCGGCCAGGCCCTTACGCGCGCCGTGGGTGGAGATGAAGTACTGCAATACGTCCAGTCCTTCGCGGAAGTTCGCCGTGATCGGCGTTTCGATGATCGAACCGTCCGGCTTGGCCATCAGGCCGCGCATACCGGCCAACTGACGAATTTGGGCCGCCGATCCACGCGCACCGGAATCGGCCATCATGTAGACCGAGTTGAAGGAGTTCTGCAGCACCGGTTCACCCTCGGCGTTAGTCACTTCTTCTTTACCCAGTTTGTCCATCATCGCCTTGGCCACCTGGTCGTTGGTGCGCGACCAGATATCCACCACTTTATTGTAGCGCTCACCGTTGGTCACCAGACCCGAAGTGTACTGATTCTCGATTTCTTTCACTTCGGTTTCGGCGCGCGCCAGGATCGGCGCTTTTTCATCCGGGATCACCATGTCATTGATGCCGAAAGAAACCGCCGCACGCGTGGCATAGGAGAAGCCGGTATACATCAGCTTGTCGGCAAAGATCACCGTGGCCTTCAGACCCACTCTACGATAACAGACGTTGATCACTCCGGAGATGGCTTTCTTGGTCATGTCGCGGTCAACAGCGCTGAAAGGAATGCCTTCGGGCAGAATCTCGGACAACAGTGCCCGCCCGACAGTGGTGTCGCGGATACCGGTCCTTTTCAACAGCTCGCCCGCTTCGGTCATCTCGGAATCGTCGATACGCACTTTGACCTTGGCGTGCAGCTCGGTCATGCCGGTTTCGTAGGCGCGGTGCACCTCGGCGACATCCCGAAACATCATCCCTTCGCCCTTGGCGTTAATGCGTTCGCGAGTCATGTAATACAGACCCAGCACCACGTCCTGAGAGGGGACGATAATCGGCTCACCGTTGGCCGGCGAGAGGATATTGTTGGTCGACATCATCAGGGCGCGCGCTTCCAACTGGGCTTCCAGCGACAGGGGCACATGGACCGCCATCTGGTCACCGTCGAAGTCGGCGTTGAACGCGGCGCACACCAGTGGGTGCAGCTGTATCGCCTTGCCTTCAATCAGCACCGGTTCGAAGGCTTGGATACCCAGCCGATGCAGCGTCGGCGCGCGGTTCAACATCACCGGGTGCTCGCGGATAACCTCCTCGAGAATGTCCCAGACCTCTCCCCCTTCGCGCTCCACCAGCTTTTTGGCGGCCTTGATGGTGGTCGCCAGCCCGCGCAGTTGCAGCTTGCTGAAGATAAACGGCTTGAACAGCTCCAAGGCCATGCGCTTGGGCAGGCCACACTGGTGCAGACGCAGCGTCGGGCCGACGACGATCACCGAACGGCCGGAGTAATCGACGCGCTTGCCGAGCAGGTTCTGACGGAAACGACCCTGCTTGCCCTTGATCATGTCGGCCAGCGATTTCAGCGGGCGCTTGTTGGTACCGGTGATGGCACGTCCGCGACGGCCGTTATCCAGCAGCGCATCGACCGATTCCTGCAGCATGCGTTTTTCATTGCGCACGATGATATCCGGCGCGTTCAGTTCCAACAGCCGCTTCAGACGATTGTTGCGGTTGATGACGCGACGATACAGATCGTTGAGGTCCGAGGTGGCAAAGCGCCCGCCGTCGAGCGGCACCAGGGGGCGCAGCTCCGGTGGCAGCACCGGCAGCACGACCATTACCATCCACTCGGGCTTGTTACCGGACTCAAGGAAGGACTCCACCAGCTTGAGGCGTTTACCCAGGCGCTTGAGTTTGGTCTCACTCTTGGTGGCGCCCATATCCTCGCGCAACTTGACCACTTCCGCTTTAAGGTCCAGATCGCGCAACAGTTCGAACACGGCTTCGGCACCCATACGGGCGTCGAACTCGTCACCGTTCTCTTCGATCGCCTCCAGGTAGGCCTCCTCGGAGAGCAGCTGACCGCGTTCCAGCGTCGTCATGCCGGCGTCGATGACCACAAAAGCTTCGAAATACAATACACGCTCGATGTCGCGCAGCGTCATATCCAACAGCAGGCCGATGCGCGAGGGCAGCGACTTCAGAAACCAGATGTGAGCGACCGGACTGGCAAGCTCGATGTGGCCCATGCGGTCGCGGCGCACTTTCGACAGCGTGACTTCCACGCCGCACTTTTCACACACCACGCCGCGGTGTTTGAGACGTTTATACTTACCGCACAGGCATTCGTAATCCTTGACCGGGCCAAAAATCTTGGCGCAGAACAGACCATCGCGCTCCGGTTTGAAAGTGCGATAGTTGATGGTTTCCGGCTTTTTGACTTCGCCATAGGACCAGGAACGGATCATGTCGGGCGACGCCAGGCCGATGCGGATGGCATCGAAATCGTCGTTGTGACCCTGCGGCTTTAACAGATTCAATAAATCTTTCATGGTCTCTCCTCAGTCCTGTTCCAATTCCAGGCTGATGCCCAGCGAACGAATTTCCTTGACCAGCACGTTGAAGGATTCCGGCATGCCGGCCTCCATGTGGTGGTTGCCGTCCACGATGTTCTTGTACATCTTGGTACGACCATTCACGTCGTCGGATTTCACTGTCAACATTTCCTGCAAGGTGTAGGCAGCGCCATAGGCTTCCAGCGCCCAGACTTCCATTTCACCGAATCGCTGGCCGCCGAACTGCGCCTTGCCGCCGAGCGGCTGCTGGGTGACCAGGCTGTACGGGCCGGTGGAGCGCGCGTGCATCTTGTCATCGACCAGGTGGTTGAGCTTGAGTATATACATGTAGCCCACCGTGACCGGACGCTCGAAGGGGTCGCCGGTACGGCCGTTGTAGAGCACGGTCTGCCCGCTTTCCGGCAAGCCGGCAAGCCGTAACATCCGCTTGATTTCCTCTTCATCGGCACCGTCGAAAACCGGTGTCGCCATCGGCACGCCTTTGCGCAGGTTGTTCGACAGGGCAATGATCTCTTCATCGGTGAATGACTTGAGATCCTCCATCTTGCCGCTGTAGTTGTAGATCTCATCGAGCAACTTGCGCAGCTCCTGCATCTTGGCCCGGGCATCGAGCATCTGACCGATGCGTACGCCCAACCCGGACGCCGCCCAGCCGAGGTGGGTTTCCAGCACCTGCCCGACGTTCATTCGTGAGGGGACGCCGAGGGGGTTGAGAACGATGTCCACCGGCGTACCGTTTTCGTCGTAAGGCATATCCTCGACCGGCACGATCATGGAAATAACGCCCTTGTTGCCGTGACGTCCAGCCATCTTGTCGCCCGGCTGAATACGGCGTTTCACCGCCAGATAGACTTTGACCATCTTCAGCACGCCTGGCGCCAGATCGTCGCCAGCGGTGATTTTGTTGCGCTTTTCCTGCAAACGCCGGTCGAAATCGGCGCGCATACTCTGCAACTGCTGCGAGGCGGCCTCGAGCTGTTGATTGGCCTCCTCGCTTTTCAGGCGCACTTCGAACCACTTGGCCGGCTCCACCTCGTCGAGATAAGCGCGCGTGATCTTGGCGCCGGCGGCAAGCTTATTGGGCCCTCCGGCGGCGGTCTTGCCGATCAACAGTTTTTCCACGCGCAAAAACACATCGCCTTCCATAATGCGCATCTGATCGTTGAGATCTTTCTTGATCCCCGCGATCTGCTCGTCTTCGATCTGCAGCGCGCGAGCGTCCTTATCGACGCCGTCGCGGGTGAAGACCTGGACGTCGATCACCGTGCCATCCATACCCGAGGGCACGCGCAGCGAGGTGTCTTTAACATCGGAGGCCTTTTCGCCGAAGATCGCACGCAGCAGTTTTTCCTCCGGAGTCAGCTGAGTTTCGCCCTTGGGCGTGACCTTGCCGACCAGGATATCGCCCGGATTGACCTCGGCACCAATATAGACAATACCCGACTCGTCAAGCTTGCCCAGCGCGCCTTCACCGACATTGGGAATATCCCCGGAGATTTCTTCCGGTCCTAATTTGGTGTCGCGCGCCACGCAGGTCAGCTCTTCGATATGAATGGTGGTGAAGCGATCTTCCTGCACCACGCGCTCGGAAATAAGAATGGAATCCTCGAAGTTGTAACCGTTCCAGGGCATGAAGGCGACGCGCAGGTTCTGACCCAGAGCCAGTTCACCCATATCCGTACTCGGTCCGTCGGCCAGCACGTCGCCGCGCGCCACCACATTACCCGGGGAGACCAGCGGTTTCTGGTTGATGCAGGTGTTCTGATTGGAGCGCGTGTATTTGGTGAGATTATAGATATCGACGCCGGGCTCACCCGCCACGGTCTCCTCGTCGTTGACCCGCACGACAATACGACCGGCGTCAACGGAGTCGACTTCGCCGCCACGTCGGGCGACCACGGTCACTCCTGAGTCGACCGCCACGGTCCGTTCGATACCGGTGCCGACCAGCGGCTTTTCAGCACGCAGGGTCGGAACAGCCTGGCGCTGCATGTTGGAGCCCATCAGCGCGCGGTTGGCGTCGTCGTGTTCCAGGAACGGAATCAGCGCCGCGGCGACCGATACGATCTGCTTTGGCGACACGTCGACATAATCGACACGGTCCGGAGACGATAAAGTGAATTCATTTTGGTGGCGCGAGGAGACCAGATCGTCGGTCAGGCGACCCTTGTCATCGACCGTGGCGTTGGCCTGTGCAATGACAAATTCACCTTCCTCGATGGCCGACAGATAGTCCACCTCGTCGGTCACCCGGCTGTCGACGACCTTGCGATACGGCGTTTCCAGGAACCCGTAGTCGTTGGTGCGCGAGTACACGGCCAGCGAATTGATCAGGCCGATGTTCGGGCCCTCGGGCGTTTCGATCGGACAGACACGGCCATAGTGTGTCGGGTGCACGTCGCGGACTTCGAAACCGGCGCGCTCGCGGGTCAAGCCGCCCGGTCCGAGCGCGGAGACGCGTCGTTTGTGAGTGACCTCGGACAACGGGTTGTTCTGATCCATGAACTGCGACAGCTGGCTGGAACCGAAAAACTCCTTGATCGCGGCGGCCACCGGTTTGGCGTTGATCAACTCCTGCGGCATCAGGCTCTCGGACTCGGCGACGCTCAGGCGCTCCTTGACCGCCCGTTCGACGCGCACCAGTCCGATGCGGAACACGTTTTCCGCCATTTCACCGACACACCGGATACGGCGGTTGCCCAAGTGATCGATATCATCGACCACACCGTTGCCGTTACGAATATTCACCAAGGTGGTCATTACGTCAATGATGTCGGAGGTCTCGCCCAGCTGTTCGACGTAGCCTTTGGCTTCGTCTTCGCCCTTCCCGGCGCGCTCCTTGAAATAGACGCTATCGTAGAGGATGCCGACGCCGGTGTCCGAATCGCGCCCCACCCGTCGATTGAATTTCATCCGCCCCACCGACGACAGATCATAACGCTCAAAGGTAAAAAAGAGGTTATGAAACAGGTTCTGCGCGGCGTCCTTGGTCGGCGGCTCACCGGGGCGCATCATGCGATAGATCTCCACCTGCGCTTCGAGCGGTGTGGTGGTGCTGTCGATACGCAGGGTGGTGGAGATATAGGGCCCGCGATCCAGATCATTGGTGTACAACGTGGTGATCTCTTTGATCCCGGCAGCGCGCGCGGCCTCGATTATCTCGGCGGTGAGCTCATCGTTGGCGTTGGCCACCACTTCGCCGGTACCGGTATTGACCAGGTTCTTCGATAGCGTTTTGCCGATCAGGTATTCTTCCGGAACGTCCAGGCTCTTGATGCCGGCTTTTTCCAGCTCCCTGATGTGGCGCGCGGTGACACGGCGACCTTCCTCGACGATCACCTTGCCCTTGGCCTTGATATCGAAGGTCGCGGTTTCCCCGCGCAGCCGCTCGGCCACCAGGTCCAGCTCGATGCTGTCCTTGCGGAGGTGGAAAGTATTGGTATCGAAGAAAATATCCAGGATCTGTTCGGTCTCGTAACCGAGCGCGCGCAACAGCACGGTGGCCGGAAGCTTGCGCCGCCGATCAATGCGCACAAAGAGCGCATCCTTGGCGTCGAACTCAAAATCCAACCAGGAGCCTCGATAGGGAATTACGCGCGCGGAAAACAGCAATTTGCCCGAGGAGTGAGTCTTGCCCTTGTCGTGATCGAAAAACACGCCCGGAGAACGGTGCAGCTGCGAGACGATAACGCGCTCGGTACCGTTGATCACAAAGGTGCCGTTTTCAGTCATCAGCGGCAGCTCGCCCATATAGACTTCCTGCTCCTTGATGTCTTTGATGGACTTGTTGGCGCCTTCTTTGTCATAGATGATCAGTCGCACCAGCGCCCGCAAGGGCGCCGCGTAGGTCATGCCGCGCATCTGACATTCCTTGACGTCGAAGGTGGGTGTCCCCAAACGGTAGTTGACATAGTCAAGCGCCGCCGTGCCCGCATAACTGGTGATGGGGAACACCGAGGAGAAGGCCGCATGCAGGCCTTTATCGGCACGCTGATCCACCTCGCTGTCGGCCTGCAGAAAAGCCCGATATGAATCCAGCTGCGTCGCCAGAAGGTACGGAACCTCCAGAATGCTCTGCCGCTTGCCGAAATCCTTACGAATACGTTTCTTTTCGGTAAAGCTGTAAGCCATCGGTTTTCCTCTCATGATGTTTCTGGTACGCCAGTTCCAACACGGAAAAGGCCTAGGTTAGAGCGCCGCCCGACCGAGCCTGGCGCTTTACCCTGTTCCCTCGCCGCAGGGCGAGGGAATTGTGCAATCAACAACGGGAAAAGGCCGGCAGCGAAATCTCGCTACCAGCCGTTCCACATCCCGCCGCAAGCGGCGGTTTTCGGTTGGGCAATGCCTGCGGGCATCGAGGTCGTTATTTGACCTCGACGCTGGCGCCGGCTTCTTCCAACTGCTTCTTGATGTCTTCGGCTTCGTCCTTGGTGGCGCCTTCCTTGATCGAGGAAGGCGCGCTTTCCACCAGATCCTTGGCTTCTTTCAGCCCCAGACCGGTAAGACCGCGCACGACCTTGATAACGGAAACCTTGTTGGCGCCAAAGCTGGTCATCACGACCTCGAACTCGGTCTGCTCTTCAGCCGCACCACCACCGTCGGCAGCCGCTGCCGGAGCCGCGGCCACCGCGGCGGCGGCCGATACGCCGAATTTTTCTTCCATGGCGGAAATCAGATCGACGACCTCCATCACGGTCATATTGGAAATGCTTTCCAGAATGTCTTCTTGAGACGCTGCCATAATCAATTACTCCAAAAAATTTTCACTAAAATTTAGAAACGGTTCAGGCTGATTGTTTCTGGTCGCGAACAGCGGCCACGGTGCGTACCAGCTTGCCGGGCACCTCGTTGAGGGTGCGGACAAACTTCTCCGTCGGGGCCTTCATCACTGCCATCAGCAAACTGATAGCCTGATCGCGGGTCGGCATTTTCGCCAGACGATCCAGATCGGCCGCGGCGAGCATCTTGCCGCCAAACGACACCAGGGTCGGTACCAGCCGGTCGTGCTCCTTGGCGAAGTCTTTTACCAGGCGCGCTGCGGCGCCCGGTTCTTCGCGGGAGAAAGCCAGCAGCAGGGGGCCGGTCAGACCGTCCTGCATGCACTCGAAATCGGTACCCTGTATGGCTCGTTTGGCCAGCGTGTTCTTGATCACGCGCAGATAGACACCGCCATCGCGCGCACGGGCGCGCAATTGCGTCATCTCTACCACGCTCAGACCACGATACTCGGCAGCAACGGCCGAATGCGCCACCGCGGCGATTTCAGCAACCTCGGAAACTACAGCCTTTTTCTCTTCCAGACTAAGTGCCACCTACTTACCTCCACGGACAGAATCGAAACACGATTCGGTCCACTGTTACAGCACCCGGCCCCAACTGCGGCCGGCGGTGCCGGTTACGGCGGCCACGAACAAGAAAATTCCTGTCGGGGCTTCACCATCTGCGCAGGTCACCGTGCTTTCGCCCGGTCATTAAGTCTCGCGACACCTGCGGTCTTTGACGGCTTCCCGGAGTTCCGAGCAGCGTCAAAACTTACGAAAATTACAGTCCCAGCGTTGTCTGATCCACGCACAGGCCGGGGCCCATGGTGGTTGAAACAGTAATTTTCTTCATATAGATTCCCTTCGCAGAGGAAGGTTTCAGCTTGTTAAGATCGGCCAGCAGCGCCTGCAGATTCTCTCGCAGCTGATCGACTTTGAAATCCACCTTGCCAATGGTGCAATGGATAATGCCGCCTTTGTCGGTACGGTAACGCACCTGACCCGCCTTGGCGTTTTTCACCGCGGTGGCGACATCGGCCGTCACGGTACCGACCTTGGGGTTGGGCATCAGTCCGCGAGGACCCAGAATCTGACCGAGCTGACCGACCACGCGCATGGCGTCCGGGCTGGCGATGACTACGTCAAAATCCATATTGCCTTTTTTCACTTCGTCGGCCAGATCATCCATGCCGATGATGTCGGCACCGGCCTCTTTGGCCGCCTCGGCATTGGCGCCCTGCGTGAACACCGCCACGCGCACCGACTTGCCGGTACCGTGCGGCAATACCGTCGAGCTGCGCACCACTTGGTCGGACTTGCGCGGATCGACACCCAGATTGACACTGACGTCCACGGATTCACGGAATTTGACTTTCGACAGATCTGACAACAGACCCAGCGCCTCGTCCAGCGGGTACTGTTTGCCGTGCTCGATTTTCTCGCCGATCGCTTTTGCGCGTTTGCTTAATCCGGCCATGACTTACTCCACCCCTTCCGTATCGAGGCCCATACTGCGCGCGGTACCGGCAATGGTGCGCACTGCGGCGTCCATATCCGCCGCGGTGAGATCGGGCATTTTTATGTTCGCCACTTCCTCGAGCTGGGCGCGACCGACCTTACCGACTTTCTGAGTGTTAGGCTGCCCGGAACCCGAGGTGATGCCGGCGACTTTTTTCAGTAGCACGGCGGCCGGCGGGGTTTTGGTAATAAAGGTAAAGCTGCGGTCGCTGTAAACGGTAATCACCACCGGTACCGGCATACCCTTTTCGAGTCCCTGCGTCTGCGCATTGAAGGCCTTGCAGAACTCCATGATATTAACGCCGTGCTGGCCCAGCGCGGGTCCGACGGGCGGGCTCGGGTTGGCCTCCTGGGCCTTCACCTGCAGCTTGATATAAGCATCGATTTTCTTAGCCATATTGACTCCTGTGGGTGCAAGCGCCTCGCGGCTCCCCTGTTACTGAACGGGACGGATGGCTTGTCCGCCGCCGAAAAAATCAGCCCTTCTCGACCTGACCGAAATCCAGATCGACAGGCGTCGAACGCCCGAAAATCATTACCGCGACGCGCAACTTGCTCTTTTCGTAGTTGACCTCTTCGACCACGCCGTTGAAGTCATTGAACGGCCCATCGGTGACCCGCACCACTTCGCCAGGCTCGAAGAGCACTTTCGGACGCGGCTTCTCGGTACCCTCCTGCACGCGCTGCAAAATGGCGTCGGCCTCCTTGTCGGTGATCGGCGCAGGCCGATCGGAGGTGCCCCCGATAAACCCCAACACCTTGGGCACGTCTTTGACCATGTGCCAGGTGTCATCGTCCATGTCCATCTGCACCAGCACATAACCCGGAAAAAACTTGCGCTCGCTGCGTCGCTTCTGCCCTTCGCGCATTTCCACCACTTCTTCGGTCGGCACCATAATCTCGCCGAACTTGTCCTGCATACCGCTGCGCTCGATGCGTTCAAGCAACGACTGCTTGACGCGGTTCTCGAACCCGGAATAGGCGTGCACCACGAACCACCGCATCGCCATCTGCTTCAGCCTCCCTGACCCGTCAACAGGCGCACCGCCCATAGGATTGCAATGTCCAGCACCCAAACCAGAATGCCCAGCAGCAATACGATCACCAGAACCGCCAGGGCGGTTTGCGTGGTCTCGGTCCGCGTCGGCCAGACGACTTTGCGGACTTCGGTACGGGTGGCGCCGATGAACGACCAGACCGAACGGCCAGGGCCGGTTTGCGCCGCGATCAGTACCGCCACCAGCGCCACGCCGAGCAGCCCCAGCACGCGCAGCAACAGCATCTGATCTGCAAACCAGTAGAACGCAACGATTGCGCCGCCGAGCAACAGTGCCGCAATGGCCAGCTTGGCGGTATCCAGACCGGATGCCTGTGTCTCTGTATTCATGCTTCCTCAGCTGGTGCCGATATATTCAACCTGCACCACTGCTTTAAAGTGGCAGGCCAGGAGGGAATCGAACCCCCAACCTGCGGTTTTGGAGACCGCTGCTCTGCCAATTGAGCTACTGGCCTGTAAACAATTACTCGATAATTTTTGCGACCACGCCGGCGCCGACGGTACGACCGCCCTCGCGGATGGCAAAGCGCAGGCCCTCTTCCATCGCAATCGGCGCGATCAGGCTCACCACCATCTTCACGTTGTCTCCCGGCATCACCATCTCCACGCCCTCCGGCAGATCCACCGCCCCGGTCACGTCCGTGGTGCGAAAGTAAAACTGCGGCCGGTAGTT
>JASBSN010000038.1 GCA_030148915.1 Thiogranum sp.
CGATAATCCGTCATCGCCTGCTCAATCTCCGCCTGACTGTTCATCACGAACGGCCCATACTGCTGGATCGGTTCGCCCAGCGGTTGCCCGGCCACGAGGATAAAGCGCGCACCGGTTTCTCCAGCGGTCAGACTTGCTTCGTCACCCGCGCTCAGCACGGCGAACGTGTGCTGAGCTAAGGCTGTGCCTTCCAGCAGTGCGTTACCTTGGAACACATAGACAAACGCCCGCAGCCCCGACGGCACGGCCTGCGTAAACTCCTTGCCGGCGTCCAGCGTCACATCCAGGTACTGTAGATGGGTATGCGGGTCGTCGATCGGTCCGCGGATATCACGGTAGCGCCCGGCCAGCACTTTGACGTGCACGCCATCGCTATCGTGCCCAGGTATGGCCGACGGTGCATAGTCCTGATACGCCGGGGCGCTCATTTTCTCGCGCGCCGGCAGGTTGATCCACAGCTGAAATCCGCGCATCAGGCCCGCCGTCTGCTGCGGCATTTCCGAATGGATGACGCCGCTGGCGGCCTTCATCCACTGCACGCCGCCGGACTGCAGGTCGCCCTGGTTGCCCATGCTGTCGCGGTGCTGCATGTGTCCGTCCAGCATGTAGGTCAGGGTGATAAAGCCGCGGTGCGGGTGGTCGGGGAAACCGGCGATGTACTCATCGGGATTGTCGCTGCCGAAGTGATCGAGCATCAGGAACGGGTCGAGGTTGCGCAGGCCCGGGGTGCCGATGGAGCGGTGCACAGTGACGCCGGCGCCTTCGGTGACGGCCTGTGCGCGGACGATTTTTTCCAGTTTACGGTGCGTCACAATGGGTCTCCTGGTCTGATTAAGCGGCATGGTCCAGTTCGGCAACCGCCTGGCGGATCTGTTGCTCGGCGTGGTTCACCGCGTCTTCGGCCTGTTGCATCAGGCGCTCGGCGGCAATCAGCGTGACGTCATCGATACCGATAAAGCCGAGCACGTGGCGCAGGTAGCCGCTGGCGAAATCGATCTCGCTGCCGATCGGCGTGCCGCCGCTGGCGAGCACTACGTAGGCTTTTTTACCTTGCAACAAGCCGACCGGGCCGTTGTCGCTGTAGCGAAAGGTCATGCCGACACGTGCCACCAGGTCGATCCAGGCTTTCAGGCTGGCGGGGATGGAAAAATTATAGACCGGCGCGGCGATCAGGACGATGTCGGTAGCCACCAGTTCCTGCACCAAGGTGTCGGACCGGGCCAGTACCGCTTTCTGGGCCTCCGTGCGCTGGTCGGGCGGCGTGAAGTTGGCGCCGATCCAGTCGGCATCGACGAACGGCAGGCCGCTCGCCACGTCCCGTGGCTGGACCTGCACCGTCGGCTGACGGTCGCGCAACGCCTCAATAAAGCGGCGGGAAAGATCGCGGCTGACCGAGCCGTCATGGCGGCCGCTGGCCGTGACGTGGAGGAGGCGAAGCGAAGTGGGTAATGGGGTTGGCATAGTTATCGTCCTCTGTGGGGTGGCGGTGACTGGCGATAACTCTAGTTGTTGATATCGAGGGGATAAAGGCTATTATATAGAACATATTGTTCAGCAATGAGAAACAATATGGACCGTTTTGACGCCCTGGATAATTTCGTGCGTGTGGTGGAGGCCGGCAGTATCAGCGGCGCCGCCGAACGCCGGCAGATCGCCAAATCCGCCGTCAGTCGCCGTCTGGCGGAGCTGGAGCAGCACCTGGGGGTGCAGTTGTTCCGTCGTACCACGCGGCGCATGGATCTCACCGACACCGGCCGCAGCCTCTACGAACGCGCCCTGCGGCTGCTGGCCGACCTGCAGGAAACCGAGCTGGCGGTCTCCAGCGCACACGGCGCGCTGTCCGGCAGCCTGCGCGTGGCGGCGCCGTTAAGCTTCGGGCTGTTGCACCTGAGCTCCGCGGTGAATGAATTTCTGCGCCTGCATCCGGACATCCAGTTCGATCTCGATTTCAATGATCGTCAGGTGGACATCCTGCAGGAAAGCTTCGATGTCGCCATCCGTATTGCCGATCTGGAAGACTCCAGCCTCATCGCCCGGCGCATCGCACCCATCCGCACTGTGCTCACCGCCAGCCCGGCCTATCTGCAGGCGAGCGGCACCCCGGAAACGCCCCAGGCCCTGGCGGCGCACCGCTGTCTGGTCTACACCAACCTGCCGGAACCGGCTGTGTGGCGTTACCAAGATGCGCAGGGCCGCGCAGGTCAGGTGCGGGTCACTGCGGCGTTGAAGGCCAACAACGGTGATTTTCTCAAGCGCGCGGCGATCGGCGGCCAGGGCGTGACCCTGCAGCCGGTGTTTATCTGTTACGAGGCCATAGAACGCGGCGAGTTGGTACCGCTTTTGACCGACTGCACCTGGCGCAGTGTCAACGCCTACGCGGTCTATCCGCAGACCCGCCACCTCTCGCAGCGGGTGCGCGCGTTTGTGGATTTTCTGCAGACGCGGTTTGCCGGTGTGCCCTACTGGGACCGGTGTCTGGAACAGCACCGCAAAGCGGGGTAGTGTATCGGTATGAGAAAACGAACCGCCCTCTTTCGTCTGTCCGCACTGGTTCTGAGCGCGTTCTGCGCCGGCGTGGCGGCGAGCGAACCCGTCGAGCAGCCTGCAGCCGCGGTCTATCCGCCGCCGCCGGGATACTATCGGCTGCCGAGCTCGTCCAGCGAGGCGCCTGACGAGGCGGCATTGCGCGCCGAGTTGCAACAGTTGCGCGCCGCGATGACGCGCCAACAGGCGGCATTGGACCGCGCCGGACGCCAGCTCCAGCAGGCGCGTAGCGAACTTCGGCAAACGCAGGCGGAGGCGCGGGTGCGAGATCTGGCTTGTGTGAATCGCGTCGGACAGCTGACAGACGCTTTGGCCGGTATCCGCCAACTGGAGTCACGCCTGCAAACGCTGGAGCAGACCGCGGCGGATATCGATCTGGGTGCGCTGGAAACCGCGCCCGCCGAGTCGACGCCAGCCGCCGCCAGTGCACCGGCCGAGCAGCTGCCGACCACGCAACCCTCTACAGACCGAGAGTCAGCCATAACGGCCGCGGACTCAGCGCAGCTAACCGGACAGTCGCCGGGCCCAGTGCCCCCGGTACCTCCGGCGCCCGCGGTACCAACCGGTACTGCCGCACACGTCACAGCACCGGAACCGGACCGTGACGCCGACGGCATTGGCGATAGTTCCGACCTCTGCCCATCGAGCGCCGGTGATGCCGTCGACGCCACCGGTTGTCTGCCCGCCCAGACCCTGGTGCTGGAGGGCGTTAATTTCCGTTACGATTCGCATACGCTGACCGCCGCCGCGCGGCGGGTGCTCGACCGGATCATCGCAGTGCTGCGTCAACACCCCGGCATCAAACTGGAAGTCGCCGGGCATTCCGACGCGCAGGGCAATCCCGTCTACAACCAGTGGTTGTCACAATTGCGGGCGAACAATGTCAGGGACTATATGGTCGAACACGGCATAAGCGCCACGGACCTTCGTGCGCGCGGTTACGGCGCGACGCAGCCGGTGGCCGGCAATGACACCCGTGCCGGGTTGCGCAGCAACCGCCGCGTCGAGTTGCGCCGCCTGCCCTAGGCGCCAGGCCATGTGTCGCTCGGCCTAGGGCCCGAGCCAATACAGGAGATAGTGAAATGAGAACCGCTGCTGGAAAAATGCTGTTACTGGTCATGGTGCTGACGTTCAGCCACGGTTTGCCGGCCGCTGCCGCCGCTCAGAGCGCGGTGGCCCGCGGCGCCGATAACCGCGTGCTGCTCGCCGCCAGCTCGCCTTTCGAAGACCTGACAGAGTTCGCCATTGCCGGGGACAGTAAAGGTATCCAACGTGCACTGCACGCCTACGAGGCGCAGGCCGGCGCAGTGCAACAGGCGCTGCCAGGGAGTAGCCGGGATCAGTTGCAGGCCCTGGTCGCGCAGATAAAGCGCGCTGCGGGGCAAGGCGACTACGGGGTGATCGCGTTGAAGTCTCCCGAGGCTTATCGCACCCTGATCGAAGCGCTTGACAGCAGTACGCTCAAAGTTCCGCGGGAGGTCTCTTTACTGGACTACGCCGGTTTCAGAGTACTGGCTGTGGTGCACGCCAAACCGGGAGACTGGTCTGCGCTTTTGGCCACCGCGAACGACGCGCAGAAGAACTGGGATGCGATCAAGGCAAGGGTGACCGACCAGGGCCTGCACGAGGCCATGGATGTCACCCTGGCAGGGCTGATCAAATCCTGCACCAAAAAAATACCGATATGGCACGCTTCGCGGCGCAAGTGGATCTGGCGCAGGTCGATCTCCTGGAAGCCTTTTTCGCTGCCCGTGGACACCGCCTGGCGAGCACAGCCGGGCGCTAGCGCTGCATCAGGTGTAGTGCGCAACGCCCCCACCGCGCTTAACCGTACAGCGCGCTGGACATCCCCCCTGCGCGAGCACATGCTAAGCGTTTACCTTTTGCCGTTTCACGGAGGCTATCAGGCATGATCGAATTCACCCTCAACGGAACGCCCCGTCAACTCGACGTTGCGCCCGACACCCCGTTGCTGTGGGCGCTGCGCGACAGCCTCGGCCTGACCGGCACCAAGTACGGTTGCGGTATCGCCCAGTGCGGCGCCTGCACCGTGCATTTGCAGGGCACGCCTATCCGCTCCTGCGTGACGCCGGTGTCGGCCGCCGCGGGCAAGGCGGTAACCACGATCGAAGGCTTGCAGTTGTCGTCGGCCCGGGCCGTACAGGCCGCCTGGGAGTCGCTCGATGTCGTGCAGTGCGGCTACTGTCAGTCGGGGCAGATCATGTCCGCCGTTGCACTGTTGAGCCGCAAACCGGAGCCGACCGACAAGGATATCGACGAGGCCATGGCCGGCAATATCTGCCGCTGCAATACTTATGCGCGGATTCGTGCGGCGATCAAACAGGCGTCCAAGGCGCTGTCGTAAGGGAGGATCTCAAGATGACGGAAAAAAACCGCTTCAGTCTCGACCGTCGCCGCTTTCTGGTGGTCAGCGCCGGTACCGGCGCCGGTCTCACCCTGGGAGTGTTGTTGCCCGGCTGCGATGGCGGGCAGGCCGCGGCACCGGCGCCGGCGCCGTCAGGTCCCGGCAAGGCCGGTAGCCAGCTGCTGTCGGCGCAAACCTTCGAACCCAATGCCTTCGTGCGCATCAGCGGTGACAACCGCGTGACGGTGATCGTCAAGCACGTGGAGATGGGGCAGGGCGCCTATACCGGCCTGGCCACGTTGGTGGCCGAAGAGCTGGACGCTGCCTGGTCGCAGGTGCAGGTCGAGGCCGCGCCCGCCGACCCGGCGCGCTATAACAATCTGTTCTGGGGCAAAATCCAGGGCACCGGCGGCAGCACCTCGATGGCCAACTCCTGGGAGCAAATGCGCAAAGCCGGGGCGGCCGCGCGCGCCATGCTGGTGGCCGCGGCGGCTAAGGCCTGGGCGGTGCCGGAAGATGAAATCACCGTCAGCGAAGGGGTGCTGAGCCACGCCGCCGGCGATCACCAGGCCAGCTTCGGTGACTTTGCCGAGCGGGCGGCGCAACAGCCGGTGCCGGGCGAAGTGATGCTCAAAGACCCCGAGGAATTCCGTCTGATCGGCACGCCCGTGCCACGCAAAGACAGCAAGGCGAAGACCAATGGCACCGCCCGGTTCACCCAGGATGTGCAACTGCCCGGCATGCTCACGGCGCTGGTGGCCCACCCGCCGCGTTTCGGCGCCAAGCTGAAAAGCTTCGATGCGGCCAAAGCCAAGGCCGTTCCCGGCGTGCAACAGGTGGTGCAGATCCCCACGGGTGTCGCGGTACTGGCGGGCGATTTCTGGAGCGCCAAAAAAGGTCGTGACGCACTGCGTATCGAGTGGGACGAAAGCGATGCCTTCAACCAGGGCACGCCGGAGCTGCTGGCGCAGTATCGTGAGTTGGCGCTAAAGCCGGGAAATGTCGCCCGTGACGAGGGTGACACCGAGGCCGCGCTGCGGGCGCCGGGCCACAAAACCCTACAGGCCGAAATGACTTTTCCCTACCTGGCGCACGCGGCCATGGAACCTATGAACTGCGTGCTGCAGCGCAACGACAAAGGCGTGGAGATCTGGAACGGCGCACAGTTTCAGACGCCCGATCAGCGGGCCGTGGCGGCGGTGTTCGGCATCGCGCCCGAACAGGTGAAAATCAATATGCTCTACGCTGGCGGCTCCTTCGGCCGGCGCGCCAACCCGCAGTCCGACTACGTGAGCGAGGCGGCGCAGATCGTCAAGGCCAGCGACAGCCGCGTACCGGTCAAACTGGTGTGGACGCGCGAGGACGACATGCGCGCCGGTTATTACCGCCCCATGTACCTGCACCGCATGGAAGCGGCGCTGGACCGGGAGGGCAACCCGGTCGCCTGGCGCCAGCGCGTGGTCGGGCAGTCGATCGCCGCCGGCAGCGCCTTCGAGGGCATGCTGGTCAAAGACGGCGTGGATGTGACCTCGGTGGAGGGCGCGGCCAACCTGCCGTACGCCATTCCCAACCTGCGCATCGAACTGCATACGACGCAGCTGCCGGTGCCGGTGCAGTGGTGGCGTTCGGTCGGCTCCACGCATACCGCCTTTGCGGTGGAAACATTCATCGACCGGCTGGCCGCCGAAACCGGGCGCGACCCGCTGGAGTTTCGCCGCACGCTGCTGAAAAAGCACCCGCGCCATCTGGCCGTACTGGAGCTGGCGGCCGACAAGGCCGGCTGGGGGGAATCGCTGGGCGAAATGCGCGGGCGCGGCATCGCCGTGCACGAGTCTTTCAACAGCTACGTCGCCCAGGTGGCCGAGGTCAGCGTGCACGCCGACAACAGTTTCTCTGTGGACCGTGTGGTGATTGCCGTCGACTGCGGCATCGCCGTCAACCCGGACGTGGTGCGCGCGCAGATGGAAGGCGGCATGGGCTATGGACTGTCGGCCGCGCTGAGCAGCGAAATCACCTTCGAGGCGGGCAGCGTGGTGCAGTCCAACTTCAACGACTACCAGGTATTGCGCATCGGCCAGATGCCCGAGGTCGAAGTGTATATTGTACCTTCGGCGCAGCCACCGAGTGGTGTCGGCGAACCCGCCACTCCGGTGATCGCACCGGCGGTGGCCAATGCGTTGCGCGCCGCCACCGGCCGGTATTTCGAGCGCCTGCCGCTGGCGCTGTCCGCCTGAGACCGTACCCCGATGTCGACCGCCCTGCAAAGCACCGAGCGCGAGATCCTCACCACCGCCGTCGACTGGCTGCAGCAGGGGCACCGGCCGGCGCTGGTCACCGTGGTGCGCACCTGGGGCTCGTCGCCGCGCCCGCTCGGTTCGCTGATGCTGATGCGCCGCGACGGCCGTTACGCGGGGTCGGTTTCCGGCGGTTGCGTCGAGCAGGATCTGCTCGCGCGTTACCGCTCGGGCGAACTCGGCGAGCCGTTTCCGACCCTGGTCGATTATGGCGTCAACCGCAGCGAGGCCACGCGGCTGGGGCTGCCCTGCAACGGTCGGCTGGAATTGCTGGTTGAAGAGCTCGTCAGTGCCGAGCCGCTGAACATCCTGTTGGCGCGCATGGCCGACAATCGGCTGGTGGCGCGGCGTGTCTGCCTGCAGACCGGCGAAACCAGCCTGCACCGGGCCACCGCCGAGAGCGAATTCCAGTACGCGCCCACCCATCTGCGCAAAACTTTCGGCCCGGACTGGCAAATGCTGTTGATCGGCGCCGGGCACTTGTCCGCTTACGTGGCGCAGATCGCCTTGATGCTCAATTACCGGGTCATTGTTTGCGACCCGCGGGAAAGCGCAGCACAGCAGGGTAACTACGAACACTGCGAACGCCTCCACTGTATGCCGGATGACGCCGTGCGCGAGTATGCCACGCACGCTCGCAGCGTGGTCCTTGCGCTCACCCACGATCCCAAGCTGGACGACATGGCGTTGCTCGACGCCCTGGCTTCACCGGCCTTTTATGTCGGCGCCATAGGTTCCCGCCTGAACTGCGAAAAACGCCGTGAGCGCCTGCACAGTCTCGGTTTGAGCGCTGAGCAACTGCAACGCCTGCATGCCCCGGTCGGTCTGGCCATCGGCAGTCACTCACCGCCGGAAATCGCCCTGTCCATACTGGCCGAAATCACCGCGCTGCGACATCGGGCGCGGCGCAGCGAACCGCACGCCCTCAGCGCGGCATGAGCGGCGCACCGGTCGGTATCCTGCTGGCGGCAGGTCGCAGCCGACGCTTCCACGGCAATAAACTGCTGCACCGACTCGATGACCGTACACCTATGGTGCTGGCCAGCGCCCGCCGGTTACGCAGTGCCCTGGCGCGCACGCTGGTGGTAATCGGCCAACACAGCGACGAGCTAGCGGCGCTTCTGGCCGCAGAGGGCTTCGAGCTGGTGGTCAATCCGGGCGCCGAGGCGGGCATGGGGACCAGCATCGCCCGAGGTGTGGCCGCCAGTCGGGACGCCGAGGGCTGGCTCGTCGCATTGGGCGACATGCCCTATGTGTCGTCAACCGTAGTGGCTCAACTGGCGGGCGCTCTGGCCGCCGGGGCGGATTTGGTGGCGCCGTCTTATGGCCGACGACGCGGGCACCCGGTGGGCTTCTGCGCCCGGCATGCGCCGGCGCTGCTGCGGCTCGACGATGACAAGGGCGCGCGCGACATTCTGAGGGCTAACGCAACAACGCTGAAACTGCTCGAAACGCACGACGTCGGCGTTGTCACCGATATAGACACACGCTGGCAGTGCGAAACATTATCGCGGTGGGGCGCTCTCGGTTGAGGGCGAGCATTGGCGACGGATCAACGGGCCAATCGTCAAACCCTGTAGGGTGATCGACAGCACGACGATCAGATAAGTCACGGCGAGGATAATTTCGCGCTCCGCGCCCAGAGGCAGCGACAGCGCCAGCGCGACCGAAATGCCGCCGCGTAGTCCTCCCCAGGTCATAATCGGAATGACACCGGAAGCGATGTCGCGGTCGCGACGCAGCAACAATAAAGGTATGCCGATACTGATCAGTCTGGCAAACAGTACGGCCGGGGCGAGCATCAATGCCGCTTCTATATAAGTGGTTTTAAAACTGAGCACCAGCACTTCGAGCCCGATGAGCACAAACAGGACGGTATTGAGCAACTCGTCGACCAGCTCCCAGAAGGTATCCAGATGACGCCGTGTCGTTTCCGACATGGCCGAGTTACGCCCGTGATTGCCGATCAGGAGACCGGCCACCACCATGGCGATCGGCCCGGAAAGATGCAGGGCCGAGGCCAGCGCGTAGCCGCCGGTAACCAGGGCCAGGGTGATCAACACTTCGACGGAGTAATTGTCGATACTGCGCAATAGCGAGTAGCTGATAGCACCAATCATCAGACCAAAAATCGCGCCCCCTAGCGCTTCCTCGGCGAACAGCACACCTATACTGACCGCGGAGACCGATTGATCGCCGATGGCGATGCCCGCCAGCACAGTGAACACGACCACTCCGACCCCATCGTTAAACAACGACTCGCCGGTAATCTTGGTCACCAGCGACTGTGGCGCCTGGGTGGTTTTGATAATGCCTAGCACGGCTATCGGATCGGTCGGCGAGATCAGGGCGCCGAATACCAGGCAATAGACCAGCGGCAGGTGCAGATCCAGAAGTTGCATCAACCAGTAGGTAAAGCCGCCAACCAGAAAAGTAGACATCAGCACGCCAAAGGTGGCGAGCAGCGTGATCACCCATTTCTGCTCGCGCAGATCCGAGAGATTGACGTGCAGCGCGCCGGCAAACAGCAAAAAACTCAGCATGCCTTGCATCAGCGTCTCGTGAAAGTCGATACCGCGCAGGAACGCTTCGGCCCCCTGACGTAAAGCCGGCCAACCTAATGCCCCAACCAGGACCAAGGCTATTGAAATCCCCAGCGCGATCACCATCAGACCGATGGTGGTGGGCAGACGAATGAAGCGGTGGTTTAAGTAGCTGAACAGTGCTGCAACAGTAATCAGAATGGCAATGGTGTCAAACATAGGCAGTCGGTATCTGGCGGATATTCGCTTCCTTGAACGTAGCGCAGATCGGCCATTGCAGTAAACCTATAATCGCTTCGATCCTTGAGCGACGGTTTTCTCCGGCTCTTAAAACATGCGGGTAGTCATAGTGGGGCCCTACAGGGAGGTAGCTGGCTCCGGTTCACATGAACCGGCCATAGTACATGAACAGCCGGGCATGACGTCGCCCGTCTGTTTCCCACCCTCGGGTGTCACCACAGCACGCAGTAGGGCTGCTCCGCCTGATGAACCGTGCGGTCAGCTAAAACCGAGTGCTTTTCGAATGTCGTTAATCTTTTTCTCCTGGCGCTCCAACTCATGGACCAGTTTCTTCACCAGGCCGGGGCCTGCGGCATAGGCGCGTGCATAACCGAGTTTAAACCCCAATTTGGTGATTTCGCGGGCCAGATATTCCAGCTCTTCGTCTTCCAGGCGCCCGGACTTGCCGGCCAGTACTTTCTTGGCTTCTTTGATCAGACTATCGCTCATACTCTCACCTCTTCAATTCCGGATATCTGAGCATTTGTGGTATGCCGTTACTCATAGTATAGAGATTAATCTCGCTCATGCCACTGCTTCGGGCAACTCCTTTCGCTGAAGGGCAGCTCCCGTAGCCTTGGCTCATAACTTTCCGCTTTGTTCTATCGCCGTGAGCCAGTAGGTGCAATGGCCGCTTATGCCATAGGCTGTCTGGCGTAACGTGTCGAGCACCGACTCGACGTCGCCCTCGTCGAGCAAAATATCGATGCGCACACGTGGCGTATAGCCGACGACCTTGTCGCGCGCCGAGAGACGGGGGTCGTTGTCCAGATGCTGGCCATGGCCTTCCACATGCGTAAACGTAAAGGCGGATACCTGCCTCAGAGCGCGCAGCTGATCGGCCAGTTCCTGTTGGGCACCGTTGTGAGCCAGTAGGGTCAGTTGTTTCACGCACGTTCCTCCGTAATGAGTTCGCCGCGACGCTCCGCGCGCCCCTCCAACCAGGCATACAGGGTGGGAAGCAGCACCAATGTCAGTAAGGTCGAGGTGACCAGTCCGCCGATCACCACCACCGCCAGCGGCCGTTGCAGTTCGGAGCCCGGCCCGGTGGCCGCCAACAAGGGCACCAAACCGAGACTGGCGATTAACGCCGTCATGAGCACCGGGCGCAGCCGGCGTTCGGCGCCTTCTTCTACCGCCTGGAGCAGCGGTCTGCCGGACTCACGCAGCTGGTTGAAGTAAGTCACCATCACCACCCCGTTGAGAACAGCCACACCGAACAGGGTAATGAAGCCCACCGAGGCCGGTACCGACAAATATAGTCCCGAGAGATAAAGACTGACGACGCCGCCGATCATGGCGAAGGGGATATTGAGAATAATCAGACCGGCCTGGGACAGCGAGCGGAAGGTGGTGAACAGCATGACGAAAATCAACGCGATGGCAATCGGCACCACCAGCGCCAGGCGCGCGGCCGCACGCTGCTGATTTTCGAACTGGCCGCCGTAGGTCACGTAATAGCCCGGCGGCAGTTGCACCTCGCGCTCCAGGGTGGCGCGGATTTCGTCGACGAAACCCACCACATCGCGGCCCTCGACGTTGGCCTGCACCACCACCTGGCGTTTGGCTGACTCGCGGGTGATAGCTACGGGACCGTCCACTTCGCGGATCGTCGCCAGGCTGCTCAGCGGAACGTTGTTGCCGCCGGGCGTCTCCACCCGCAGCGCGCCGATGGCGGCCGGCGACGAGCGCGCCGCTTGCGGGAAGCGCAATAATACGCCGATGCGTTGATTGCCCTCGATGACCTCGGTGACCACGCGCCCGCCCACGGCGATTTCCACCAGCTGATTGATGTCCTCGATATTGACCCCGAAGCGTGCGATGGCCTGGGGGTCGATATCGACCTGCAGATAAATCTGGCCGGACAAAGGCGCGCGGAAGACATCGACCGCGCCGGGTATGTCGTTGATCAGGGTTTCGATCTGTTTGGACTTCGCCTCCAGCACCTGCAGGTCATCGCCGTACAGTTTGATGGCCATCGCCGCGCGTACACCGGTGAGCATTTCAGACACCCGCATGTCGATCGGCTGGGTGAAGGCATAGTCGATACCGACAAAGCCGTCAAGCTTGTCGCGCAGCCTCTGCTGGAAATCCTCCAGGCTCGCGGTCCATTGGTCACGCGGCTTGGTGATGAGAAAATTGTCGGTCTGATACAGGCCCATGGGGTCCATGCGCAGTTCATCGGCGCCGGTACGCGACACCACACCAATCACCTCCGGCAGCTCCATCATGGCTTTCTGATAGGGTTCGTCGAGTTGCAGCGACCGTTCCAGCGAAATGCTCGGCAGTTTTTCAATAATCACCACCGTGGTGCCTTCATCCATAATCGGCATGAACTCCTTGCCGATTAGGGGGAACAGCAGGGCGGCGATCACCAGCAGCAGCAAGGCGCCGCCGACCGCCGTCTTGCGCCGCCGCAGCGCCCAGCGCATGCCCGGCAGATAGGCGCGCTTGAGGTGGGTCAACAGGCGACCGTCCTGTTCGTCGCCGCCGCGCATCAACAGGCTGGCCAGCACCGGGATGACGGTCAGCGACAAGATCAAGGAGCCGACCAGGGCAAAGGAAATGGTGACCGCCAGGGGGGTGAACATTTTGCCCTCCAGTCCGGACAAACTGAACAGCGGCAGAAACACCACGATAATAATCAGTACGCCGGAGATCACCGGTGTCGCCACCTCCAGCACGGCGCGGTACACCAGGTGCAGGCGGCTGACGCCCGGCGGCGCGTGACTGAGCTGCGTATGGATGTTCTCCACCACCACCACCGCGGCGTCCACCAGAATGCCGATGGCGATCGCCAGGCCGCCCAGCGACATGAGGTTGGCGCTGACCCCGAACAGGCGCATCAGCACGAAGGTGAACAATACCGACAGCGGTAGGATCAGCGCCACGGTCAGCGCCGCGCGCAAGTTGCCGAGCATCACGATCAATACCAGCAGCACCAGCACCACCGCCTCGCCCAAGGCCTTTTCCACCGTCCATACGGCGTCGGTCACCAGGTCGGTGCGATCATAAAAAGGCACAATGTGCACGCCCTCGGGCAGTGTTGTCTTGAGCGCTTCTAGCTCGCGCTTGACGCCGTCGACTGTGCTGCGGCTGTTGGCGCCGCGGCGCAGCAACGCCAGACCGGTCACCACTTCACCTTCGCCGTCGGCGGTGACCGCGCCGTAGCGCGTCAGGGAATGGATGCGCACCTCGGCCAGATCCGAGATGTGCAGCGGCACCCCGTTGCGCGTGGCGACCGTGATGCTGCGGATGTCGTCCATATCCTGTAGCTGCCCGACGGTGCGCACCAGCAGCACCTCGTCGTTGCGGTTGATGCGGTCGCCGCCGGCATTGCGGTTGTTGGCCGCCAGAGCGGCTTGCAGATCGCCGACGGCGAGCCCGTAGGCCAGCAGCGCCGCCGGGTCGGCAACCACCTCGAAGACTTTGACCTCTCCGCCCAGGGAATTGACATCGGCCACCCCGGTCACCGTACGCAGACGCGGACGGATCACCCAGTCCTGAATGCGCCGCAGTTCCAGGTTGCTATAGCCGCGGCCTTCGACCCGGTACATGTACCCCTCACCCAAAGGTGTGGTGATGGGCCCGAGCCCGCCCTCCACACCGTCTGGCAATTCGCCCCAGACCTGGTTGAGACGTTCGGCCACCTGCTGGCGCGCCCAGTAGATATCGGTACCGTCCTCGAAATCGATGGTGATCGAGCTCAGCGCATACTTGGTGGTCGAGCGCAACACCGTCTGGCGCGGCAGGCCCTGCATTTCCGCCTCGATGGGGAAGGTGATGCGGCTTTCCACCTCGGTCGGCGACAGGCCCGGCGCCTTGACAATCACCAGCACCTGGGGCGCGGCGATATCGGGAAAGGCGTCGATGGGCAGGGTGCGAAACGCCCACACGCCGGCGGCGCTCAGGGCGCCGGCCAGCAGTAGTACCATCAGCCGCTGGATCAGCGAAAAACGAATCAGCGCAGCGATCATGGCTTACGCGCCCCCCTGATACTGCCAGTGGGATTTCAACTCGGCGACGCCGCTGCTGACAATCTCCACATCCGCCGCAATGCCACTGCGCACGGGAATCCAGTCATCGGTTACGGCGCCGATGTCGATCGCTACCGGCCGGTAGCGCCCGCGCTCGAGCACCTGGAACACATAGGCCTGCTCGCCGACACGAAACACACTGCTGGCCGGCACCACCAGCCCCTGGTAGACATTGCCGCTTAGCGTCACGCTGGCGTACATGCCCGGGCGTAACTGCCCTTGCGGATTGTCCACGACAATGCGCCCGCCTAGGGTCTGGCTTTGCGGCTCGACCTTACCCGCCAGTGACTGCAGGCGACCCCGGTAATCGTGCTCGGGGTTGGCCTGTACGCGTACGCTGGCCGCGGTGCCGAGCTTGATCTGCGCCAGGCTGGCCACCGGGATCCGCACTTCCGCCCACAAGCTGGAGAGATCGTCGACATGAAAGCCGACCTGCCCGGCGCCGACCAGTTGACCCGACTCGATTTCCACCCCGGTCACCAGCCCGTCGATGGGACTGGTCAGTTCGAACTCCGCCAGCCGGTCCGGTTGGCGCGCCAGCGCCTGTATCTGCGTGTCCGGCAACCCGGCCAGCGATAACAGCCGGCGCCGGGCCTCCAGGGTGGCGCGGGCGCTTTTGTATTCACTGTCTACCGCCAGCCAGCGACGTTCAGCGACAATGCCGTCCTTCCAAAGCCCTTCGATACGCCTGCGTTCGGCACGGGCCAGATCGAAGCGAGCCAGCGCCTCCAGGTATGCGGCCTGCGCCTCGCCCAGACTGTTGCTGCGTAAACGGGCCAGCACTTGCCCTTTGCGCACGGTTTCGTTTTCCACCGCCAGTAACTCAGTGACCATGCCCTCGACTACCGGCGTGACGCGATAGCTTTTGCGTTGATCGGCGGTGAGCATGCCGGTCAACGCCAGGCGCGGTTGAATCTCGCGCGATGTCACCGTGGTGGTTGACAGCTGTACATTGCCCAGTTGCTCAGCGCTGAGTTCGACGTCTGCGGCCGATGCCAGCAGCGGTAGCAGGTTCAGTACCAGCGCTAATAAGAATATTTTCATGGGTTGCGTTCCTGTTCCGGGGTGACCAACAGACGACCGGCCGCCAAACGCAGGTCCGCGGCCTCCAGCCACGCTTCCTGGAGCAATTCCAGGTAGCGTTCGCGTGAATTGAAAAAGGTATCGTTGGCGTCGATCAATGAGAGGATCTCCAGCTCGCCGCTGGCGTATCCCTTACGTGTTAAAGCGAATACTTTTCGCGCCGGCTGGAAGACCTGGGTGCGATAGTGTTCGCCCTGTTCGACAAGGTGATGCAGATGCAGATAACTCTGCTGCACCCGGCTGCGCAGGTCCCGCTGCAGCGCCTGGAGCTGCGACTGGATCTCAATGGTCTGGGCGCGTGCTTCATCGATGCGCCCGTTGTTACGGTTCCAGATCGGCACGGTGATACCGACGCCGATGCCGGTAACCTCCTGGCGACGCCCGTTAAGAAAGTCCTGTTCACGAAACACGCGTACGATGGGATCCGGCAAGCGTTCGGCACGCGCCAGGCCGACCTCCGATCGCGCCGCCTTAACCTGATGTTTAGCGCTCTGCAACGCCGCATGTTTCGGCAAGCCCGCTTGCAATACCTGCAGCGCGGGGATGTCTGAAAAGGGTTGGAGCGGCGTCAGTTGCGGCCTTGTCTGGGCTGACAGCGCCAGATAAGCGCGGAAGCGGCTCTGGGCTTCGTTGTAGGCCCCTTCGGCCTTGTCCAGTATCTGCTGGGCCGACTCCCGTATCAGGTCCAGACGCAGACGTTCCAGATGGGAAAGCTCCCCGGCTTGTTCGCGCCGTTGCCCGATGCGCTGAAAGTCGTCGGCCAACTGCAGGCGCTGTTCAGCGAGGCGCAAGCGTTCCGCTGCCAGCTGTAGGGCGTGATAACGCCGGGCGACCTCGGTTTCGAGACGCACTTGCTGGTAGCGGCGTTCGGCGCGGGCAGCGTCCAGCGCCGCCTCGGCGACCGCTTGTCGGTGCCCGAGACGGCCACTCACCGGCAGCGGCTGACTGAACGAGAATTGGGTGAAATCCGTGCCCCCGGTGCCCGCATCTTTGCCTATCTTATCGTCGGCGCGTAACTCGATCTGGGGGTTCGGCCAGGCACCCGCCTGGTGCAGGGCACCTTGCCGGGCCGCGACCGCAGCTTCCGCGCCGCGTAGTTCGGGTGCGATTTCCCGCGCACGACGGATACTCTCTTCCAGAGTCCATAGCGTCTGCTGCTGGCCAAAAATAGAGAGCGGTGTGAGGCATAATAACGCCGCGCCAACGAACGCCGCGCCCCGTTGGCGGTGGCGCCACGGGTGAAACAGATTCGACATGCTCGATGTCCTCGGCGCGTGGCCGCGCCTGTATTGCTATCAGAGAAAAACGTAGCTGCACCGCCGACAGCGGTGTCGCGGTCGGCCGGTAATGGGAGGGTTTAGCGGGGTGGGGCGCGCAGTGGCGGTAGTGCGGCGGCTTGCCGTCGTCGCGGCGGCCGGGTCGTGGGGCGGCGTGGCCAGAGGAGCGGCTGGGAGCGTCGCCAGGTCACCAGAAGGAGACCGAGCAAGAGAAAAACGCCAATCGGCGGTGTGAATACCGGCGTTTTCAGCAAATTAGCCTGGGCGATATCGACTTCACCGACTTCGTTGTGGTGAGGTTCGTCGGTATCCTGGACAGACAGATAGGCCGAGTGGGTGCTGGTTTCTTGAGGCTGATCACGGTCGCCGTGGTGGACATAGAAATGCATGTGCAAACTCTGTGCGAACAACACGGCGAAGGCAAAAAATGCCGCCTGCACAAGTCTGCTCGTCGAAGGCCCGGGTTTGCCTGCCATACGGGGCGCAATATTAGCAAGGGAGGATAGAAGTGTCCATCATCTGGATCAATGCCACTTTCGCGCACCGGCCAGAGTGTCCACCAGGCGAGTCGCTCCGGCCTCAGTATGATTATTTTACTGCGCGACGCGCGAACGCTGCTGCTCTTCCCCGAAACCTTCCAACGGAAAATCGATAGCTAACTGAAATCCCCGCGTGCTTTCCAGGATTCGGCATTCGCCGCCGAGCTGCGATGCGGAGGCGTTCATAATCAGCATACCGAGGCCGCCGGCGCTTGGCGGGGCGTGCCCGTTGGCGCCGAGGCCGTCATCAGTGCACCAAAGCGTGAAGACGCCTTGCGCATCCATTGTCCCACGCACCTGGATAGTTCCGGGGCGCTCCTCGGGGAAGGCATGCGCAAACGAGTTGGCGGCAAACTCATTGGCGATGATGGCGATGCTCGAGGCCCGTTCAGAGGAGACCGAGACGTTGTCGAACATCATGCTGACGTCGACGTTTGCCGGGGCGCTCTTTTGCAACATCGACTCGATCCGCTGCATGAAGGGCTGCAGGTCGATCAGTTCGGCGCACGCCGACTGACACAGCTCGCGGTGCAGCAGGGCGATGGTGCGGATGCGGTTTTCCACCGCCTGCAGCGCATCCCGCGAAACGCTATCGCTCACCTGTCGTTTCTGCAGACGGACCAGCGAAGAGACGGTGGTGAGCGAGTTGGTCACGCGGTGGTCGATTTCGCGACGCAGCACATGCTGGTATTGCAGCGCCCGACGCAGTTCAAGCTGTTTCATCACCTGATTGGCCAGCACTTTAAGGGCGTTGCGCTGTACGCGGGTCAGGGTACGGGGGATGTAATCCAGTACGCAGAGCGTTCCCAGTGGCAAGCCCTGGTCGGTTTTGAGCGGCGCGCCGGCATAGAAGCGAAAGCCCTGGTCGCCCAGGCAGAGCGGATTGTCAACGACGCGCCGATCGGAGGCGGTATCGGGTATTTCGACAAAGTCCTGTTCGAGGATGACGTGCGCGCAGATGGAAGCTTCCAAGGGTGTCTGGACAACCTTGAGCCCGGTCGCGGCTTTGAACCATTGCCGGTCGGCGTCGACAAAACTGATAAGACAGGTAGGAACCTTGCAGATCTGTGCGGCGAGCTGAACTACATCGTCGAAATCCGCTTCCTTCGGCGTATCCAGAATGTCATAGCCGCGCAGGGCTTCCAGTCGCTGTTCCTGGTAAGGGTGAACTGCTGCTTTCATAGATTATGACCCACGCTGCAAAGTCTTCGCCCTTATTTATTGAGAAGGATAGTCTAGACGACCGGCGCGGGAATTGCCACGTTCATATGATGATGACCGAGGGTTGAGATCAGCGCGCGTTGTCTGCGATTAACACACTTGTCGCCATGTTGCCCATGGTTTTGTCACCCCCGCTCAGGGACTCCAGCAACTCGGTGAACGTTTGCCGGAACCGGTCCTGTTGTGCAGCGGGCAATGCGGCCAACTTCGGCCCGATGGGGGTGGAGTAGGCCACCTCGATAGCGTGCGGCACACCGCCCTCGATTACCAGTGGACGCTGTTGCTGCAGGCAGTGAAGGTCGGCGAAACCGGCCGCGGCAAAGAGGGCGACGAAGGCTTCGTCGGTGATGAAATCAAACGGCAGGCGCATCAGCGTCGCCAGCTCATGGGCGTCGACCGCCTCCAGCGCGGCGCACAGGCAGGCAAAAAAGTCGCACTCGGCCAACGGCCGCCAGACGCTGATCACCACCCGTGCCTTGGCGCGCAATACGCGCGCCATTTCGGCGGCCGCCGTGGCCCGGTCGGGAAAAAACTGAAACCCTTGCTGGCAGACCAGTGTATCCAC
>JASBSN010000077.1 GCA_030148915.1 Thiogranum sp.
GCCGCCAGCGCGTCTTCCGTTGTCGCCAGTGCCGACGGTTCCACTCAGCAGGCCTTCGACCCCGCCGACGCCAGCACTTACAACAATTCCACTTCGCTGACCGTGTACGACACGCTGGGCTCGCCCCACCTGTCGACACTGTATTTCCGCAAAAGCGGCGTACCGAATCAGTGGGAGACGTTTCTGTACGTGGATGGTACGCAGCGCAGCGGCCCCGATACCGTTCAGTTCTCCAGCACCGGCGCCATCGACACGACCGCTTTTCCGAGTTCTATCACCGTGCCCTCGTTCGACCCCGGCGGTGGCGCCGCGAGCATGGTGCTGGATATCGACTTTACCAAGACCAGCCAGTACGGCAGTCCGTTCAGTGTCAGTGCGCTGGAGCAGGACGGTTTTGCCACCGGCCGGCTGAGCGGTATCGATATCAGCGACACCGGCATGATCACTTCGCGGTTCACCAACGGCCAGTCGCGCACCCTGGGTCAGTTGGCCATAGCCAACTTCAACAATCCGCAGGGACTGCGGCAGTTGGGCGACACCAGTTGGGCGGAGACTTTCGATTCCGGCGTGCCGCTGGTGGGCGAACCCGGCTCGGGTTCGTTGGGGTTGATCCAGTCCGGCGCGCTGGAAGGTTCCAACGTGGATCTGACCGCGGAACTGGTCGGCATGATCACCGCGCAGCGTAACTTTCAGGCCAACGCTCAGGTGATCACCACCGCCGATACTATTACCCAGACCATTATCAATATCCGTTAAGCGTTGAGCGGGAGCTGAAACCATGGATCGAGTCCTGTATGTGGTAGCCAACGGCGGCAAGCAGCTGATGCACGCCCAGGCGTTGAACACCCACAATCTGGCCAACGCCAACACCGTGGGCTTTCAGCAGGATCTGGCCAACTTCCGCACCCAGCTGATTTCCGGTCCTGGCCTGGAGACGCGGGCATTTGCCACCGCCGAAGACGTCGGCGTGAGCTTCGACAAGGGGACTATCCAGACCACCGGGCGTTCGCTCGACGTAGCCGTCAACGGCGACGGCTGGCTGGCGGTGCAGTCGGCCGACGGCAGCGAGGCTTATACGCGCGCCGGCAATCTGCACGTGAACGCCAACGGGCAGTTGCTCACCGGCGCCGATCATCCGGTGCTCGGCGACGCCGGGCCGATTGTCATTCCGGATTTCGAACAACTGGAAATCGGCGTCGACGGTTCTATCAGCGTGCGCCCGGTCGGCCAGCAGCCCAACACCTTGTCGGAGGTCGGGCGGATTAAGCTGGTGTCGCCGGAACCCGCGCTGCTGGTCAAAGGCGGCGACGGTCTGCTGCGCACGCGCGACAATGTACCGGCGGTGGCGTCCACCGACGTGTCGCTGGTCAGCGGCGCGCTGGAGTCCAGTAACGTTAACAGCATCGAAGCCATGGTCAATATGATCGGGCTGGCGCGCCAGTTCGAGATGCAGGTCAAAATCATGAAGACCGCCGAAGACAATGATGCCAGTTCAACCCGAATGATGGACCTGGGTTAATCCGGCAGACAACGAGGTAAAACGATGAACAAGGCACTCTGGGTAGCTAAAACCGGGCTGGAAGCGCAGCAGACACGCATGAGCGTGATCTCCAACAACCTGGCCAACGTCAACACCACGGGCTTCAAGCGCGACCGCGCGGTGTTCGAGGACCTGCTGTATCAGAATGTCCGTCAGGTCGGTGCGCAGTCCTCGCAGGACACGCGTCTGCCCACCGGATTGCAGCTCGGCACCGGGGTGCGTACCGTGGCCACGGAAAAAATTCACACCATGGGCAACATTATCCAGACCAACAACAGTCTGGACGTGGCCATTCAGGGGCGGGGCTTCATTCAGGTGTTGCAGCCGGACGGTAATCTGGCCTACAGCCGCGACGGCTCCTTTCATATGGATCAGACCGGACAGCTGGTGACCTCCAGCGGGTTTGTGATCCAGCCCGCCATCACCATTCCGAATAATTCCACCAGTATCACCATCGGTTCGGACGGCGTGGTCTCGGTGATGACCCCCGGCAGCCCGGCGCCGACCCAGGTCGGCAACATTCAGCTGGCCGATTTCGTCAACCCCGCCGGCTTGCAGGCGATCGGCCAGAATCTCTACCAGGAGACCGCCTCGAGCGGTTCGCCTTCCACCGGCACGCCGGGCCTGAACGGTCTGGGGGCGGTGGCGCAGGGCGCTCTGGAGACCTCCAACGTCAATGTCGTCGAGGAACTGGTGGGGATGATCGAAACCCAGCGCGCCTACGAAATGAATTCCAAGGCGATACAGACCACCGACCGCATGTTGCAGTATGTCACCACCAACCTGTAACCCCACCGAGGCGAGCGGATACGCACTATGAAACAGATCAACTCAACCGCAGCGTTGGTGCTTGTCATTGGCTGCGCGCTGTTGCTCGGCGCCTGCGCCTCCGTGCCGCAACCGAAGGACGACTACCGGGCGACCATGCCGGCGGCTTACGTCAGCAAGGCACCGGAAAACGGCTCCATCTATCAGGCCGCGCGCGACGTGCGCCTGTTTGAGGACGTCAAGGCGCGTCGTATCGGCGATGTGATAACGGTCATCCTCAGCGAAAGCACCTCGGCGTCGAAATCGGCCAAGACCACGGCGGATAAGGACCAGGACACCACCATCGCCGCGCCGAATATTTTCGGTGCCACACCCACTTTCAACCTGCCGGGTGTGCTGCCGCTCAGCAGCAACCGCAACAACACGCTGGAAGCCGGCCTGTCGGCCACCCGCGCCTTTGACGGCGAAGCCGACTCCAGCCAGAGCAACAGCCTGAGCGGCGCTATCACCGTAACCATCTCCGATGTCCTACCCAACGGCAACCTGGTGGTGCGCGGCGAAAAATGGCTGACACTCAACCAGGGCGAAGAATACATCCGCATCTCGGGCATCGTGCGCCCGCAGGATATCAACCCCAACAACAGCATTCTTTCCACCCAGATCGGTGACGCCCGCATCGCTTACAGCGGTAAGGGCTTCATGCACGACGCCAACAGCATGGGTTGGCTGGCGCGCTTTTTCAACGGTCCGCTGTGGCCTTTCTGATGAGCAGCGAACGGAGTTTATTCATGCGTAATCTGTATTTCCTGCTGGGCCTGCTGCTGTTAGCCACCACCGCCAACGCCGAGCGGATCAAGGATCTGGCGCACGTGGCCGGGGCACGCGATAATCAGTTGGTGGGCTACGGGCTGGTGGTCGGCCTGGACGGCAGCGGTGACCAGACCAGCCAGACACCGTTCACCGTGCAGTCACTGCAGAACATGTTGAAGCAGTTCGGTATCGTGCTGCCGCCGGGTTCCAGGCCGCAGTTGAAAAATATCGCCGCGGTGGCCATTCATGCCAACCTGCCGGCGTTTTCCAAAATTGGTCAGACCATCGATGTCACCGTTTCTTCCATCGGCAATGCCAAGAGCCTGCGCGGCGGTTCGCTGCTGATGTCACCGCTGAAAGGCGCCGACGGGCGGGTCTATGCTGTCGCCCAGGGCGACCTGCTGGTCAGCGGCCTCAACGCCACCGGCGCGGACGGCTCCAACATCACCGTCAATGTGCCCAGCGTCGGCACCATCCCCAACGGCGCCACCGTGGAGCGGGTGGTGGAAAATCCGTTCATGCAGGGCGACTCGTTCACGCTCAATCTGAACCGTTCCGATTTCACCACCGCCAACCGGCTGGCGAGGGCGATCAATGACACGGTCGGCCCGGGGATTGCGCGTGCCGTCGATGCCGTTTCGATCAGTGTCAGCGCGCCTTCACAACCCTCGCAACGCGTCGCCTTCGCCTCGCTGGTGGAGAATATCCTCGTCGAGCCCGGCGAAGCCGCGGCGCGCGTGGTAGTCAATTCCAGGACCGGAACGGTGGTCATTGGCGCCAATGTGCGCATTATGCCGGCGGCGGTCTCGCACGGTACGCTGGTGGTGACCATCACCGAGAATCAGCAGGCCAGTCAGCCGGGCGCGCTCGCCACGGGCGGCCAGACGGTCGTTACCCAGCAGACGGACATCGATGCCGGCTACAAGGGTAATCACACCTTTATGATTCCGCCGATTATCTCCCTGCAGGATATTGTCGATGGGGTGAACCGGGTAGGTGCCACGCCGGCGGATATTGTTGCCATTCTGCAGGCGTTGAAACAGGCCGGTGCCTTGCGCGCCGAGCTGATAGTGATCTGAGCGTAGCGGCAATCGACGTATGGATATCGCCTCTCAATACACCGACGTCTACACCGACTTCCAGGGTCTGTCGCAGCTGCGCGCCGAGGCGGGTAACAACGACAAGGAAACCCTGCGCAAAGTCGCCGGTCAGTTCGAGGCGTTGTTTATCCAGATGATGCTGAAAAGCATGCGCGAGGCCAATCTGGGCGAAGGCCTGATGGACAGCGACCAGGTGAAAACCTATCAGTCCATGTACGACCAGCAGATCGCCCTGGATCTGAGCAAGAGCGGCAGTTTGGGGCTGGCCGACATGATGGTCCGTCAGTTGGCGCGCGGCGGTGAGACCGACGCCGGCGGCGACAACGGGGTCGCTGCGGCTACCGCGACACGGGTGTCCGGTGCGGGCGTGGCGCCGCCAGCCGTAGCGCCGGCCGCGGCCGGCACTAAAAACGACGCCGGGCGACCCGATGACAATCGCCTCAATGACTGGCGGCCCGAAACGCCGGAAAGCTTCGTGCGTGAATTGCTGCCCCACGCCAGACGGGCGGCGCGGGAACTGGGTACCTCGCCCGAGGTGCTGATTGCCCAGGCGGCGCTGGAAACCGGCTGGGGGCAACATATGATTCGCGGCCAAGACGGCGCCAACAGTTTTAACCTGTTCGGGATCAAGGCCGATGCCGGCTGGCAGGGCGCTCGCGCGGTGACCGATACGGTTGAATTCAGGGACGGTCTGATGCGCAAGGAGCGCGCCCCTTTTCGCGCTTATGATTCTCTGGCCGGGAGCTTTTCCGACTACGTGGACTTTCTGAAATCGAACCCGCGCTATGGCGAGGCGCTCAAGCAGAGCAGCGATGGCAGCGCCTTCGCCCGCGAGCTGGCCCAGGCCGGCTATGCTACCGATCCGGACTACCATCGCAAGATCGAAAGTATTATGGACGGGCCGCGGTTGCGCGAGGCGGTTTCCGATGCCGTGGACGGGCTGGCCGAACCGCGAGGCTAACGGGTGAACAACATGAACAGAGTCTTAATATACACGGCTGAACGCGCGGGGATTGGATCATGGCCGTAGGTGTGCTCGGTAACGCGGTTTCCGGATTGCAGGTGTTTCAGCGGGCCATTTCGGTCGCCGGTCATAATATCAACAACGCCAACACCGAAGGGTTCAGCCGCCAGCGGGTGGAACTGGGCACGCGTGAGCCGAGTTTCAATGGTCAGGGATTTCTCGGCAATGGCGTCAAGGTCGAGAGCATCAACAGGATGTTCGACCAGTTTGCCATCGACCGCTTGCGCGACAGCACCAGCACCAGCGCGCAGTACGATACGCTGGCGCAGTTCTCGGCGCGAATTTCCAATCTGCTCGGCGACAACAAGGCGGGTCTGAACGCCGGTCTGGAAAGTTTTTTTAATTCCGTACAAGAAGTGGCCGACAATCCCGCTTCGATTCCCTCGCGTCAGTTACTGCTCTCCGAAGCCGAATCGCTGGTGGCGAGGTTCCAGAATCTGGACAGTCAACTGGGCTCGCTGCGCAACGAAATCAGCGGCAACATCGGTAACCTGGTCAACGACATCAACGGCCTCAGCGCGGCCATCGCCGACACCAATCGCAGCATTGTCGATTCGGCCGGGCAGGGTGTCGGGCAGCAGCCCAACGACCTGCTGGACAAGCGCGATAACCTGGTCAGCCAGCTATCGGCGCTGGTCTCGGTGCGTACCGTGAAACAGGACGACGGCGCGCTGAACGTGTTTATCGGCAGCGGGCAGTCGCTGGTGACCGGTTTTCAGGCCGCCCCGCTGAAAACGGTGACAAACGATTTCGACGCGCAGCGCCCCGAAGTGGCGATTGTCGGCGCAGGGGCGACCTCGGTGATCACCGGCAGTATCAGCGGTGGTCAGCTGGGCGCGCTGCTCGATGTGCGCGACCAGGTACTGGACCCGGCACAGAACGGGCTGGGACGGGTGGCGACCACGCTGGCCGTGGAATTCAACCAGCAGCAGCGTCTGGGCATGGATCTGAACGGCGCGCTGGGCGGCGATTTGTTCAGCGTCAAGCAGCCCGACGTGGCGGCCAGCGTGCGCAATGCCGGTGCGGCCACTATCAGTGCCAGTATCGATGCCGCCAACCTCGACCAGTTGACGACCAACGACTATACCCTGACTTTTACCGGTGCTGCCTGGGTGCTCAGCAACGCCGTCAGCGGCCAGACGGTGCCGATGAGCGGCGCCGGCACCGCCGGTAATCCCCTGGTGGCCGACGGGCTCAGCCTGGTGGTCTCCGGCGGCGCCAGTGCCGGCGACCGTTTCCTCATCAACCCGACCCGTGGCGGCAGCGCCGGTACCGGCGTGCTGATCGACAGCACCAGCGAAATTGCCGCCGCCTCTCCGGTACGCGCCGGCGAAGCGGTCGACATTAACGGGTTGCCGACCAACGCCGGCGACAGCGCGCTGAAATTACAAGGGGTGGACGCGAGCTTTGCGCAGTTGAGCGCCGGCATCACGCTGAGTTATGACGCCACGGCGCAGCAGTTCGATTACAGCGGCGACGCCACCGGTTCGTTCGCCTACAACCCGGCTACCGACAGCGGCGGCAGTTTCACGGTGGCGGGTATCGGCTTTTCGCTCACCGGCACACCGCTGGACGGCGACAGTTTTACCCTCGCCGATAATGCCGGCGCCAGCGGCGATAACGCCAACGCGCTGCTGCTGGCCGGACTGCAGACGGCAAAAACCATGGAAAAGGGGTCGGCCAGTTTCCAGGGGGCTTATGGGCAATTGGTGGGCCAATTGGGCACGCAGACGCGCAGCGCCCAGGTCACCGCTGAGGCCCAGAGCGCCTTGTTGAGCCAGGCGCAGGAGTCGCGCGATGCCATATCGGGTGTAAATCTCGACGAGGAGGCCGCTAACCTGTTGCGCTTCCAGCAAGCGTACCAGGCCGTCGCGCAGGTGATCTCGGCGGCCGAAACGACCTTTCAGACCTTGCTCAGCGCCATCGGGAGATAATCATGCGCATCGGGACCTTGCAGATGTTTCGTCAGGGCGTCAATGCCATCCTTGACCAGCAGACCCAGCTGGCCGAGACGCAGATCCAGCTCTCCAGCGGCAAGCGCATCAATTACCCCTCGGACGACCCCACCGGCGCGGCGCAGTTGCTGGGCCTTTCCGAGTCGGCCAAACAGACCGCCCAGTACCAGAAGAACATCGATCACGCCAGCGCCCGACTGGAACTTCAGGACAGCGTCCTGGGCTCGGTGGGCGATGCCCTGCAGCGCGCTCGCGAGCTGACCGTGCAGGGGCTCAACGATACCAACGGCCTGCCGGAGCGCCAGGCTATCGCCACCGAGGTGCGCCAGGTCATGGAGGAGGTGCTCGGCCTGGCCAACCGCAACGACGCCAGCGGCGGCTTTCTCTTCGGTGGCTTTCAGGAACAGAACCCGCCGTTTTCCCACGACGGAGCGGGCACGTTCAGCTACGCCGGCGACCAGGGGCAGCGGCGCGTACAGGTGGGGCCGGCCAGACAGGTGGCCGACGGCGATTCGGGGCTGGACGTGTTCATGAAAATACCGGTGGCCGCGGGCGGCTACGAAGACGTGTTCTCGACGCTGTACAACCTGGCCACCGACCTGGAGGCCAACGCGCCCAACAGCGCCAGTCTCGATCAGATTGATGCCGCCATGGACCGCGTGCTGGGCTTTCGCGCCAGCACCGGGGCGCGGCTGAACGCGCTGGACAGCCAGAAAAGCATTAACGCCGCCTACCTCGAACAGCTTGAGAGCGTTCGTTCCAATATAGAAGATCTCGATTTCACCGAAGCCGCGACCCGTCTCAATCAGCAAAGCGTCAGCCTGCAAGCCGCTCAACAGGCGTTCGTGCGCGTACAGAACCTGAATCTGTTCAACTTCCTCTAAGCGCCCGCCGGCGGCGCGGCTCAGTCCAGACGATATTCCCGCAAGACCATATCGCCCTGGTGTTGCAGGCCGCGTTCCACCGCGACCGCCAACAGATGTTGCGCCGTCGGGCGTACCAGTTGAAACGCCCAGTCACGGCCGCACAGCGGCAGGTCAGGCGCCAGTTCGAGACGGATATCGGTGTCGCTATGGACGGAAAAATTGAGCTTGCGGGTGGGGAATGAAATACCGATCCCCCGGGCTTTGACGTAGGCCTCGCGCAAGGTCCAGCGGCTGTAGAAATACTCCAACTGCGCTACTCCCGCCCCTTGCAGCAACTGCGCCAGTTCCACGGCTGAAAACATGCGCCGGGCGACGGCCAGCGGATCGCGCCGGGGGCTGATTTTTTCGGCGTCAATGCCGCAGGCCCGACCCCGGGTGACAACGCAGGCGGCCAGGCCGGCGGTATGCGTCAGATTGAACTCCACGGCGTTCTGGTGGGCGGCGGCGATAGCCGGTTTGCCCTGGGGTCCGTTGCGGAATTCGAGCGCCGCCGGTTCCATATCCACATAGCCTGCCAGCACGCGGCGCAGCATGACGTGCGAGAGCAGGTACCGTTGCGCATCCTGAGGGAAAACAAAGCGCCGGTGTTGCGCCTGCTCCGCTTCCGACAAGCCGCTTAACAGCGCCTCCAGGCGGCCGGCGCTGACCGGGGTATCCGGGTTCAGGTACCATATGTGGGTCTGGTGTGAGAGTTTTTCCTGGCTGGCGGGGGCGGCTGTCACGGCTTTGGGGTCTCGCTGATCGATAAGGTCGTGCCGCGTGGGCGTCGGGACCCGCGGTTTCTGCCAAAGGCCCGCCGCGCAGGCTACCA
>JASBSN010000085.1 GCA_030148915.1 Thiogranum sp.
TCAGGTGCGTTGCTCCTTGCGCTTACTGGCGGTTCCACCGAAGGGCGATGTGCCGTGACTGGCTGGCGGGCTTGCGCCTCAATCTAAGGCCCGCCTATAGTAGGGTCTTTGCGACAGCGGAAAAAACGATGTCTCATTGGAATATGCTGACCCTGGTCGGTAAAGACCGACCGGGCATTGTCGCCAGTCTGACCACCGCGCTGTTCGAGGCGGGTTGTAACCTGGGCGAAGCTTCGATGATTCGCCTCGGCAACTGTTTTACGGTCATGATGATGGTCGACAGCGGGCGGGATGCCGCGGGGCTGCGTCAGTTGCTGGCCCCGGTGGTCGCCGAGCTGCAGTTGGTGCTGCACGTCGACGCTATCGACGCCGAGCTGCACCAGCGGCCGCTTCCGGATGTCTGCATTGTGGTGCACGGTGCCGACCGCGCCGGTATTGTCTCTGAGGTCACCACGCGCGCCGCGCAGGCCGGCCTGAATATTCTCGATCTCGAGTCCGATGTCGCCGGCAGCGATGACAAGCCTATTTATATCCTGCAGATCCAGGGCGTCGCCGGCCAGGGTCTCGAGGCCATCGCCGCCGCGCTGGCCCCCTTGCAGGCCGAGGGCGTCAAGGTCGATGTTCGCCCTGTTGATACGCTGATCGGGTGAGCAGTGGCGGTGGCGGAAATTCTGCTCTATCCCGACGCGCGTCTGCGCCAGAGATCTGCTCCGGTGGAGGCATTCGACGCCGCTTTTCAGCGCCGTGTCGATGCGCTGGAAGCCACGCGGCTGGCCGGTCCCGGCGCAGTGGGTATCGCCGCGCCGCAGATCGGCTGGTTCGAACGGGTGGTTATTGTCGATGTCTCAGGGCGTAAGAAAACCGCCAGTCACGGCCATCTGATTCTGATCAATGCGGAAATCACCGAGTGGGAAGGGCATGTCGTCGGTCGCGAGGGCTGTCTTTCAGTGCCCGATTACACCGGCAATGTCATTCGCGCAGAAAAAATCCGTCTGCAGGCATTGGACCGCCAGGGCCGGGCCGTGTCTTTTGCAATGGAGGGTTTCGAGGCGCGCGCCGTGCAGCACGAAATGGACCATCTCGACGGTCTGTTGTTTCTTGATCGGCTGGTCAGCCGCCGTCAGGATCTGTTTGCGCGCAAAGTCTACGAATAGCGGCGGGAGTTCGGCGATATTTGTCCAGGCCGCTGCGGTTGTTCTATGAGGCGGGGTTGAAATCCCCCATCGATTGACCCATATAAAGGGCAGCTAACAATTAATCTTCAGGGGAGTTTCCGTCATGCGGATGGATAAACTGACATCCAAGTTTCAGCTGGCGCTGGCCGACGCCCAGAGCCTGGCCGTGGGCCGCGACCACAACTATATCGAACCCGTGCACGTTCTGGTGGCGCTGCTGGACCAGGAAGGCGGCAGCGTGCGTCATCTGTTGACGCAGGCCGGCGTTAATCTCAACTTGCTGCGTTCCCATCTGGGGGAAGCGCTCGAGCGCTTACCGACTGTGGAGGGGGCCTCTGGCGATGTGCATATCTCCAACGATCTGACCCGTCTGCTCAATCTGACCGACAAACTGGCCCAGCAGCGCAAGGATCAGTACATCTCTTCCGAGTTGTTTGTGCTCGCCGCTGTCGACGACAAGGGCGAAACGGGCAAATTGCTGCGTGAGGCCGGCGCCAGCAAGAGCCTGGTGGAGCAGGCCATCAGCAATGTGCGCGGCGGCCAGAAAGTGGACGATCCGAATGCCGAGGACCAGCGTCAGGCGCTGGAAAAATACACCGTCGACATGACCGAGCGCGCCGAGCAGGGCAAGCTCGATCCGGTGATCGGCCGTGACGATGAAATCCGCCGCACCGTGCAGGTGTTGCAGCGGCGCACCAAGAATAACCCGGTGCTGATCGGCGAACCGGGCGTCGGCAAGACGGCGATTGTCGAAGGGCTGGCGCAGCGCATCATCAACGGCGAAGTACCCGAAGGACTGAAAGACAAGCGTTTGCTCAGTTTGGATATGGGGTCGCTGATCGCCGGCGCCAAGTTTCGTGGCGAATTCGAGGAGCGCCTGAAAGCGGTGCTCAATGATTTGGCCAAGCAGGAAGGGCAGATCATTCTGTTTATCGACGAGTTGCACACTATGGTCGGCGCCGGCAAGGCCGAAGGTGCGATGGACGCCGGTAACATGCTCAAGCCGGCCCTGGCGCGCGGCGAACTGCACTGTGTCGGCGCCACGACGTTGGATGAATATCGCAAATACATCGAAAAGGATGCGGCGCTGGAGCGGCGTTTCCAGAAAGTGCAGGTCGACGAACCCAGCGTCGAGGACACCATTGCCATTTTGCGTGGGTTGAAGGAGCGCTATGAGGTGCACCATGGTGTCGATATTACCGATCCGGCGATTGTGGCTGCGGCGACCCTGTCCACGCGCTACATCACCGACCGCCAGTTGCCCGATAAAGCTATCGACCTGATCGACGAAGCCGCCAGCCGCATCCGCATGGAAATCGATTCCAAACCGGAGCAGATGGATCGGATGGAACGCCGCTTGATTCAGTTGAAGATCGAGCGCGAAGCACTGCAGAAGGAAACCGACGAAGCCTCGAAAAAACGGCTCGGTATATTGCAGGGCGAAATCGATACGCTGGAGCGCGAATATTCCGATCTGGAGGAAATCTGGAAAGCGGAGAAGGCGGCTGTGCAGGGTTCGCACCATATCAAGGAGGCGCTGGAACGCGCCCGTCAGGAACTGGAAACCGCGCAGCGCGCGGGCGATCTGGCGCGCGCCGGCGAGTTGCAGTACGGGCGTATCCCGGAGCTGGAGAAACAGCTGGAGACAGCCGATGAGGCGCAAATGCAGGAAATGACGCTGCTGCGCAATAAGGTCACCGAAGAAGAGATCGCCGAAGTGGTGTCCAAGTGGACGGGCATTCCGGTGTCGAAAATGCTCGAAGGCGAGCGCGACAAGCTGCTGCGTATGGAAAGCGAGTTGGAACGGCGGGTCGTCGGCCAGGGAGAGGCCGTGCAGGCCGTGTCCAATGCCATCCGTCGCTCGCGCGCCGGTCTGTCCGATCCCAACCGGCCGAACGGATCGTTTCTGTTTCTCGGCCCGACCGGTGTGGGTAAAACCGAGTTGACCAAGGCGTTGGCCGAGTTTCTTTTCGATACCGAGGAAGCCATGGTGCGTATCGATATGTCGGAGTTCATGGAGAAGCATTCCGTGGCGCGCCTGATCGGTGCCCCGCCCGGCTATGTCGGTTACGAGGAGGGCGGTTATCTGACCGAGGCGGTGCGGCGTAAACCTTATTCGGTGATTCTGCTGGACGAAGTGGAGAAAGCTCATCCGGATGTGTTCAACGTGCTGTTGCAGGTACTCGACGATGGCCGTCTCACCGATGGTCAGGGTCGCACGGTGGATTTTCGCAACACCGTGATTGTCATGACCTCCAACCTGGGCAGCGAGCTGATTCAGGAGCTCACCGGTGAGGAAAACTACGAGCACATGAAGAGCGCTGTGATGGAAGTGGTCGGCGGACATTTTCGACCGGAGTTCATCAACCGCATCGACGAAGCGGTGGTGTTCCATCCGCTGGGTCGCGAACAGATTCGCTCGATCACCACGATCCAGATTGAGTATCTGCGCAAACGCCTGGCCGAACGCGATCTCGGTCTGCATCTGAGCGAGGCGGCGTTGGATAAACTGGGCGAGGCCGGCTTCGATCCGGTCTACGGCGCGCGCCCGCTCAAGCGGGCGATTCAGCAGCAGCTGGAAAATCCGCTGGCCCAGCAGATCCTGGCCGGGCACTTCGAGCCGGGGCAGGTCATCGAAGTCGATGCCGACGATTCCGCCCTGGTATTCCGCGCCGGACCGGCGCAGGCTAGCGCGGCCTGAGTGGCTCGGTGCCCAGCCTTGTAAAGGCGCACCGCCGTGCGTCTTTACGGGGCTTCTGCCGGGTATTTCCGCTTGAAGGGGGTGCTTTGAATCCGTAGTATTATCCGGTCTTTGGCATTAGCCGGACCAGAATAATAGTCAGGAGGAGAAGCACATGTATTCCAAGAAAGCCATCACGGCTCTGCTCGTTTCCGCGTGTGCGGTATTCGTCAGCGCCGTAGCGGGGGCCAAGGGGTTTGAGTACAGTTACGCCGATGTCGGTTATCTGAAGTTCAACGGTGACAATTTCGATATGGCCGGCGCCACGGTAGACGCCTCATTCGGTGTCTTTGACATGATCGCGTTGCGCGCCGGTTACACCCGCGGCTGGACCGACAGTTTCCCCCGCAGCGAAGACCCGTCGGGTGATCCGGATCTGAATGAATTTCGCGTCGGGGCGCGTCCGCACTACAGCTTCACCAAAGGTCTGGATGGTTACGGCGAAGTGCTGTATTCCAACCGCAAGTTCAACGGCGACCGTTCCCACACCGACATCGGCTGGATCTATGCGGCGGGGATGCGCTGGCAGGCTCTGAAAAGACTCGAGTTGAATATCGCCGGCGAGTACCGCTCCGGCAGTATCGATGCGGCCTTCCTGGTGGTAAACCCGGTGTTCAAAGTGACCCGCAACTTCGATATCAGCGTGAAAACCAGCCAGAGTAGCGACGACAGCGATTACTTCGCCGGTATTCGGCTGAAGTTCTGAGCCTCAGGCACCCGGGCAACGAGCGAGACCCGCCGCAATCCGGCGGGTTTTTTTATCTCTGCTCCCGGCGGGACACGTGCAGTAGCACCCGGTCGAGTGCGCGGCTGCTGAGCACGCGGCGTAAGGTGCCGAACAGCCAGGTCGGGAATGTGACGTAATAGCGGGGGCGCGGGTGACGGCTTTCCAGCGCCAGGATGACTTTTGCCAGCACCGCTTCTTCGCCCAGCGTGAAGGGGGCCGCCGGGCCGGGTTTGGCCAGCCGTCTTTCCGTCGCCAGGTACTGTTCGCGGTGTACGCTGTGTTCGCGATCGATGTTACGCCGCCAGGCCGCCAGCGCGTTGGCGCGAAAGCGGCTGCGGATCGGGCCGGGCTCGATCAGCACGGCGTGCACGCCGCTGCCGGCGAGCTCCAGACGCAGCGTGTCATAAAGCCCTTCCAGGGCGTACTTGCTGGCGTTATATGCGCCCCGGTACGCCAGTGACACCAGGCCCAGTACCGAGCTGTTCTGGATAATCCGTCCTTCCCCGGCCCGCCTCATCCAGGGGATCAGCCGGTTAGTCAGATCGAGGGTGCCGAACACATTGGTTTCAAATTGGCTGCGGAGGACCTCGCGGCGCAAATCCTCTACCGCGCCCGGCTGACCGAAGCCGGCGTTATTGAACAGCGCGAAGAGTTTTTCTCCTGTTAATTCAGCCAGTTCCCCCACTGCGTGGCGGATGGAGGCCGGCTCGTCCAGATCCAGCCGGAGACAGCACAAGCCTTCATCCCGCAGCCGTTGCACATCGGCGCTTTGGCGTGCGCTGGCGATAACCCGGTAGCCACGCTGCTGCAGACCGTGCGCCGCGCGGTAGCCGATGCCGCTGGAGCAACCGGTAATCAGCACATTGCGTTCGCCGTAAGCCATGATTTCCTATAGTAACTCATTCATTTGACAATGAATCGGCTCCACCCGCCGCGCCGCGCCCCGGCTTGCGTGATTCAAGATTCCAGCCCGGGCGGCGCTATAACAACTACATATAATTATGAGGATTACAGGGAGTCTGTCTGCATGGACCTAGCCACCCTTGTTGGCGTTCTGGGTGCTTTCGGTATTATTGTCGCGGCGATTTTCGTCGGTGGCAGTGCGATCATCTTTGTCAATATACCTTCGCTGCTGATTGTCGGTGGCGGCACGCTGTTTGCCGTCCTGATCAAATTCCCCCTGAGCCACTTTCTTACCTCCTTCAAAGTCGCGACCAAAGCTTTTTTCAATAAGCCGGAGGACCCGCTGAAGCTGATCGAAGAAGGCGTGCAGCTGGCGCACATTGCCCGCAAGGAGGGGGTGCTGGGCCTCGAGGGCCAGGATATCGAGAATGAATTTCTCAAGCGCGGCATACAGCTCAGCGTCGACGGTCACGAGCCCGAATTCGTGCGCACCATGCTCAGCAAGGATATCAATATGACTATCGAGCGTCATGAGCGGGGACAGGCGATTTTCAAGGCCATTGGTGATGTCGCCCCCGCCATGGGCATGATCGGGACGCTGATCGGCCTGGTGCAGATGCTCTCCGCCATGGACGACCCCAGAGCCATAGGCCCGGCCATGGCGGTGGCGCTGCTGACCACACTGTATGGCGCGGTGATCGCCAACGCCTTTGCCTTGCCGGTGGCGGACAAACTGGCGCACCGTAGTCAGGAGGAACGCCTCAACAAGGCATTGATCCTGGAAACCATCAGCTCTATCCAGGAAGGCCTGAACCCCCGGGTGATGGAAGAGTTATTGAAAACCTTCCTGCCCGCCAGCAGGCGCGACAGCGTTGGTGAAGCCCAGGCCGACGCGGCCTGAGCGCGACGCCGGTTCGCTGAGAACGGTGTCCGCTGATGTCTGAATCCGCAGCCCGACCTAAGGCCGCCGCCGGCGCGCCGCCCTGGGTGATGACCTTTGCCGACCTGATGTCGCTGCTGATGTGCTTTTTTGTCTTATTGCTGTCATTTTCAGAAATGGATGTTTCCAAGTACAAGGAAATGGCCGGTTCGATGAAAGACGCCTTTGGCGTCCAACGGGATATCAGCGTCAAAGAGCCCCCCAAGGGGATCAATATCATAGCGCGCGAGTTCAGTCCGGGGCGCCCGAAGCCCACGACGCTGAACATTATCCGGCAGATGACCACCAACGATATGCGTATCAACCTGGATCTGGGCAAGGAGCGCCGCCGTCCCGTGCCGACGCCCCGGTCCCCGCATGTGCCGGATAACGAGCAAACCCTTAAACCGGAACAAAGTGCAAAGAATCAGGCCGACCGCCTCAAGGGCCAAAAAGCCGGCGAACAGGCCGACGACAAGGCCGGCGCCAAAAGCGGCGAACACGCCCAACTGATGCCCGGCAAGACGCCGTCGCAGGCCGACGGTCTGAGCGACGCTCAGCGGCAGGAACTGGCCAAAGCCAAGGCGCTGGCGCTAAAACGGCTTGAGGAAATCCTCAACGCCGAGGGCTTGCTCGAGGACAAGGCGAAGCCCGGCGCGGCGGGTACGGTCGAAATCGACCGTCGCTCGCTGGATCAACTGCTGGTCGACCGAGAGGCGGCGAAAAAACTGAAAAAACTCCAACGGAGCGTCGGCTTGATCAGTGCGGCGTTGGGCCGGGAAATCAAAGCCGGCACCGTGGATGTCGAAACCGACGGCGAGAAAGTTATTATCCGGGTTCGCGAAAAAGCCTCGTTTGCCTCCGGACACGCTGAACTGAAGGAGGGTTTCCGCCCGATCCTGGGTCGCGTGGCAGAGATTCTCAAGAATTCCGAAGGCAAGGTTATCGTTGCCGGGCACAGCGACAACGTACCCATCAACACGGAGCGATTTCGCTCTAACTGGGAGCTGTCGGCCGCGCGCGCCGTGTCGGTGGCGCACGTGATGATGGAGGCCGCCGGCCTGCCCTCCAACCGGCTGTTGATCCAGGGCTATGCCGATACCGATCCGGTGACCGACAATGACACCGCCGCGAACCGGGCGAAAAACCGACGGGTTGAGATTATTCTGCAACAGGGTGAGGATAAGCTTGCCGCGCAGCAGCTCAGCGGGGCACCGGGCGTGACACCGGCGGCCGGCTTGCCAGCCATCCCCGCCAAGCGGCAAACTGTGCCCTCGGAGCTTGCCGCGCCGGCGGGAGTGCTGTCGCCGGCCAGCGCCGCTGCGGCAAAGTCCGTCGGCCAGCTACCGGCGGAAAACAGCGGCCCCGCATTGGGGGTCAGGGCGAGGGGCCGTTAAATTAGAGAACCGTTATGACTGACGAACGCAGAGAATACTTCCGTATCGAGGATGAAATCGCCCTGGATTATCGCCCGGTCGACGCCTCCGAGGTGGACGGACTGGTCGAGCGCATCCGCTCCCACATGGTCGATCGCTTCACCGCGTCGTCCAGCTTTGCCGCTACCAGCCGCCAGATGGGCCACGCCATCCACAAAGTCCAGCACGACTCACCGGAGCTGGCGCGCTGTTTACAGGCGATCGATAACAAACTGAACATGATCGCGCAGCTGTTCGTCAGTGAGGAAATGCATATCCACGATCACCCCTCGCGCGAAGTCACGCTGAGCGCCGGTGGACTGGCGTTCCGCTCGCAACAAAAAATCGACCTCGACAGCCTGCTGGAGCTGCGGATGGTGTTATTTCCCTCGCTGGTGGGGATCCTGACCATCAGTCGAGTGATCAAGTGTGAGCGCATGCAGGACAGTAACAGCGAATTTCCCTGGCTGATCGCCGTGGAGTATGAGCACCTGCGCGAGTCCGACCGGGAACTGCTGGTGCGCCACATCATGGCCAAGGAAACCGAGCAGCTGCGGGCGCAACGCTCAGAAAACGACAGCTAGCACCCCCTCCGACAAGTAACGTCACGGCCCGCGACACCAACTCCCACCAAGCGGGTTTCGACCGGATCAGGGTTTTTGGTGCATGCGCCGCTCGCGGTGCCCTAAGCCAAAAACCCTGATCCGGTCGAAACCCGCCTGCACCAGGGCCAGGTTGCCCCAATGTGCCGATACATCCGGCGGCTACGCAAGTACGATTACCCTGATTGCCGTGTGCGCCATTAGCCACCCGCGCCGAGCACTACCTCCCGGCTTTCCTCCTGTTGCTGTAATTCCCACAACTGTGCGTAGAGTCCGCCCTCTTTCAACAAGCCGCCGTGCGTCCCCTGTTCGACCAGTTTTCCCGCCTCCATGACCAGAATCGTATCGGCGTCGACAATCGTCGACAGGCGGTGGGCGATCACCAGTGTAGTGTGGTCGCGCGCGGCACTGCGCAGGCTTTCCAGGATAATCTGCTCGGAATGACTGTCGAGGCTGGAGGTGGCTTCGTCGAACACCAGAATTTTGGGGTTTTTGAGGATGGCGCGGGCGATGGCGACGCGCTGCTTCTCGCCGCCGGAGAGTTTCAGGCCGCGCTCGCCGACCAGAGTGTCATAACCGTTGGCCAGGCCGGCGATGAAATCATGAATGTTGGCCGCGGCGGCGGCCGCCTCGATGGCGGCCTGATCCGCGTCCGGGTTGGCATAGGCTATGTTGTAGCGTAGCGTGTCGTTAAACAACACCGTGTCCTGCGGCACGATGCCGATAGCCGCGCGCAGGCTCTGTTGGGTGACCGCCCGCAGGTCCTGGCCGTTGATCAGAATACGCCCGGCGTCGACGTCGTAAAAACGGAACAGCAAGCGCGCCAGGGTGGATTTACCGGCGCCGCTGGGGCCGACGACGGCGACTTTGTGGCCGGCCGGAATAGTGAAACTCACCTGATGCAGAATCGGGCGTTGCGCGTCATAGGCAAAGCTGACCCGGTCGAAGCGTACTTCGCCGCTACCGACATCGAGCGCGACAGCGTCCGCACGGTCCTCGATTTCCGGCTGCAATTCCATGACCTCGAACATGGCGCGCATATCGGCGATGGCGTGCTTCAGCTGGCTATAGACGACACCGAGAAAATTCAACGGTATAAAAAGCTGTAGCAGAAAGGCGTTGATCAGCACCAGGTCGCCGATGGTCAAAGTGCCGGCGACCACGCCGCGCGCCGCCAGTATCATGATCAGGGTGACGCCGGCGGCGATAATAGCCGACTGGCCGACGTTGAGCGCCGACATCGAGGTCTGGCTCTTGACCGCCGAGTCTTCCCAATCCTCCAGCGAGCGGTTGTAGCGGCGCAGCTCGTGGGCCTCGTTACCGAAATACTTCACGGTTTCATAGTTGATCAGGCTGTCGACCGCCTGCGTGTTGGCCTGTGAATCGCTGGCGTTCATGCTGACGCGGTATTTCATCCGCCATTCGGTGATTTTGAGGGTGAACAAGATGTACACCACCACGGCGGCGAAAGTGGTCACCGCGAACCAGGGGTTGTAGTCGCGCAGCAGAATGCCGGCGATCAGCGTGACTTCGACCAGGGTCGGCAGGATACTGAAAGCCATGTAATTGAGCAGCGAACTGACGCTGCGTGCGCCGCGGTCCAGGTCTCGGGAAATGCCGCCCGTCTTGCGCTCCAGGTGATAGCGCAACGACAGGCGGTGCAGCTGTTCGAGCATGCGCGTGGACACCTGGCGCATGGCCCCGTGCCGGACCCGGGCGAAAACCGAGTCGCGCAGTTCGTTGAACAGCGAGCTGGCCAGGCGCAAAGCGCCGTAGCCGAGCAGCAGGCTCACGGGCAGCACCAGGAGAGACCCGGTTTTGCCCAGTGCGTCGACAATCTGCTTGAGCACCAGGGGTATGCCCACGTTGGCGACTTTCGAGAGGATCAATGAGGTCATTGCCAGAGCCACGCGACCGCGGTAGTCCCAGAGAAAAGGGGCTAATGATTTCAGGGTCTTAATGTCGTCGCCCTGGGCCTGCGGCAATTCTGTATGGCGCTCATGCATGGGCGGGCATTGTAACGCAAGCGCACCGCCCGCAGGTCGTGGGAATGCGCGCCCGCGAGCCGGAGCGCGGTTGGCTCCGGACCGCCAAGGGCGTCCCCGGGGACGGCACAAGCGGGTCGGGACCTGCTATAATCGCGCGCTTTGTTAATCTGCCGGGATTGTAGGTCATGCCGATTTACGAATATCGTTGTGCCGAATGCGGCCACGAACTGGAAAAACTGCAGAAGATGTCCGACGCCGCGCTGGTGGACTGTCCTGCCTGCGGCAAACCGGCGCTGAAGAAGCTGGTTTCGGCCGCCGGGTTCCGTCTCAAGGGCGGCGGTTGGTATGAGACCGATTTCAAGAAAGACAAAAAGAAAAACCTCGCCAAGGACGATAGCGCCAAAGGTGACAAGCCCACGGGCGGCGACACAAAGAGCGCTACCAAGAGCGAGACGAAAAACGCGACGAAAGGCGCAACCAAGGGCGACACTAAGAGCGCTGCCAAACCCTCTTCGGGCGGTGGCGAGAAAGCCGGGTAAGCAATCGCCGCCGCTTCAGCCGAAGCGCAGCAACAGGCCCCAAGCAAACCGACTCAGGATAGATCAGCTGCATGCGTACGCACTATTGTGGAGAACTGAACGCCGCTCACCTCGACCAGGAGGTCACTTTGGTCGGCTGGGCACACCGGCGCCGTGATCACGGTGGGGTGATTTTCGTCGACCTGCGCGACCGCGAAGGGCGCGTGCAGGTGGTGTTCGATCCGGATACCGCCGAGACCTTCGCCACCGCCGAACGGGTGCGCAGTGAGTACGTTCTGCAGGTCGTGGGTCGTGTGCGCCGCCGCCCGGAAGGCACCGACAACCCGGATCTTGCCACCGGCCAGGTCGAGGTGCTGGGCAAGCGGCTGAGCATTATCAACAGCGCCGAGACGCCGCCGTTTCACCTCGACGATGAAACCGTGTCCGAGGAGCATCGCCTGCGTTACCGGTATATCGATCTGCGCCGCCCGGAGATGCTGGCGCGGATCCGTCTGCGCGCGGCGGTTACCCGTGAGCTGCGCGGCTTTCTCGACAGCAACGGCTTTCTCGACATCGAAACACCGATCCTGACCCGCGCCACGCCCGAAGG
>JASBSN010000046.1 GCA_030148915.1 Thiogranum sp.
AATAGTGGTGACTAATCAATAAATTGGTCTATGATAGGGTTACGGGCCAGGGTGGCCGGAGGGCCACCCTTTGAGAATCATCGGGGACTACCATATGACGAAGTCTGAGTTAATCGAAATACTCGCAGCCAAGAACAGCCACCTGAACCATAAGGATGTGGAGTTGGCGGTAAAAAGTCTGATCGAGCAGATGAGTCAGTCGTTGTCCACCGGGAACCGTATAGAAATCCGCGGCTTCGGCAGTTTTTCTCTACACTACCGTCCGCCGCGCATGGGCCGCAACCCGAAAACCGGCGATGCGGTGGCGCTGGCCGCCAAGTATGTGCCGCACTTCAAGCCAGGCAAGGAACTGCGCGAACGCGTGAACATCTATGACAGCAGCAGCGGCGACGCCTCCGGCACCGAAGCCGATGCGGAATCCGCCGGCAGCGGCAGTCTGTTCTGATAGCGCTGGAAACATATCTGCACTTTACAAAGGAGCGGCTGGTGCCGCTCTTTTTTTTGGCATTTGCCGTGACTTTTCAAAGCACAGATAATATAGCCTGCGTATTGGTTTTGGAGTGTATCTTATGGGCCGTCTGATCGGCTTTCTGTTTGTGGTCATCCTGGTGGTGATCGGGCTGTCGTTTGCTGTGCTCAATTCGCAGACGGTCTCACTGAATTACTATTTTGGGCAGCACGATATTCCCTTGTCGATGATTGTGGTATTGGCGCTGGCCGCCGGTGCGCTGGCCGCAGTGGTGGTCAGCGCCGGCATGATACTGCGCCAGAAAGCGCAGATAGCTCAATTGCGCCGCAGGCTGCGGCACGCCGAAAGAGCCGCCGAACAGATGCAGGTGCTGCCTGTTGATGACTGAGCGAGGCCCGGCGTGATGTATCAGCTGCTGTGGCTGTTGTTACCGGTGGCGGCCGCCTCCGGCTGGTGGGCGGCGCAGTACAGCGAGAAAAAACGCCGACGCGCCAGCCGCGCCCGCTTCAATTCCGCCTACGGGCAGGGCTTGAATCACCTGCTCAATGAAGAGCCGGACAAAGCGGTGGAAGTGCTGGTGCAACTGGTCGAGGTCGACCCGGACACCGTCGAGCTGCACCTGGCGCTGGGCAGCCTGTTTCGGCGCCGCGGCGAAGTGGCCCGGGCTATCCGGGTGCACCAGAACATTGCCGCGCGCGCCCGCTCGAGCGTCGAGCTGCGTAACCAGGCGCGGCTGGAGCTGGCGCGCGACTATCTCAAGGCAGGCCTGCTGGATCGGGCCGAGCATCTGTTCAGCAAACTGCTGCACGGCGGTGTGCATGAGCGGGTGGTCTGTCAGTACCTGGTGGATATCTACCAGCAGGAGAAGGAATGGCGTAAAGCCATCGAGGTGGCACGGCGGATCGCCGGCACCGACCCGGCACACTGGAAAATCCGTATCGCTCACTATCACTGCGAACTTGGCGACGAGGCGCTGACGCGCGGTGCGTTTGCCGATGCCCTGGCGGCGGCCGAACGGGCCAGCGGCGAAGACGCGGCCTGCGTGCGGGCGCAGCTGTTGAAAGCCTCGGCCTGTCAGCATGCGGGTGATTTTCAGACGGCGATTGAAGTTTATCGGGCGCTTGGCAGCCATAGCCAGCAGCTGTTGCCGGGGCTGCGTGAGCAGCTGCAAGCCTGCTACCGGAGTCTCTCGCCCGGTGAGGCCTGGCACGAGGCTGACACAGGCATGGCGGAGCCGGGTAACAGCGCAAAGGTGGATTCGCAGACACGCTTTCGTTGTGACCAATGCGGTTTCGGCAGCAGAAAATTGTTCTGGCAGTGCCCTGGCTGTAAGTCGTGGAGCAGTGTCAAGCCGCTCGGGCAGAGTCGCGCGCAATGAGGCAGGCGCGCTCTGATGCCAAGATCATCGTCGCCTTGGATTTTCCCGGCGGCGCCGAGGCGAGCGTCTTTGTCGATGGTCTGCCGCCCGGCAGCTGCCGTCTGAAGGTGGGCAAGGAGTTGTTCACCCGCGAGGGCCCGGCGCTGGTGCGTCGCTTCGTTGATCAGGGCCACGACGTCTTCCTGGACCTGAAATTTCACGATATTCCCCATACGGTGGCGCGGGCGTGCGAAGCCGCCGCTGCACTGGGTGTATGGATGGTCAACGTGCACGCCTGCGGTGGCCGTCGGATGATGCAGGCCGCCCGAGAGGCGCTGGAGGGTCTCGAGGGTCATCGTCCGCTGTTGATCGCCGTTACGGTGCTGACCAGCATGAGCGGAGAAGACCTGGCGGAACTCGGCGTGACAGTAACACCCGAAGAGCAGGTGATGCGACTGGCGAAACTGACCCGCACGGCGGGGCTCGACGGTGTAGTGTGTTCGCCGCGCGAGGCGGCCCGGTTGCGCCGTGAGCTCGGTGACAATTTCGCCCTGGTAACCCCGGGCGTGCGACCCCGGGGCGCCGCCCGGGACGATCAGAGCCGGGTGCTGAGCCCGTCGGAGGCGCTCAGCGCGGGGTCTGATTTTCTGGTCATTGGGCGGCCGATTACCCAAGCCGAGAATCCGCTGGCCGTCTTGCAGGCCATCAACCAGGAACTGGCCGCTGGTTGAACCGGCTGCGCCCGGCCTGTACGAAATTTCGTACAGGAAATTCAGAAATTCACTCATTGTGTGCGTCTTCCGCGTCAGTATGATGGTGTTTCGCACGACACCGGCACGTTCGCCGGTAGGGGGAGGGAGTTCCCCGCGTCGGCTTACTGTCATGGAGGATTCAGTCTATGTACCTACTGCGTAATCTGTTGAGCGCTTGCCTGCTCATGCTGCCGTTTGCCGTATCCGCCGATCTGTCGGTCAATATCAACCGCGCCGATTCCGAGGCGTTGGTGGAGGGGTTGGACGGCGTCGGTCCCCAGAAAGCCCTGGCGATTGTGCGTTACCGTCAACAGCACGGGCCCTTCAGGCGAATCGAGGACCTGGCGCTGGTGGAAGGCATCGGCGCCAAAACCATCGAACAGAACCGGGCAAAAATAACCCTCGCCGCGCCGGAGAAAAACAAGCAGTAAGCCCGCGCCGCCCAGACCGGCGGTGGCTCCGATCCGGGCGGCGTGAGTTCCAGCCTCATGTCAGTAACTGGCTGAACCCAGTGCAGTAAATGGTTATGCTTCTGTTAGGGGGCGGTGGCAGGATGGTCGCCGTATCGACAGGGACGTGGTGGGCATCCCTCTACCAGAGGCATATCCCCTTACTGTACCGCACCAAGGCGCAGATTCGACCGCACGCGTGATTGACCGTTCAGCTGCTTTTGGGTATCGTCACGGTTTACGTTAGCGCCCTGCAAAAGTACCCAAAATAGCTGAACCGTATGAATTTTTATCCCGTCATTCTTACCGGGGGCGCTGGCAGCCGCCTGTGGCCCGTGTCCCGCGAATTCTATCCAAAACCGCTTCTGCCGCTGTTTGGCGAACGAACCCTCCTGCAGGATACCGCAGCTCGGCTGGATGGCCTTAATGGCATCCATAACCCGCTGTTCGTCTGTAACGAGGAGCATCGGTTTATGGTGGCCGAGCAGCTGCGCAGCCTGGGCAAAGAAGCCGAAGCCATCATGCTGGAGCCGGAAGGCCGCAATACCGCCCCCGCGCTCACCGTGGCGGCACTCTATCTGGCCGAGAAAGCGGCCGATGCCGTGATGGTGGTGATGGCCGCCGACCACGTGATACCCGATGCGGATGCGTTCACCGCGGCCGTGGCGCAGGCTGGTGAACTGGCCGGTCAGGGTTATGTCGTGACCTTGGGTGTTACGGCGGCTAAACCGGAGACCGGGTACGGGTACATTCAGCGTGGCGAAGCCATCGAGGATAGCGCCGGCTACCGGGTCGACCGATTTGTCGAAAAACCGGATCTGGCGACGGCACAGGGTTACCTGGATGCCGGCAGCTACTATTGGAACAGTGGTATTTTCGTGCTGCGGGCCGACTGCTGGCTGGAAGAAATCGCCGCCTATCAGCCGGATATCCTCGCCGCCTGTCGTGCATCCATGGCCGAGAGCACGCGCGATAGCGATTTTGTGCGGGTCGACAAACAGGCGTTCCTCGCCAGCCCGGCGGATTCCATTGACTACGCCGTGATGGAGAAAACCGGCAAAGCTGCGGTGGTGCCGATGACCACAGGGTGGTCCGACGTCGGCTCCTGGTCGTCGATCTGGGAGGTTTCCGAGCGCGACGGCCAGGGCAACGTGTGCAAGGGAGACGTGTTAACGCACGACACCAGCAATTCCCTGTTCAGGGCGCAGAGCCGCTGCCTAGCCGTAGTAGGGCTGGATAACGTAGTGGTGATTGAAACCTCCGATGCCGTGCTGGTCGCAGACAAAAACAAATGTCAGGACGTCAAAGCGATTGTCAGCAGACTGAAGCAGGACGACCGTGAAGAATACCGCTTCCACAGCCGCGTTTATCGCCCCTGGGGAGACTACGAGGGCATTGACGAAGGTGGCAGGTATCAGGTCAAACGCCTGACTGTAAAACCGGGCGCCAAACTGTCGCTGCAAATGCATCATCACCGCGCCGAACACTGGATCGTCGTCTCGGGCACCGCGCGGGTGACGCGTGGCGAGGAAGTGTTCATCCTGTCTGAGAATGAATCCACTTATATCCCCTTAGGCACAACCCACCGCCTGGAGAATCCGGGATCCATCCCCTTGGAAATTATTGAGGTACAGTCGGGGAGTTATCTGGGAGAGGATGATATTGTGCGGTTTGAAGATGTGTACAATCGAGTCGTATAGCGGTGGGGCGTTGATATGCTACCTAATGAGAATCTGATTAATTCATTAGGTTTGCGGTGAGCTTTTACCAAGTGCGCCGGGGTGAATTTAGCGCTGACGGTGGAGACATTTTTGGCCTCTTAGCAGAAACGTGGCGCCTGAAACACCTGAATTAGCCCAAAGCACCGTTAATTCAGAGCGTAAATGCACGTGTCTGTGCATTCGTTTGATAGAGCATGAACGGTGAAGCGAAATAACTTCAAATATTCAAACTCTCCTTAGATCTTGTATTAAGAGTATGCAATCGAAACAGCCAACTAGCCATCCCGATGCCCGTGCGGTTCCCGTGTACATGCTTCCGTATCCCGACCGGGGTGCGGAAATCAATCTTCTAGATCTGTGGCGGGTAATTGTCGCGCGGAAGAGTTTGATCTTGATAAGTTTGCTAGTGGCGATCGTGCTGGGAATGGCGTACGCCTTTCTGGCCCAGCCATACTATCGTACGGAGACGTTTTTATTGCCTCCTCGGCCGCAGGATATTCGTGAATTGACGAATGTCACTGAGATTCTTGGTATGGAGCAGTACACCCCAGACCGTGTCTACCAGGTTGTTTTGCAAAACCTCAATTCAAGAAATCTGCGCAGAAAATTTTTTGATATACAGAATTTGTCACGTCAATACCTAGATGGCAAGTCGCATGGTGAAAACGATATCGACCGGGTATTCGACGAGAAATTTAATGATAATATGCGGTTGCGGCGCCATAACCAGAATGCCGCTTCGGCCGTCGTCAGTTTTGGTGGTGCCGATCCCGAGTGGACCGCGCAACGGCTCAATCAGTTTATAGTCTTTATTAATCAGTTCACTGTTGGTCAGCTGGTCGACGACGTTCATAGTGCAGTTGAGGCTGAGATCAAAAAGGTCAGATACCAGTTGGACAGTAAGCTGAAACTAGCTGTGCAACGAAGGCACGACGAGATCCTTCAACTGCAGGAGGCATTGCGCATCGCTAGGGCGCTGGGTATCCACGAATCCAGAAGCTTTGCGGTACCGGCAGGCAACAATGAGGTGTCAATTAAAGTTAATACCGCTCTTGGCCCCCTCTATATGCGTGGAACTAAAGCTCTCGAGGCTCAAATCGCGGTACTCGAGTCCCGCAAGTCCGACGAGCCGTTTGTTGACGGATTGAGTGAACTGAAACAAAAGCGGACTTTTCTTGAAAACCTATCAGTTGATCGTGGCAATTTGTCGGCCGTAACGGTGGATTCTGCTGCAAAGATCCCCTATCGGGTGGAAAGGCCTCGGAAGAAGTTGATCGTTATCCTAGCTGCGGTGTTGGGCCTTCTGGTCGGATTTCTCTTGTTGTTAGTCGCCGAGATTCGGGTGAAGGCGCGCGTACATTTGAACAGGCATACCGACTAGAGTCAGGAGTGCGGTAGCGGTGTCTGAATCAGTTCTCTATAGAGTTGCTTTTTCAAACGCCGACGCAACATCATGCGATGCCTGCGCTTGCCGGTAATCGTTCTCCCCATAAGAGGTTCAGGATTTTGGATATGCTCTGGGGACGCTGCGCGCCGGCACCGTCTGGCCAAAAGAACTAAATTAAAATGCATGATAAACAAGCGGAATTGATTGGCGGGCGACGTCTTGCCCGCAACGTTTTTTGGAATTTGCTCGGTACCGGGGCACCACTACTGGTGGCCATCATTGCTATCCCGATATTAATTGAGGGGTTGGGTACTGCGCGTTTCGGTGTGCTGACGCTTGCGTGGATGGTGGTCGGTTACTTCAGCTTGTTCGACCTTGGACTAGGTCGGGCGCTTACCAAGCTGGTGGCAGAAAAGCTAGGTCAAGGTCAGGATGAACAGATTCCTGCACTCATCTGGGCGGGGCTATTACTTATGACGATGCTGGGTGCGCTGGGAGGAGCCGTCGTTGCTGCCCTCTCCCCGTGGCTGGTAAGCAGCGTCTTAAAGATCCCCGCAGAGCTACGCGCCGAAACTTTATCGGCTTTTTATTTATTGGCCGCCTCCGTCCCCATCGTCGTAGGGAGTGCCGGCTTGCGTGGAATTATCGAGGCCCATCAGCGCTTCGATCTGGTAAACGTCATACGAATACCTCTAGGGATATTTACATTCCTTGGCCCAGTGGCTGTACTACCATACTCCGTCAGTCTGGTGCCCGTGGTAGCGGTATTGATAGCGGCTAGGCTGGCATCTTGGTGTGGATATGCCGCGTTATGTTTGCGCGTCGAGCCAGCGCTTCGTCATTCTGTTAGCATGCGTCGGGCAGAGTTCATGCCGTTGGTCCGCTTTGGTGGATGGATGACAGTAACGAACATCGTCGGCCCGCTGATGGTCTATCTGGATCGATTTCTTATTGGCGCTATGGTATCTATGACAGCTGTTGCTTACTATGCGACGCCCTACGAAGTCGTTACCAAATTTTGGATTGTACCTGGGGCGCTGATGGGGGTTATGTTCCCTGCGTTCGCCGCCGCCTTGGTGCAAGATCAAGCACGTGCCAGCTATCTTTTCGTTCGAGCTGTTAACTACATTTTTCTTTCTCTCTTCCCGCTTATTCTAATTGTCGTCACATTTGCTCGCGAAGGCTTAACCTTATGGCTGGGCGGTGAGTTTGCTGGTAATAGCAGCGTGGTATTACAATTATTAGCCATTGGAGTATTCATCAATAGCCTTGCGCATGTGCCTTCTGGATTAGCGCAGGGTGCAGGGCGGCCAGATCTGACGGCTAAGCTCCATTTGATTGAGCTTCCCTTTTATTTATTAATGTTATGGTGGATGCTTGGTTCTCATGGAATCGTTGGCGCAGCTATTGCCTGGGTGCTGCGGGTCGCGTTCGACACCCTGTTTCTTTTTATTACGGCGCACCGGTTATTATTGATAGCGTCACCGGTTACACGGCGACCCGTGATGACTCTAGGTGTTGCGATGATATTGATGATTCTGGGATCTGTTATTACAGATCTCGCTATGAAAACGCTTTTTCTACTGTTGGTTTTGCCCGCCTTCCTGGTGGCTGCCTGGTTTACGATTCTCTCGACTGAAGAGAGGAATATTATTCGTGGTCGTTTGAAAACGTTGCCTGTTTTCAATTCAGAGAGGACGGAGTGATGACTAATCACGAACACGAGGAATGGCCCGCCGATGGCCTTGAATCTGTACCTAACTGCCCGGTATGCGGTGCAGATAAGAGGGCACTTCTGCATGAGGATCTTACAGATCGAGTATTTTTTTGCGCTCCCGGTAAATGGTCCATGTACCGGTGCGAATCTTGTGCTAGTGCTTATCTTGACCCGCGCCCTTCGTTAAAAACCATTGCGCGCGCATATCAGTGCTATTTCACACATGACAAAGTTCCGGATTTCTCGTCACTTGGTTTTTTGAGAAAGGTTAGGAGAATATTCGCGAACAGCTATCGAAACCACCATTATGGCACCCGAGATTACCCGGCCAGTCGGTTGTGTACTCATGCCGCAAGCCTTATCCCGAACGCAAGAGCTATTATCGATGCGGGGATGAGGCATTTGCCCAGAGAAAATACGCAGAAGCGTCTGCTAGACTTGGGGTGTGGCAATGGGGAGTTCCTGTTGCGGGCACGCAGCGCTGGCTGGGTTGTTGTTGGCGCCGATTTTGATTCAAAAGCAGTAGAGGCGGCGTGTTGTCAGGGGCTCGATGTCCGCTTGGGCGGCGTAGAAGTGCTGAACCCAGATGACGAGCAATTCGATGTCATCACATTGTCTCATGTCATTGAGCATATGCATCATCCCATTGAGGTGTTACGGGCTTGTTATCGTCTAATGAAACCAGGCGGATTTTTGTGGATAGAAACACCAAATATTGCGTCTGAAGGACACCGGCTATTTGGCGCAAGTTGGCGCGGGCTTGAGCCGCCACGTCATCTTGTGCTCTTTTCATTGCAATCTATGCATAACGCTTTAAGTGCGGCGGGTTTTGGTAAAGTGGAAGTTCAGCCTTACCGGCCTTTGTGTGATGTTATATTCGGCGCCAGCGACGCCATCTCGAAAAGTGTTAAAGGGTTTTCAGCGTTATATCGAAATGGAGTATCTGCCGCAGTCAAAGTAAAAAAAGCGGAGCGGGCTGCTAGGCATGATACGGAGCGACGGGAGTTCATAACTCTGAAGGCCTGGAGGGAGTAAGATAGTCTGCTAAATGTTGACTATTCGTTGTCGGCCCATACTTTCAGAGTGATCTAGATGCGCCATCCGATTCCTAGATTGAGTCACAAGACGCGGACGTCTGTGTCGTGCCAGAAGTAGGCTGATGAGGCTGAGGGCGTGGTGTAAAAAATGCTGAGTGACTGTGCAGTAACATAAGCTTCTTTAGCCTAACGTTATTGTGTGCCTGAGTATGCTTATTGCGGTACGTGGTGCGCTTGAGTTTGGTGTTTATATTAGGTTTCTTGTTAAGGTTATAGTGCTGTGCCAAAAGTGAAAGAACTTATGTTTTCGAATATACCATCACGAAAAATATATGTCGTGATTTTAAATTGGAACGGCTGGAAAGATACATTGGCATGTCTAGAGTCCGTTCGACAGCTCGAATATAGCAATGTTAAAACGATCATTGTGGATAATAACTCGGAAGATGACTCGTGGTCTCATCTAACAGCAGTACCCGGCGCTCACTGCTTTCGTTCCGGGGACGCTGCAGAAGATAGAACATGTCAGGGGCAGGAGATTATCGGCGAACGAGATGTGGGTAGTGAGGGCTTCGGTTTTAATGGTTGTGATGTAGCGACGCCTCCCATGGCTAATTTGGAAGATGGATTACTTGTCGTTATGGGTACTAGTGAGAATCTCGGCTTCTCTGGCGGCTGTAACTTAGGTATTAGGTATGCACTAAAACTCGGTGCTGATTACGTCCTCCTTTTGAACAATGACGCTTGTATTTCACCAGATGCTATGACACACCTGGTAAATGTCGCGGAAAAGTCAGATGCGGCTATCATCGGAGCTCAGGTATTCGACGATTGGGGGGATAAAGTACAGTTCAATAGAAAGCCTTGGCCGGCTATTTTATTCGGTGCTACTGGTGCTTTAAAAAAAGGTTCATTTAAAGGAATGTGTTGGCCGTCTCCAGGTGGGGTTGATGGTGCCGCAATGCTATTACGGCGAGATTTTCTCGCATATCGGCTAAACGAATGCGGCTATTTTTTTGACCCGAAATACTTTATGTATATGGAAGAGACCGATTTGTGCTTATACGGGATGGCGCAAGGGTACCTATGTGTAGTAGCGGCGGAGGCAAAAGTTTTTCACGGTTTGGCAAAAAGCTCCGGTGGAAGTGCCAATCCACGTACTTACTACTACCTGACCCGTAACCGAGTTAGGCTGGCGAATCGTTGGTTGAAAGTGGGATGGCTTATATTGTTTCACGCGTATTACGTGCCTTCTCGCCTGCTATTGCGACTCATCCGCATTGGGAAAGAACGACATGGTGTCGCTCGGGCTGTATTCTGCGGGCTATGGGATGGGTATCGCGGTATTACGGGTAAATGGCGCCATCACGGGAGAAGGGATGTCTGATATCCTGACCACGTCTCTTCTATTAATGACGCTGACAATTGTAGCAGCGTTGCCAATAGTAGGCTATTTTACAAAGCGCGCCGCGGACATTTTTGAGCCGATTTATTGGGCCTCCGCCTATTTTTTTCTTTTGTTTGTTGCAAGATCCATCTACACCCTTATTTTAGGTTCCGAGTTTCTCGGTCCACCACCTTTGGATTCGAAAACCATGGAGTCACTAAACCTAGGGTTATTATATTCGCTCGCAAGCTTCGTGGTATTTTTGTTTGGATATTACTCTCGCGTGGGGCGGGTTATGGCGACTTCTGTGCCGGCAATTCCGATACAGTGGAGTATCAAGCGAATTCGGATATTCGGCCCGCTTATACTAGGTCTCGGAGTGGCGGCATATCTGCTGCTTGTGCAGTTTCATGGCGGATGGGCGGCATACCTTGTAGAAAAGCAGAAAACTCTCACCGCAGCTGGTCAGGGTTATCTCTTAATCGGATCGTCATTAATTACTTATATCTACGTAGTATTTCTTACTCGGGTATTAACGGAACATAAAGCGTACGGATTTACGTTCGGGGTACTTCTGCCAATAGTCCTTGCAGTTGGTTTTTTTTCCGGCTCAAAAGGAGCTTTCCTTATTCCCATTCTTTCGACACTTATTGTCACACATTACGTCAGAAGAAATATCCGTTTTCGTACCGTTCTTCTATTCATAGTATTTGTAATGTTTTCGTTGCCGGTTTTCAATTTGTACCGGAGTATAGGCGTCATGGCGAGGGTTCAGGATATCAATGCTATGATAATAGCGGATCAGTCTGGTGAAGGCGTCGTCAGGCACATAATGAGCCGGTTTTATGGTATTGATTCGTTGACGCTTCTTATACGTGACACACCAGAGGTGATGGACTATCAGCTAGGAAGAACGATCGCGCCGCTGGCGATCGCATGGATACCGCGCCAACTTTGGGGAGATAAGCCTACAGTCAGTTTCGGCAAGGTTTTTGCCGAAACATATATGGCCGATTATTTTTCGGGTACAGGTACGTCGGCTTCCCCAACAATTCTCGGAGAGGCCTATCTGAATTTTCATATTGGCGGTATGTTGTGGATTGCGCTAGTGAGTGGGATGGTTATTAGGGCATTTTATGAATATTGTATTCGTCTCCACTTTGGGGCGCCCGCCGTGTTTATATACAGTCTGGTCTTTCTTTATCTTTTTACTTTTTGGGAAGTCAGTATCGCGGGATTTATAGCTCAGCAGACTATTAGCCTGTTGGTTTTGGTGTTTATAGCCGTAATTATGGGGCAGCGAAAAACAGTTCGAGGATGCTGCGGTTATGGTGACTGAGGAAATGTTGATGGGGAATGGTAAGATAGAAGTGGGGTGTATAAGAGAATGGATGACTAACTTCGTAGCCGAGGACCGGTAGCTTGAATATCCTCTGTTTGACTGATGCATTTTGGCCTGATCACACCGGTGGCATCAGTAAGACTGTAATATCTGAAGTCGACGAGCTCGTCTCGCAGGGCAATAAGGTTATCGCTGTAAGTCGGCGCATGCGTCGTGATGGACCACGTTACGAAGCATTGCACGGCTATGAATTATATCGATATCCGGGTCCCGAAAGCGGTTCTGCATTTGATCGGTTATATCCATTGGTGACCCGATTTCTGTTGCCCCGAATGCTCAGGCGGATCATCCGTGATCATCAAGTCGACGTCGCTTACGTGAATAATGTTTTCCAAGCGGATGCGTTTCTTGGAATGGGAAATAGAATTCCCATGATGTATGTTTTTCATGCAAGTGCTCATAGAGAGATTTCTATAGATCTCCAAGAGGGAAAATACGGGAGTGCATCGAAATTAGCGGCTCTCGCTAATATTTACGTAAAAAGGGCGGAGCGTCGCGTTATATCGGGGGCTCACTCAGTGCTCGTAAGAAGCGAGTTTATGAGACACGAGCTGAGTGAATTATATAGCACGGACAATAAGGGTAGAGTATGGAACCTGCCTTTGGGCGTTGATACCAAGCGATTTGCATACGCGGAGGATCAAGGGCGAGTTCGTAGGGAGCTCGCGTTGGATGAAAAAAGACCGCTGCTATTAACGGTCAGACGGTTAGTTGGAAGAATGGGCATTGAAAATCTCATTCTAGCTATGAGAACCGTCACCAGTAGCTTTCCCAATGCACTGTTGATTATTGGAGGCATAGGCTATATGGAGGAGAAATTTAGGGAAATGATTATTGGGCTGGGATTGGAAAATAACATATCTATGGTCGGATTCATCCCGGAGGAAATGCTTCCTAAGTATTATCAGGCAGCAGATCTGTTTGTTTTGCCAACACTTGAGTATGAAGGATTCGGTCGGTCCACGATTGAAGCATTATCCTGTGGGACGCCCTCAATAGTGACGCCGGTCGGTGCTAACCCGGAGGTTGTCGCGCCGCTCGGAAACGAATTTCTATTTAAGAGCACAACCCCAAGCGCTATTAGTGAGGGAATAAAAGTGTGGCTTGAGAAAAGGGGTAGTATGGAGGACCGTGGTAAATGTCGATCTTATTGTGTGGCTCGCTTTCATCAAGGTGAGGTATGTAGGCGTCTGGCAGGCTTGCTTGGTAGGGATATAGGAAAAGTTAGTTCATCAATAAGTGGGCAGAGATGACATAACCGCTATGCAGCCATTGGTGTCGATAATTATCCCTGTATATAACTCATGCAGGCTTATTGATCAGACTGTGCAATCGGTTCGGATGCAAAGTTATACGAACTGGGAAGCAATTATGATTGACGACTGCTCAACTGATGATAGTTATAGAGTGCTCAAGGAGCTTGAGTCCCAGGACTCGAGAATCAAACTTCTGCGGATGGAAAAAAACAAGGGGCCAGCGGTAGCAAGGAATGTGGGAATAGCAAATGCTAAAGGACGATACATAGCGTTTCTTGATAGCGATGATTTGTGGTTCCCGGAAAAGCTTGAAAAGCAGATTGCATTCATGAACGTGAAAGGGGCTGCTTTGTCCTTTACAGGTTATCAGAAAATCGACGAATGTGGGTTTGGGGTGGGAAGAATTGTGTCGGTGCCGGAAAGTATAGACTATCTGGGTCTCCTGAATGCTAGTGTAATAGCTTGTTTGACCGTGCTTTACGATACGAAGATTATTGGTAAAGTGCTCATGCCTGAAAGTAAGGTCGAGGACTATGGGCTATGGTTGAAAATATTGAAGATGGGGTATGTTGCTCATGGCTTAAATCAACCGCTCGCGTCTCTTAGGAAGAGAAGGGGGTCGGTGTCCAGCAACAAACTGCGTGCGGCGTTATGGGTATGGAGGCTATACAGAGATAGTGAGAGGTTGTCTCTATGCAGGAGTAGTTACCACTTTATCAACTACGCTGTAAGAGCATTAATTAAGGCGGGAATTTAGCTTTTCACGTGTTGCGACTCTTTGGGTGGCAAGCCTCTAGGGTGCGTTAACACTAACCAATGCATCGGTGATCAGTGCGAAATGAATGAAGAATATGAACACGCAGTCCAGTTTGTCATTGTAGAACCCCCTCGTCATGTGGAAAATTCTACTTCGGAACCCGATTAATTTCCGGGAGAATTACAATGTCATGCCAATTTTGAGCAGAGGATCCACTTTCGGGGCCGCTCAGATCACTGAGACCACCTCTGTACGACTGTATGTTCTTCGCTTTGACGTAAACATTCCTTTTGCCCATTATCACTACACAAAATGTAAGTAGATGAGGGGCTTGTAATTGAAGCAGTTAATGGTCACCGGTGGAGACGGTTTTCTGGGGCAGGCCCTTTGTGAAAACCTCAAGAAAGCTGGGTATTATGTGCGGAGGATAATTAGGAGCGAAGAGAACTGCGCCGCGTACGGGTCAACAGCAGATGTGGTGTCGGTTGGTGATCTCGGTGCTGATGTTGACTGGACGCCACTGCTAGATGGTATCGATGTTGTATTACATCTGGCAGGGCGTGCGCACATTTTGAATGAGCAGGCGGCCGACCCACTGGAAGAATTTCGTCGTGTTAATGTTCGTGCCACCGCATCTTTGGCTCAAGCGGCTGCCGGGCAAGGCGTAAGGCGAATGGTTTTTGTAAGCTCTATCGGCGTGAATGGTAGTTCTACAGTCGGGAAACCGTTTAGCGAAGAGGATATACCGGCACCGCATAATGACTATGCGTTATCTAAATGGGAAGCTGAGAAAGAACTGCTGCGTATAGCAGCGGACACGGGGTTAGAAGTTACAATTGTGCGGTCTCCGCTGATTTACGGACCAGGAGTGAAAGCACATTTTCTTCAGCTGTTACAGTTGGTTGAAAAGGGGATTCCGTTGCCATTGGGTAGTGTAAGAAACCGACGTAGTTTCGTAGCGCTGGACAATATTGTGGATTTTCTCGTTTGCTGCGCTGTTCATCCCGCGGCCGCAGGGCGGACCTTTTTGGTCTGTGATGGGGAAGATATCTCGACTCCGGAACTGATTCGCCGGATTGCAAGGTATATGCGGTGCCCTGTTCGGCTGTGGCCATTTCCTGTCTCGGTTATGCGGGCAGGAGCAAGATTTCTTGGTAAGCAGGCGGTTGTTGAAAGCTTATGCGAGTCGCTATTGGTGGAATCCACTAAGGCTAAACGGGTTTTGGGATGGAGACAGCCAGTTTCCATCGATGACGGATTGAAGAAAACAGTAGAGTGGTATGTGAGGAAATGCGGTAAATAGACAGATGAGAGGATTCTCTGGGAATGAATCTGGGCGGATTCTATTGGCTGCTGCGCCACAATCTAAAGCTTATCAGCGGGCGTTGTCCCTAGGCATCCAAGCGTCTATGCTTCACGTGGACAAGGGTGTGCAAGTAGCTGCCCTGGCGCCTGAAAAGGCGCAAGCCGGACCGGTAGTGTATATCGCTATCGCTGGGCAGCGCTTATAGCGCTTGACAGGTGTACGGATGGATTTGGGAGATAACGAACCGATTGCTGACGAAGACCGGCGATAGCACCGGGTGGTTGCAAAGGCGACGATGTATCGTCGGTTCGGACGCCCTAGGGAAATTTAGCGGTTTAGCGTGTTATATATCCGCGAAATTATAGTGGGAACTCGGATTTCAGCCGCGTCGGAATATCCGGGAGAATCTGCTGTAACTGCAGCGTGGCCCAAAAGATGGTTACTGATTATATGGCAGTAGTTTATGTGGCGAAAATTCGGGATAGCGAAGTTATAATTATACGGTTTTCTGTGTAACGATCTTCGGGCTACCGGATAGAGTTGGTAATATATAAGTAGAGCATCGATTTCAGTAAAGTTAAAAATGTGAAAGAGGCTAAATCTATTTTCACGATGCCGTGTTCTGGATCTCCTGCAAAGCGACTTATTGATGTCATACTAGCGGGTATGATGATGTTGCTGTTGTTTATTCCAGGGCTTTTAATCGCTTTGTTAATAAGGTTGACTTCACAAGGGCCGTCGTTGTTCTGGTCTAAAAGAGTTGGAAGGCATAATAGAAGCTTCAGCATGCCGAAATTCCGTACCATGCACTCGGACGCACCAGTAGTGGCTACTCATCTGATGCGTGATCCCGACGTTTATCTGACCCCTCTGGGGAAGTTTCTTCGCCGAACCAGTCTTGATGAGCTTCCTCAACTACTGAGCGTACTAAAAGGGGATATGAGTCTAGTAGGGCCACGACCGGCCTTATTTAATCAGTACGATCTCGTATCCCTGCGTGTAGAGGGGGGGGTAGACAACCTTTTGCCCGGTTTGACTGGGTGGGCGCAAATAAATGGACGGGACGAACTGTCGATAACCGAAAAAGTACACCTGGATTGCGAGTATCTGCAGCGCCAATCGTTCCTCTTCGACATGAAGATTTTGGTTTTGACGGTTGCGCGTGTAGGACGGCGCACAGGAATTGCCCATTGATATCAAGACTTCCATTCTATATAATTAAAGAGTTAAGCATATGGTGCCGTATGACGTAATAGTATTGCTCGCCCAATTTGGTGAGCCGTAGGGATGGATCGGCGGCAGTATGCCATCTAGTAGGGAAGAAGACGGGCTGAATGAAGTACCCGCTGCTTAGTAACCGTACCCTGGCCATCGCCCATGATTTGGCCATCATACCCATTGCTTGGCTAGGCGCGTACTGGCTACGATATAACTTGGGTGTCATTCCCGCTGACCAGCTCCACACTGCGGTTAAAAGCCTGTTGATCCTTGTCGCGGTGCAAGCCGTCGCATTTCGCTACTATGGTCTATACCGGGGCGTCTGGCGTTTTGCTTCGATTCCCGACCTCATTCGTATCGGCAAAGCCGCATTGGTCGGCATGGCGTTTTCAGCAGTAATTGTTTTCCTTTTTACGCGCATGGAAGGTGTCCCGCGGTCAGTATTCCCCCTTTATGGCTTATTGCTGGTGGTTTTTTTAGGGAGTTCGCGCCTCGCGGTACGCTGGTCCAAAGATCGCCATATCTACAAGGATGAGGGGCGTCGTGTCCTGATCGTCGGCGCGGGAAAAGCCGGCGAGATGCTGGTGCGCGATCTGTTGCGCAGCCGTGGTGAAGTCTACGAACCCGTTGGCTTCGTGGACGATAGCTTGCACAAGCAGGGCCGCGAGATTCATGGCGTGCGCGTGTTGGGATCGTGCAACGAAATGATCGACTTCGCCGAGCGCCTGAGTGTCGATCTGATTGTGCTCGCCTTACCTTCCGCCAACTCCCGCCAAATACGCCGTCTGGTTGAACTGTGTGAAAAGACCGGCGTACCGTTCCGCACTTTACCGCCGATGGATCGCCTGATGTCTGGCGAAGTGACGCTAAATCAGTTGCGTGAAGTCTCAATCGACGATCTGCTCGGCCGTGAACCGGTCGCCTTGAACTGGCAAGCTATAGAACTTGAACTCAAGGATAAAAAAGTGCTGGTGACCGGCGCCGGCGGCTCAATCGGTTCGGAACTCTGTCGTCAGATAGCGACGCTGGCGCCAGGGCATTTAATCCTGTTGGACAGCAGCGAATTCAACCTCTATACGATTGAGATGGAACTCACCAAGCGTTTCCCGAAGCTGCGCATCACCCGTTCTTTGAACGACGTAGTGGACCGGGCGGCGATCGAGCGTATGTTCGACGAAAACAGACCGCAGATCATTTTCCATGCGGCGGCCTACAAGCATGTGCCGATGCTGGAAGATCAGGTCCGCCAGGCGGTCCGCAATAATGTGCTCGGCACACGTACAGTGGCGGAAATGGCCGACCGGTTCGGGTGCGAGGCGTTCGTTATGATCTCGACCGACAAGGCCGTCAATCCGGCCAATGTTATGGGCACCAGCAAGCGTGCCGCCGAAATTTTCTGCCAGAATCTGAACCGACGTTCTCAAACCCGGTTTGTCACCGTGCGTTTCGGTAACGTGCTGGGGTCGGCGGGCAGCGTCGTGCCGCTGTTCCAGCAGCAGATTGAGTCGGGCGGCCCCGTCACCGTAACCCACCGTGAAATCACGCGTTTTTTTATGACCATACCGGAGGCGTGCCAGCTGATTCTGCAGGCCAGCGTCATGGGCACGGGGGGCGAGATATTTGTGCTGGATATGGGCGAGCCGATCAAAATTGCCTACCTCGCCGAGCAAATGATCCGGCTGTCGGGTAAAATCCCCGACGAAGATATCGACATCGTCTACACGGGATTGCGTCCCGGCGAGAAGCTCTACGAGGAGCTTTTTCACGAAATGGAGGCCCTGCGGAGCACGGTGCACGAAAAAATTCTGCTGGCCTCTCATCGGGAAGTGGACTGGCAGCGTCTGAGCGATATGGTCGATGGAATGGTTATTGCTTGCAATCAGTGTGATGAACCTCGATTACGCAGTCTGCTGAGTGAAATGGTGCCTGAGTGGAGCGGGTCCCACGCCGAGAACAACCCCCGGCTTAGCCGGCGGGCTGCCGATACCTCATCTGTTAATGTCGAGCCGCCACTTTTGCACTAATTTGCAGCGCGCGACCCAAATTTGAAGAAGGAACCCGAGTCCATGGCGAGTAAAAAAATTCAGATCAGAAAAGCGGTGTTTCCGGTCGCCGGTCTCGGCACCCGGTTCCTGCCGGCGACCAAGGCCAATCCCAAGGAAATGCTGCCGGTCGTCGACAAGCCGCTGATCCAGTATGCGGCGGAAGAGGCCATAGCCGCCGGGATCGAAGAGCTGATTTTTGTCACCAGCAGCAGCAAGCGCGCCATCGAAGATCATTTCGACAAGAACTTCGAGATGGAAACCGAGCTGGAACGCAAAGGTAAAACCGAGTTGCTCGAGGTGTTGCGTAACGTCGTGCCCAAGGGCGTTTCCTGTGTCTATGTGCGTCAGCCCGAAGCACTGGGCCTGGGGCACGCGGTTCTGTGCGCCAAGCCTGTGGTGGGTGACGAGCCATTTGCCGTCATTCTGGCGGACGATCTGATTGACGGCGGCGAGACACCCTGCATGGCGCAAATGGTCTCGGCTTTCTCTTATAACCGTTGCAGTCTGCTGGGCGTCGAACAGGTACCGCGTGAGGAAACCGAGAAATACGGTATCGTGCAGTCAGACGAAATTACCAAAGGCCTCAGCCGCGTCAGCAGTATCGTGGAAAAACCCAAACCGGTGGAGGCACCGACCACGCTGGCCGTCGTGGGCCGTTATATCCTTACGCCGAGAATTTTCGACCTGCTGGAGACCATCCCCAAGGGCGCCGGCGGCGAGGTGCAACTGACCGACGCCATCGCCGCGCTGTTGAATGAGGAGCAAGTCCTGGCCTACGAGTTTGCCGGGCAGCGCTATGACTGCGGCAGCAAGCTGGGCTATTTGCGGGCCACGGTCGAATACGCTTTACAGCATCCCGAGCTGAGTAAGGATTTCCTCGACTACCTGCAGAAGCGATTTGGCGAGACCGGCGACAAAATCGCGCAGATGGTCAAGCGCGCCTGAGCACCCGCTGCCTGCCGGCGTATGCGCCGGCGGTGGTTTTGTTGTAAAGTTCCTCTTTGAGTTGTTCCGGATGCCTGCCGTGGCTCGCCGCCCGGTGTGGCGCGCGCACCCCCTTCCGGCCAGCACAACCTGGGAGCAGGGCGCTGTTCCCCCAGATCGTTTATTGCCGAGTCAATGTTCCCCAACCGGTCAACCGCCCAGGCCTGCCTGTTATCGACCGCTCTGGCCACTCCGTCCTGGGGGGCGCTTGCCCAGCCGAGCCTCACCGGCCAGAGCGGTCTGATCGCCATGCCGGACGCCCGCCTCGAAGCGGACGGAACGCTACGCTTCGGCAGCGGTTGGTCTGACCCTTACCTGCCGGTATGGACCAGCATCAGTCTGTTGCCACGCCTTGAGTTGTCCGGCCGTTATACGCTCATCAGGGGCTTGTCGAGCGGCCTCGGACAGGGTTTCGGCGATTTCAAGGACAAGGCCTTTGATGCCAAGGCACTGTTATGGCCGGAGCAGGGGTGGTGGCCAGGCCTTGCGGTGGGGGCGCAGGATTTTACCGGCACCGGGGTGTTCAAAGCCAACTACGCCGTGATATCGAAACGCCTGGGCAACAGCGACTACACCCTCGGCTACGGCAATGAACGGATCGACGGTTGGTTCGGCGGCGTGCGCCACCGCCTTCCCTGGAACCGGAATGTCTCCCTGGTGGTGGAGTACGACGCCAACAACTACCGCGCCGACCCCGGTGCTGCGCAGTCGGGCGCGGCCGGTCGTGATGGTGGTCTGAGTTACGCGCTGGAATATCGTAAAGGCTGGTTCGGCGTGCAACTCTCCGCCCAGGACAAAGCGCTCGGTGCCAACGCTTACGTCTCGGTGCCGCTGATGAAGCGTGAGTTCGTCCCCAAGCTCGATGAGCCCGATCCCTATCCCGTCACCACGCCGCAAGCGAATATGGGTCAGTGGCTGGCGGATACCGATTCAGCGGCCAGGCTGGCGCGTGCCCTGTATCAGCGCGACTACAAAAACATCCGCCTTGGCTTCAACGGGCATACGCTTGAAGCGAGCCTTACCAACGCACGCATATCGAGCATCGGCCGGGCGGTCGGCCGCGCCGCGCGTATCCTGTTGTCGCTGGGCCCGCAGGACGCGCGCGCACTGCGTATCACCTATACCGACAAAGGCATGCCGATACTGGTTTATACCTTCACCAATACGCACAAACTGCGGCGCTACTTCGGCGGCTTGATCTCGCGACAGCAGCTCGGGCGTTACCTGGAGATCAGCTATCCTGATCCGTTGCAGCGTCCGGCGCTGGCCGGCCGAGATCTCGCTATACCGATGGTGGATAATACCGAGGGCTCTGTCCGGGACATCCAGCGCACCGACGAAGGTCACATAGTCAGTTACCGGTTTGATGAGCACGACTTGAGCACCTTTCAACTGGTGCCGTTCAATCTCGGTGTGTTTTTCAATGATCCCAACGGCGCCGCGCGTTTCAACCTCTTTGCCCGCGCCAATTATCGCAAACAAATAGGCCGGGGGCGTTTTTTTGAAAGCAGCGCAGAGCTGACTTTGTACGAAAATGTCAGTAGTGTCGACCAGGCCTCCAACAGCACGCTGCCTCACGTACGCTCGGACATCGGCCAGTACCTGCAGGACGGCCGATTCAAACTGCCCCGCCTGCTGATCAACCAGTACCTGCAACCGCGGCAACGGGTATACGCGCGCCTGTCGGCGGGTCTTTACGAGCTGATGTTCGCCGGTGCCGGCGCTCAGGTTTTGTATCTGCCCCGACGCGGTCGGTGGGCGGCGGACCTGTCGCTCGACTGGCTGCGCCAGCGCGCGCCCGGTGCGATCGTAAAATTCCGGGACTATGACACGGTCACTGTATTGGGAGCGTTACACTACCGGATACCGACCTGGGGCGTGACAGCTACGGCACGCGCCGGACGCTTCCTGGCGCGCGACACCGGCGTGCGCTTCGAGCTGAAACGTCGGTTTCGCTCAGGCATCACCTTCGGTGCCTGGTACACCCGCACCGACGGCAATGACATCACCTCGCCGGGTAGCCCGGGCGATCCCTATTTCGACAAAGGCATTTTCATGTCGATCCCGCTGGATGCCATGCTCACCCGGGACACCCGCGCCCGCAGTGAGCTGGCACTGGCGCCCTGGACGCGGGATGTCGGACAAATGGTGGTTTCGCCCGGCGATCTGTACACTACGCTGGAGCGCAGACTCGGACTGGACGATCCTTACCAGAACGTCGGCAGCCACCTGGGACAATAACCGCCCCGCTGCCGATGGGTTGGCCCGCCAGCGGTCAGCGCGGAAACGAAAAAGCATGGCTATTAAACATAAGGGAGCTCTGATCAATTCGTCATACCGGCGCAGGCCGGTATCCAGGGTATTGCAACCCCTGGATTCTGGCCTACGCCAGAATGACGGAAAAGGAATTAGGTTGCATAGATTGAATTTGATTTTACAGCTGTTATGCAGCGCTCTGCTGGCCGCCGTCCTCAGCCCGGCGGGCGCAGCGCAGCCCACCGCCGACCAGCTGCAGCGTTTTGCCGAGTTACCGCCCGCGCAGCAGGCTCGCCTGCTCGAAGCCCTGGATCGCCAGGACACCAGCCCCAAACCCAAAGAGCCGAAGCTTGAGCAGCCTACGCTGGTCGTGCCGCTGCCCCGGGGTTCGGCGGCGGATGCCGCTGAGAGCCGTCAACCCTCAGAGACTCCGGTCGGTCCCGCGCGGGACAACAACCCTGACGACCAGGCGCCGCTGCAGCCGTTCGGCTACGATCTGTTTGCCGGCGCGCCGACCACCTTTGCCCCCGCCACCGACATCCCCGTTACCGCGGACTACGTCATGGGCCCCGGCGATACGGTCAATATCCAGCTGTTCGGCAAGGAGCCGGCGCAATACAGTCTGGTGGTGTCGCGCGACGGTCAGCTGCATTTCCCCAAACTCGGGCCATTGACAGTGGCGGGTCTGAGCTTTGCCGATATGCAGGCCATGCTCCAGGAGCACATCGCCCGACAGTTGATCGGCGAACAGGCGGTGATCAGCCTCGGCGCGCTGCGCTCCATTCGTGTCTTTGTGCTCGGCGACGCCAACCGGCCGGGCTCCTATACGGTCAGCGCCCTGTCGACGCTGACCAATGCACTGTTTGTCAGCGGCGGCGTCAAGACCAACGGCTCCTTGCGCAATATCCAGCTCAAACGCCGCGGCAAGCTGGTGGCGCGTCTCGATCTCTATGATCTGCTGTTGCGCGGGGACACCAGCGGCGATCGCCGCCTGCAACCGGGCGATGTGATCTTCGTCCCGCCGGTGGGCGATACCGTGGGTGTTGCCGGTGAGGTCAAACGACCGGCGATCTATGAAGTGAAAAACGAGCGCAGCGTCGCGCAGATGCTGGCTCTGGCCGGCGGTCTGTTGCCGACCGCCTATCCGGGGGCGACCCAGCTGGAGCGTATCAACCACAGGGGCGATCGTACGCTGGTGGATGTCGATATCGGCCAGCGGAAGATGCTGCAGACGCCTGTCCAGGCCGGAGACACCCTGCGTGTCTATTCGATTCTGGAAAAAATGGAAGACATCGTCCTGCTCTCCGGGCACGTACAGCGCCCGGGCGGTTACCAGTGGCATGCGGGCATGCGCGTAGCCGATCTGATCCCGTCGCTGCAGAACGACCTGCTGCCGAGGCCCGATCTTAACTATGCGCTGATACGGCGTGAAGTGCCGCCGGACCAGCACATCGAGGCGCTGTCATTGCGTCTCGGCGAGGCGGTCATGCACCCCTCGTCCGCCGAGAACCTCGAACTGCACTCGCGCGACGAACTGATCGTGTTCGACACGAGCGTGGATCGCTCGGTCGTGGTGAATCAGCTGGTGGATACGCTCAAGCAGCAGGCGAGCTTTCGGCATCCGGCCCGGGTGGTCAGCGTCGGCGGTCTGGTGCGCGACCCGGGTGAATTTCCCCTGGTGAGCTCGATGCGCGTGAGTGATTTGATCCGTGCCGGCGGCGGCCTGGCCGAAGCGGCCTATGCCCTGGGCGCCGAACTTACCCGCTATGAGGTAATCGACGGCAGTTACCGCGAAGTGGCGCACGTGAACGTCGATCTGAAAAAAATCCTTGCCGGCGAGGCGACAGCGGATCTATCGCTGACGCCCTATGACAATCTGCATATCAAGCGTTTGCCGGAATGGGTCAGTGCGGTTACAGTGGAGCTGCGCGGCGAAGTGCGTTTCCCCGGCGTTTACCCGATCTCCCGGGGCGAGCAGCTCAGTAACCTGATACAGCGCGCCGGCGGACTGACCGATATGGCCTTCCCGAAGGGCGCATTGTTCCTGCGCAAAGAACTGCAGGAAAGAGAAAAGCAACGCATCGAGGAAATGCGACGACGGCTTGAGGCGGACCTCGCCTCGCTGTCTTTGAAGCTCGCCCAGGAAGACAGCGCCAAGGGTCAGTCGCTGGATATCGTGCGCCAGCTGGGCGAGCAGTTGCGCGGCGTCGAGCCGACCGGCCGGTTGGTCATCAACCTGCCCGAGCTGCTCGACGACACGCGTGAGGGACGTCGCAGCGATTTCGACGTCACGCTGACCGATGGCGACAAGCTGTTCATACCCGCCGTCACCCAGGAGGTGACCGTGACCGGAGAAGTGTTCTACCCGACTTCACACCTGTATACAGCGGGTTTCGACCGCGACCGTTATGTGAATATGAGCGGCGGTGCTACGAGTAAAGCGGATACCGATCGTATCTATGTCATCCACGCCGACGGTAGCGTGGCGTCCGGCAAGCGCTGGTTCAGTAACGGCGGGTCCAATATACAACCCGGAGACACCATTGTCGTGCCGTTGGACGTCAACCGGGTCCGGCCGATTACTCTGTGGACCAACGTCAGCCAGATCATCTACCAGCTGGCCATTACCGCGGCCAGC
>JASBSN010000110.1 GCA_030148915.1 Thiogranum sp.
CTTTCCAGATCTTCGGAGAACAGCGCCTGCAATACCGCGGCGAGTGTGGTCTCGCTCACCGCCGCCGTGACGTTGATAGGCTGACCCGCAAGGGCGGCGCGCCGCCATTGCGCGGTAAGCGTACGGGCCTGATGGTGAAACACTTGCAGAAAAGGTTCCAGTGCTGCCTGCTGAAAGGCCGGTTGCAGCCGCCGCCGCTGGCCACGCCAGTGTGCCCCTTCGCCGGCCATCAGTCCGTTGCCCAGCAGCAGGCGCACGCGTTCGATGCCAACGCCCTTGATGTAGTTGCGGTGGTTGGAAACCAGCACCCGACGGATAAGCTCCGGCGAGTTGATCACCCAGGTGTCGGCTGCGCGTGTCGCGGCGGGCACCCGGAAGCAGTCGCCGTAGCGCTGCCAGAGGGCGTGCAGTTGCTCCAGCTTGTCCTCACCGGTCTCCAGGTCCCGCGCAGCGCTGGGTCCCGGGGGCTGGCGCTCGGTGTGACCGGGAATGCCTCAGCCCTCGAAGCCGATGTGCTTGTGGCTGCCGTCGCAGAAGGGTTTATTGGCCGAATGGCCGCAGCGACACAGACCGGCCTTGTTGCGTGTCGCGGCGCAGCTGCCGTCGGCGCGCAGGATGCGCATGGGACCGCTGGCGATCAGCATGGCGTTGGGGCGCACCCGCAGGGTAAGTTTTGCGCCCTCGCCCTCCAGTTCGTCGGACGCAAGCCCCTGCATCATGCCGTCGTGCTCAAAGCCCGCCTCGCGGTGGCTACCGTCGCAAAAGGGCTTGTTGCCGGAATGACCGCAACGGCACAGCACCAGGTCGGCGCCCTGTTCCAGCAACTGGCCGTCGGCGTCGTAGACTTCGATCTCGCCGGTGCATAACAGCGGGCCGTCGGCCCGCACTTTTATGTCATTCGTTTCGCTCAAGTGACTGCCCTCGCGCTCTTAGAACTCGCCAGGCGCCGCTGCTCCCAGAGCGCCCACAAACCGGTAAAGATACACCAAGCGCGTAGCGGAAGATAACCGGCTGCCCGGCCCGCTGGTCCGTTGTCCGGCCTGTGAGCGTAGTGACACCAACGTCTTGCGCCTCTAATCTAGATGCTGAGTTCGCACGCCACGCCCGTACCGCCCAGACCGCAATAACCGCCGGGATTTTTCGCCAGGTACTGCTGGTGATAGTCCTCGGCGTAGTAAAAGGTGGGTGCCGGCAGGATTTCGGTGGTCACACGGCCATAGCCACGCGCCGCCAGGCTGTCCTGGTAGCGCCGCAGGCTGGCCTGCGCCTGTTCCTGCTGGCTGGCGGAAAAGGTGTAGAGTCCGGAACGATACTGGGTCCCGGTGTCGTTGCCCTGACGCATGCCCTGGGTGGGGTTATGCCCCTCCCAGAACAGCGCCAGCAGCTGCGCGTAGCGGACCTGTTCCGGGTCGAACACCACCAGCACCACTTCGTTATGGCCGGTCATGCCGCTGCAGACCTCGCGGTAAGTCGGGTTGGGCGTAAAACCGCCCGCGTAACCCACGGCAGTGGTGAATACGCCTCCGCGCTGCCAGAAACAGCGCTCCGCGCCCCAGAAACAGCCCATGCCGAACAACGCCCGCTGCAGCCCCTCGGGGAACGGCGGTGCCAGTGGATGACCGTTGACATAATGGCTGGTGGGGACGGCCATGGGCGTCTCGCGCCCAGGGGGAGCCTGGTCCGGCGCGGGCATTTGCGCCTTTTTATGCATAAACATGGGTCGTCTCCAACACCGCTGTGATTGGCCGCGGCGGACCACCGGGCCGCTACACGATGCCGTCGGCTTTCGGTTATAGTGACATCAGGCCTCCATAGTAATGAATCATGTCCGCAACACAAGAAACCCCCGACGCCCTGCTGTATATCAGCCCCGGATGTCCGCACTGCCCGAGTGTGCTGACGGCGATGAGCGAGTTGGTCAAAGAGGGGCTGGTGGGGCGGCTGGAGGTGGTGAATATCGCGGTTCATCCGCAGCGGGCCGAACAACAGCGGGTGCGTGCGGTACCCTGGCTACAGCTCGGCGAGTTTGAATTCGACGGCCTGCAGGCGCTCGGGGAATTGCGCCGCTGGGCGCAACGCGCGATCCACCCCGGCGGTCTGGGCGACTATTTCGCCGACCGGCTGAAGCACGGCCGGCTGCCACAGGTCATCGCCATGGTCACTGCGCAGCCGTCGCGATTGTCGGCACTGCTGGAGCTGGCGGCGGACGCGGACACCGAATTGACGGTGCGTATCGGCATCAGTGCGGTTATCGAAGCCCTGGCCGGTAGCGCCGGGCTGCGCGAACACCTGCCGGCGCTGCAGCGCCTCGCCAGCAGCGACGACCCGCGGGTGCGCGCCGATGCCTGCCACTTCCTCGCCCTGAGCGAAAGCCCGGGCGCGCTGGCGACCCTGGAAGTGCTGCGTGACGATGGCGAACGCGCGGTGCGCGAAGTGGCCGAGGACTGCCTGGCCGAACTGCGCGAGACGCTAAACGCCTGAGATCAACAGTCGCTGCGCCCGCAGTGACGGGAGACACGCCAATGAGCAACCGGTACATCCGTTTTTTCCAGGACATTGGGCTTGATGACATAGCGCTGGTAGGCGGCAAAAACGCCTCGCTCGGCGAAATGTACCGCGCCCTGACACCGCAGGGGATCCGCGTGCCCAACGGCTTCGCCACCACCGCCGAGGCTTATCGCGATCTGCTCGATAAGGCGCAATTGTGGGCGCCGCTGCATGCGCTGCTGGATGATCTCGATAGCGGTGATGTGGAAGCGCTGGCGGCCTGCGGCGCGCAGGCACGCTCGCTGGTCTACGGTGCGGCGTTACCCGAGACGCTGCGCCGGGAGCTGCTGCACGGCTATCAACAACTGCGCGCCGAGTACGGCGAGGATATGAGCCTGGCCATACGCAGCTCGGCCACCGCCGAAGATTTGCCGACGGCGAGTTTCGCCGGCCAGCAAGACACCTATCTGAATATTCATGGCGAGGCGGAGTTTCTTGACGCCTGTAAGCGCTGCTTCGCCAGCCTGTTCACCGACCGCGCCATTCATTACCGCAGCGACCGCGGCTTTGACCATTTCAAGGTGGCGCTGTCGATCGGCGTAATGAAAATGGTACGCGCCGACCTGGCCGCCTCCGGGGTGATGTTCTCGCTGGACACCGATTCGGGTTTTCGCGACGTGGTGTTCGTCACCGCCGCCTACGGACTGGGCGAGAACGTGGTGCAGGGCACGGTCGACCCGGACGAATTCTATGTGCACAAGCCAACCTATGCGCAGGGCTTTCGCCAGGTGCTGCGACGGGTGCGCGGCAGCAAGCAGGTAAAGATGATCTACGGCGGCGGGCGCACCCGCGGCACCACGCACAACGTGCCTACCTCGGAAAAAGAGCGTGCCCGCTTCTGTCTCGATGACGCGCAGGTGCTGGAGTTGGCCGATTATGCGATGCAGATCGAGAAACATTACAGCGAGCGCGCCGGTGAACACCGGCCGATGGACATGGAATGGGCGCTGGATGGCCGCGACGGCCAGTTGTATCTGGTGCAGGCGCGCCCGGAAACCGTGGCTTCGCAGCGCCGTGGCGCGCTTTTGCGCGAGTACCGTCTGCAGGAACAGGCCTCGGCGCTGGTCGAAGGCCGTGCGGTCGGCGCCAGTATCGCCGCCGGCACGGCCCGCGTAATCACCCGTGCCGAACAACTGCGCGATTTTCGCCCCGGCGAGGTGCTGGTCTCGGTTACCACCACGCCGGATTGGGAACCGGTGATGAAAACCGCCGCGGCAATTGTCACCGACCGCGGCGGACGCACCTGCCACGCGGCCATTATCGCGCGCGAACTGGGCATCCCCGCGGTGGTCGGTTGCGGCAATGCCACGCAACTGATCGCCGATGGCGACCCGGTAACCGTATCCTGCGCCGAGGGCGACAGCGGGCACGTCTACCCGGGGCGCCTGCGCTTCGAGTTGCGCGAAACCGATCTCTCCGATCTGGCCCGCCCGCACACCGAAGTCATGCTCAACCTCGGCAATCCCGAACTCGCCTTTCAGGTCGGGCAACTGCCGAGCGACGGCGTCGGGCTGGCACGCATGGAATTTATTATCAGCGACTCGATCCGCGCACACCCTATGGCCTTGCTGCATCCGGAGAAAATCACCGACGGCGAGGCCCGCAAGGCCGTCCACAACCTGATCGCCGGGGCGGCGTCGGGCGGCGACTACTTTGTCCGTCAGTTGGCCGAAGGCATCGGCACCATCGCCGCGGCCTTTTATCCGCGGCCGGTGGTGGTGCGCCTTTCGGACTTCAAGACCAACGAGTACGCGGCACTGCTCGGCGGGCGCGACTTCGAGCCGCAGGAAGCCAACCCCATGCTGGGCTTTCGCGGCGCGGCCCGCTACAGCCACCCGGACTATGCCGAGGGTTTTGCGCTGGAGTGCGCGGCGCTGAAACGGGTGCGCGAAGTGATGGGGCTGGTAAACGTGATTGTGATGGTACCCTTCTGCCGTCGCCTGGAAGAAGCGGCGCGGGTGATCGACACGCTGGCCGCTCACGGTCTGCGACGCGGCGCCGACGGCTTGCAGATCTACATGATGTGCGAGATCCCCAACAACGTCATTCTGATCGACCGTTTCGCCGAGTATTTCGACGGTTTCTCCATCGGCTCGAACGATCTCACCCAGCTGACCCTGGGCGTGGACCGCGATTCCGAAAAGGTGGCTTTCGCCTTCGACGAGCGCGACGCGGGCGTGTGCGAAATGATCCGCCTGGCGGTGGCGGGCGCACGCCGCAACGGCAAGCATTCCGGCCTGTGCGGCCAGGCCCCCTCCGATTACCCGGAGATGGCGGAGTATCTGGTCGGCCTCGGCATCGATTCGATCAGCCTCAACCCCGACACCCTGCTGGCCACCACGCGCGTGATCCTCGACGCCGAGCGGCGTCTCGACCGCTAGCGCGCCTTTCTCACCCGTCGTTCGTTACCAGACGACGGCGAGAAATGCGGGCTTAGAACAGCGTCATCTGCGGCTGCAGCTCGGGCGGCGGCCCGAACGACCCACAGTCGAATTCCGGCATGCCGGGAAACTCGTGGCGCTTGAGCGCCTTGTTGAAACGCTGACGGATCAGATCGGCGTACACCCCGGCGCCGGTCATGCGCCGGCCAAAGGTGGGGTCGTTGTCGCGCCCGCCGCGCATGTCTCGAATGCGCTGCATAACGCGCTGCGCCTCGCCGGGGCGGTGATGTTCGAGCCAGTCGCGGAACAGCTGCTTGACCTCGTGCGGCAGCCGGATCATCACATAGGCGGCGCGCAGCGCGCCGGCCGCGTGCACCTGCTCAACAATCGCTTCGATTTCGCGGTCGTTCAGAAACGGGATCACCGGCGCCACCATCACGCCGACCGGGATACCGGCCTCGGTCAACCGCCGGATGGTTTCCAGACGCCGCCGGGGGGCCGCCGCGCGCGGCTCCAGGCTGCGCGAGAGCCGCCGGTCGAGCGAGGTGACCGAGACCATGACGTGCACCAGCCGTTGTCTGGCCATCGCACTGAGCAGGTCGATATCGCGCTCCACCAGGGACGACTTGGTGATTAAGGTGGCGGGGTGGCGGAACGCGCCCAGCACCTCGAGGATGGAACGGGTCAGACCCAACTTGCGCTCGCTCGGCTGATAGGCGTCGGTATTCACACCCAGGGCCAGCGGCAGACAGCGATAGCCCGGTTTGGACAGCTCTTTGCGCAGCAGCGCCGGCGCCTCCGGCTTATAGAAAATGCGGCTTTCGAAATCCAGGCCCGGAGAGCAGTCCAGATAGGCGTGGGTGGGACGCGCGAAACAATACGCGCAGCCGTGCTCGCAACCGCGGTAGGGGTTGATGGAACGGTCGAAGGAAATATCCGGCGACTGGTTGTAGGCGATCACCGTGCGGCTTTTGTCGACCAGCAGCTCGGTGGCGAGCGGCTGCAACGGTTCGGCGCTGCCCCAGCCGTCGTCATAATCGGCGCGCGCGTGACTGTGGAAACGGTTGTCCGGGTTGCCCAGGGCACCGCGACCGTGGTGAAGCGTATCGGGCTTGTGCATCTGTCCACCTCCTGTCTTATGGCAGACCGCTTGTATACTGTATACTTATACAGTACGCGGGCAGCGGATGCCAGAGACAAGCGCGCCGGCTACAGCCAGCGCACGAGGTAAAACAGATACTGACCTTCGGACGACTTCGAGGGGCCGGCGACAATGGCGGCGTGGCGGTGGCGCTGCGGCTCAGCGGCGGCGCGCGCGGCTTCCTCGCTGGGCATGATTTCCAGGCAGTTGGCCGATAGCCGCTTTTTCTTTTTCGGCGCGTAGACTACGGCGTACTGTTCCTGGACCACACCGCCCCGGTCCAGCATCAGGCCGCGGATGGAAACGCCCATTAAATGCCGCCGCCGCGGGCACGGGAAAACACCGCCTGGGTACCGCGCCAGCGGAAACGCTCTATGCAAGCGAATAAGTATATTAGCAACCGGTTACTCACAGCTTTTCAGTCTCCTCGGGGATTACAGGACAAACCTCGTTGTGGTTTACATTCATGTTTAGATAATGAACATTACATGCTGTTTTTTAAAGATATTTTAAATTGATTAAAAATTCACCGATCTAAAGCCCGCGGGGCAGCCACCGCCGAGAAACGTCACACAAGGGTAATGATCCACAGACTTATCCACAGAATTTGTGGATAAGTCCGGGCCCCACAGAGGCTTGGCCGAGCTTTCCGCCGAAGCCGTAGGTGGCCCCTTGCCCTAAGCGCCATCGATCCGCTCCTGGACCACCACCCAGGGCGCGACTACCACCGCCCATAACTCCGGCTCGCGCTGCGACCAGTCCCGTGCCTTGGGCACGTCCAGACGCTGCAATTGACCGCTCGCCAGCCAGCGTTCCGCCGCCGGTTTGTCATCCCCGGCCAGGCACACCGCGACCTCGACCAGGTCCAGTTCTTCGGCGACTCGCAGCACTACGCCGCGGGCAAAATGTTTCTCCAGTTCCAACCAGGACACTCGCGCCGTCTGTGCGTGCAGTGCCTGCCGCCGATCGCTGTCGTTCATAGCTACCAGTCTAGCCTAAAGCGCCAGTGTGCGAATGCGGTAGTGCAGACCGTGTTTTTTGCGTGGATCGAGACGGGCGAGCGCCTGAATCCGACGGCGCAGCTGTCGGCTGGTCGCCGCTCTGGTCAAAAAAACGCCCACGGCATTGTGATTTTGCGGCGTGCTCAAGTGAAACACCGCAGCGAAGCGCGCCCGATATTGCGCAGCGGCACGATAAGCGGATGTTTCGAGTTCCAGGCGGGAGGTGAAATTCGTCACTATCATACCGCCCGGAGCCAGGCAGCCCAGCAGGCCTTTGACCCAGTGGCTGCCGGCATACACGGCGCGCTGCGGCTCGCCGTCATAATCGCCGAACAGATCGTCAACGATCATGTCGAAAGGCGGGCCGCGATAGCGGCTTAGCCAGTCGCGGGCGTCAGCCTTTTCGAGGCGCACGCCGGAACCGCGTACGCCGAAAAAACGCCGTGCGACCGATAGATGCACGGCGCTGAGCTCCACCCCGGTGATACACGCCGGCTGTATAAATTGCTGCAGCTGGCGGATCACCGTGCCGCCGCCGACGCCCAACACGAGAATCCGCTGCAGTTCGCCGGCGCGATAGAAAAATGCCGGCAGCCACAGCAGGTCCCAGACGCTGCCGGTTACCGGGCGCGCCGGATGATACTGGCTGTGAAACACCCCGTTGGTGTACAGGCGCATGCTGCGCCCGGCGCTGCGCACCTGGTAGAGCGTGGCGCCTTCGCGGCGCTCCCAGAGCAGGCTCACCGGTAACTCAGCGCTGCAGCCGGTCCAGGAACCGTCTCCAGCGGCTGGCGGGCCGGGCGGTGTCATCGAGCATGCGCCCGGCAAACTCTCCCTGACCCGGTTCGGGCGCCTCGCCCAGCAGTTCCTGGGCCAGGCGCTGTTCGTCAACCGCAGCGCCGAGAAAACGCGCCACGCTACGCATGTCGAGCACCGCGTTTTCCAGGCAGGAGGTGCCGCCCGGTGAGGGCGTCATATTGAAGATAGCGCCCCGCCCGGTGTCAATTTTGGCCTCTCCCATGAGCAGTCTGCCCTGTGTCTTGTCGATCAGCTGTGGGCGTATGCCGCCAACTCTTTTGGCGAAACTGAGTTCGCGGTAACGCAGCGCCGGGACGATTTTGCGCGCCTCTCTGAGAAACAGCAGTTTGCGGATCAGCGGTATTTCGAACAGGATGTTCTTCACCATGTAGTGGCGGATATCGCGCACCCGGAGCAGCTCCCACAAGGCGGCGGCCACGCGCCGGTCGAACTGCAGCACGCGCAGAAAATCCGGCAGGGTGCGGTAATTGTAGCGCTCCAGAATCGGCAGAATCAGCGCCGTCGGCCCGAAACGGGTCTTGCCCGGCACCAGTACGTCCGGGTCGCCGTGGATCGCCGCGAATGGCAGTTTGTCGTTCTGTACGGTATAGACTTTGCCGTTGAGCACTTGCGGGGTGAAGTAATAACTGCCGGCCACCGGCAGGCACGAATAGTGGCGGCCGTAGCCCAGATCGTGGGCCAGTTTCAGGCTGTGGCCGCCGGCGCACACGACCAGCGCGCGGGTCTGGTAACAGGTGGTGTCGCTGGCGACCAGAAAGCGGTCCGCCTCGCTGCTGATGTGCCGGATGTTCTCGTTATAGAACACATCCACCGTTTTGCCTTCGCTCTGAGCGGCGCGGCGCACGAACGAACGCGACAGCGCTTCGAAGTTGACCGCCGTGTGTTCGTCGATGGAACCGAGCGCGACAATCGGCTCGGCGCGCAGGCCGCCGCGCCGCGCCGTCACCACCGCCGGTTCGATACGCGCGATGTCCTTTTTCTCCAGCAGGCGCAAATGCGGATAATGCGGCTGCAGCTCGCGAAAACGCGCCCGTAACAAGGCGCATTCGCGCTCGCCGACGCCGAGCACCATTTTCGAATACGGATAGATAAGGTGATCGCGATCCGGCTGACTCAGGCAATAAGTGGCCAGCATCCGCGCCGCGCGCTGCACCTTAAGAGCTTTATCCAGCGTGTAGTTGGTTTCGATATCGCCGCAGTGCAGCGTCTGGCTGTTGTTGCTTGACAGTGAATTGACGCGCGCCGGCGCGGCGTATTTCTCGATAATACCGATATGCCCAATGTCGGTGTAACGCGCAGTGGTATACAGCAGCGCACTGCCGGAAACGCCGGCGCCGATGATCAGCAGATCGTATTGTTGTGGATTCGACATGGTCGCCGCGCCAACTCCCGGTAGTGAGTCTGTCAATCCGTTCCGGGTGCAGCCTTTTCAGGCACCGACAAGCCGGCGGCATGATAGAGCTGGCGTCGTTCGTCAGGGTTCAGCGACCGCGTTTTACCGGGGCGCAAAGCGCGCTCCAGAATCACCGGCCCGTAGCGCACCCGGCTCAGGCGACTGACCGTGAGGCCTTGAGATTCCCACAACCGGCGCACCTCGCGATTGCGACCCTCTTTGATAATGACGTGATACCAGCGATTGGCGCCAGTGCCGCCGGAGCTTTCAATCGCGGTAAAGCGCGCCGGACCGTCTTCCAGCTCCACGCCCTGGATGAGGCGCTCGAGCATGCCGGGCGTTACCTGACCGAGCAGGCGCACGGCGTACTCGCGTTCGATCTCCTGGGCCGGGTGCATGAGTCGATTGGCCAGTTCACCGTCGGTGGTGAACAACAACAGGCCGGCGGTGCTGATATCCAGACGCCCGACGCTGATCCAGCGACCGCCGCGCGCTCGGGGCAGCGCGGCAAAGACGTTTTTACGCCCTTGTGGGTCGTTGCGGCTGCAGATTTCTCCGACCGGTTTGTGATACACGATGACCTCGGCCGTTTCAGGCGCCTCGGCTCTCACCGCCACCGCCCGTCCGTCGACCACAATGCGCTCGCGGCCGGTAACTTTGAGCCCCAGCTCGGCGGTTTTCCCGTCGACCTGGACACGCCCGGCACGAATCAAGGTCTCGATATGACGGCGGGATCCGAGCCCGGTGCGGGCCAATACTTTTTGCAGGCGTTCTTGCATGAGGATAAACGGCAACGCGGCTCCACGGCGTGGAGCCGACTCGTCAGTGAAGGGTTTCGATGCCCTCGGCGGCGTCAACCGCCGGCGGCGCCTCGTCATCAGCGCTGTCGCTCGGCGTTGGCACCGGTTCAATGTCCTCGCCCGGTTCGGTAGCGGCGGACTCGGTCGGCCAGGCGAGTTCCAGTTCAGCATTAATGGTATCGATGTCGCGCAGTTCCATCAGCGTGGGCAGATCGTCCAGTCCCTTGAGGTTGAAGTAATCGAGGAACTGTCGGGTGGTCCCGTACATGGCCGGGCGTCCCGGCACGTCGCGGTGCCCGACGACGCGCACCCATTCGCGTTCCTGCAGTGTTTTCATAATCGAGGTGCTGACACTGACCCCGCGGATGTCTTCGATTTCGCCCCGCGTAATCGGCTGACGGTAGGCCACCAGTGCCAGGGTTTCCAGCAGTGCGCGCGAATAGCGCGCCGGTTTTTCCTCGGTCAGCCGCGACACCCAGGGTTCCATAGTCTGAGAGACCTGGATGCGAAATCCGCTGGCCACCTCGACCAGTTCGAGGCCGCGCTCGGCATAGTCGTTCTGCAGCGCGCGGAGCGCCTCGTTGATGTCTTCCAGCGGCGGTTTTTCACCGTCGCCGAACACGCCCAGCAGCTGCTCAGCGTTCAGCGGCTTGCCGGAAGCCAACAGTACCGATTCGACAATGGTTTTGAGTTTCGGCTGTTCCATGGGGTTGGATCCTGTTAATTCAGTTGTCGCCGGCAGCGACCTGCCTGTGTTCATCGAGCACCGCGGCGGATCCCGCGGCCTTGATGTAAATGGGCGCAAACGGTTCCGACTGTACCAGCACGATCAACGATTCCTTGATCAGCTCCAGTACCGCCAGCAACGAAACCACCACCCCCATGCGGCCCTCCTCGCGGCGGAACAGATGGTCGAATGCCGTGAAGCGGTCGTCGGCGAGCATCTCCAGCACCATCGACATGCGCTCGCGCACTGACAGCGGTTCCATCTGGATGTGATGATGGGTGAACATTTCCGCGCGCATCATCGCCTCTCTGGCGGCCAGCAACAGCTCCTGCAGCGAGATCTCCGGCGGCTTGCGCACTTGTTGCTTTTCCGGCGCCGCGGCGGTCACCGGGAACACTTCCCGATCGACCCGCGGCAATCGGTCGATATCCTCGGCGGCCTGTTTGTAGCGTTCATACTCCTGCAGGCGGCGCACCAGCTCAGCCCGCGGATCCGCCTCATCGTCGTCTTCCACCGGGCGCGGCAAGAGCATGCGCGACTTGATTTCCGCCAGCATCGCGGCCATCACCAGGTATTCCGCGGCCAGCTCCAGGCGCATATCGCGCATCAGCTCGATGTAGTCCATGTACTGCCGGGTGATTTCGGCGATGGGGATATCCAGCACGTCGAGGTTCTGGCGCCGGATCAGATACAGCAACAGATCCAGCGGCCCCTCGAACGCTTCGAGAAAAACCTCCAATGCGTCCGGCGGAATATACAGGTCTTTGGGGAGGGTCGTGACGGCCTCGCCCTGGACGTAGGCGAAGGGCATTTCAGATTGGTGAGGCACCGGCTCGGTCGGCGTGGGGGTATCTGTCATGCAATCGGCTCGCAGCGGCGTTTTGGCATTGTAAACGTCACAGCCAACGAAGAGAACCGTTAATCCAGCTCACCGGAAAACGCGCGCTTAGCGCCCCCGGACGGCACGGGTTGCGCCCTGGATAATTAAAATTTTTGTCAATAATTCAAGCCTATTGCAGCTTTAACTTCATCTATTGTCTCATCGGCAACATCGCGCGCGGCCTCCCCGCCTTCGCGCAGTATATTGCGTACCAGCTGCGGATCCTGCTCGAATTCGCGCGCCCGTTCACGAATCGGCGCGAGTTCGGCGAGAATCGCCTCGATCACCGGTTGCTTGCAGTCCAGGCAGCCGATCCCGGCGGTGGTACAGCCCTCGCGCACCCATTGCTTGCGGCTTTCGTCGGAATAGATTTCGTGCAGTAGAAACACCGGGCAGTTGGCCGGATCACCCGGATCGCTGCGCCGCGCGCGCGCCGGGTCGGTGGGCATGGTACGCAGCTTCTGCTCGATATCGCGCGGCTCATCGCGCAACGCAATGGTGTTACCGTAGGACTTGGACATTTTCTGCCCGTCCAGTCCGGGCATTTTCGAGGCCGGCGTCAGCAGGGCGGAGGGTTCCGGCAGAATGATGCGCCCACCCCCCTCCAGATAACCCCACAGGCGTTCGCGGTCGCCCAAGGCCAGGTTACCCTGCCCCTCGAGCATCGCCCGACCCACCTGCAAGGCTTCCTGATCGCCTTTTTCCTGGTAGTCCTTGCGCAGCTTGCGATACAGCTTGGCGTTCTTCTTACCCATCTTTCTGATCGCCGCGTCGACCTTTTCCTCGAAGCCGGGTTCGCGCCCGTAGAGGTGATTGAAGCGCCGCGCCACTTCACGGGTCAGCTCGACGTGCGCCACCTGATCCTCGCCGACCGGCACCGAGCCGGCCTTGTAGATAAGAATATCGGCGCTCTGCAACAGCGGGTAGCCGAGAAAACCGTAGGTAGCCAGGTCGCGCTCGCGCAGTTTTTCCTGTTGGTCCTTATAACTGGGTACGCGCTCCAGCCAGCCGAGCGGTGTGATCATCGATAGCAGCAGGTGCAGCTCGGCGTGCTGCGGCACCTCGGACTGCACGAACAGTTTGGCGTTGGCCGGGTTGACGCCCGCCGCCAGCCAGTCGATGACCATGTCCATAACGCTGTCGCGAATAATCTGCGGGTCTTCGTAGTGGGTGGTCAGCGCGTGCCAGTCGGCGACAAAGAAATAGCAGTCGTACTCGTGCTGCAACTTGACCCAACTTTTCAACACCCCATGGTAGTGGCCCAGGTGCAACTGACCGGTCGGGCGCATACCCGACAGGACACGGTTTTTCGATTCACTGGACAACCCGGGTCAACTCCTCATCAGCGACAGTAAAATGGTCTGGAACACGCCCGACTGCATACCCGCGACACCGGCATACAAACTCAGCGCGCTCTGCACTAAAGGCCACATCACGCGGCCGAGTATGCCGGTCATCAATAACGCCAGCAGAATAATGAACCCATAGGGCTCGATGCGCGAAAAGGGGTAGGCGTAGCGCGCCGGCAAGACTCCGGTCAGCACCCGTCCGCCGTCCAGCGGCGGCAGTGGCAACAGATTCAGCACCATCAGTATGGTGTTGACGAAAATCCCCGCCACCCCCATAAACAGCAACGCCGCCTTGAGGCTGCTGTCGGCAGGCAAGGCCAGTGCCAGGCGCGCCAAGACCGCCCAGGCGAGCCCCATCAGCAGATTGGAAACCGGCCCCGCCACCGCCACCCAGGCCATGTCCTGCTTCGGATTCTTAAAATTGCGCCAGTCGACCGGCACCGGCTTGGCCCAGCCGAAGATAAAACCGCCGGGCAATAACAGCATCAATCCGGGCACCAGGATGGTGCCGATCGGGTCGATGTGTTTGAACGGGTTGAGCGTCAGGCGCCCCTGCAGTTCGGCGGTATGGTCGCCGAAGCGGCGCGCGATAAGACCGTGCGCGGTTTCGTGAACGGTAATGGCCAGCAGAACGGGAAGTAACCAAGCCGAGATTTGCTGAATCAGACTGACGTGTAACATGCTTCCAGTATACCTGCTCTGCCGCCGTTTATCGCCGTCCCTGCACCGGCTTCAGACCAGCGCGTCGCTGCTGGCTCGCCCCTGGCGCAACACCGCCGGCGCGGGCTCGGTCAGATCGACCACCGTGGTGGGCTCGATGCCACAATGCCCGCCGTCCAGAATCAGATCCACCTGGTGCTCCAGCTTGTCGCGGATTTCGTAGGCGTCGGTTTCTGGAAAGGCCTGACCGGGCAGGATCAGCGAGGTACTCATCAACGGCTGGTCGTGCTCCATCAGCAACGCCTGCAGCACCGCGTTATCGGGCACCCGGATGCCGACGGTCTTGCGCTTGGGGTGTTGCAGGCGGCGCGGCACCTCGGCGGTGGCGCGCAGCAAGAAGGTATAGGCGCCCGGGGTGTGAGCCTTCAGTAAACGGTAAGCGACGTTATCGACCCGGGCGTAGGTGGCGATTTCCGAAAGATCCCGGCACAACAGCGTAAAGTTGTGTTTTTTGTCGAGCTGGCGGATGCGTTGAATACGCTCTACCGCGCCCTTGTCATCGAGACGACAGGCGATGGCGTAACAGGAATCGGTCGGCAACACCGCCACGCCGCCCGCGGCGATGATATCCACCGCCTGACGAATAAGACGAGGCTGCGGGTTGTCGGGGTGGATTTCAAAAAACTGGCTCATGCCGCCGCCGGCCAGCCCGGCGCTTCCCACACCGGCTGACAGCCCGGTGGCAGATCGCGCAGACGACCCAGTTCCACCCAGGGGTTGTGCGGACCGTGATAGTCCGAGCCGGCCGAGGCCAGTAGCCGATGCTCGCGCGAGACGGCCGCCATGTGCAAGGTCTCATCACGCGAGTGACTGCCGGAGACCACTTCGATACCGGCACCCCCCGCCTCACGGAATTCACCGATCAGGCGCGCCAGCTTGCTGCGCGTCAGGCCGTAGCGCGCCGGATGGGCTATCACCGGCAGACCGCCGGCGGCCAAAATCCAGCCGAGTGCCGTTTCGAGCGAACACCACTGGCCACCGACATAGCCGGGCTTACCCTTGACCAGGTAGCGTCGGAAGACCTCGCGCACCGAACGCGCCCGCCCGCTCTCGACCAGGAATTGAGCAAAGTGGGTACGACTGAGAATGCGCCCCTGGCGGTGGCGCGCCGCTCCTTCCAACGCGCCGGGTATGCCCGACTGGGCCAGCTTGCGGGCAATTTCCGTAGCCCGCCAGTCGCGAAACGACAGCAGCCCGTCCAGCCCTTCGCGCAAACAGGCGCACTGCGGGTCGACATTGAGCCCGAGCACGTGGATGGTCAGGTGATTCCAACTCACCGAGATCTCAACGCCCGGCACCAGACGCAGCGCGGCGCCGGCTGCGGCCTGTGCCGCGGCGCTGTAACCGTCGAGGGTATCGTGATCGGTCAGCGCCAGCACGTCGACGCCGGCGGCAATCGCCCGGTCCACCAACTGGGCCGGCTCCAGGGCGCCGTCCGAGGCGGTGGAATGGCTGTGCAAATCGTGGCAAAACATCCTGCCTATTATACAGAAGCATGGCGGAGCATGTTGCTCTGCGCACCCGCGAAGATTCCGGTACCATTCCGCGCATGGATCTGCCAGAAGCCTCCGCCACAGCGTTTCGCGCCGGTTTGACCGCGCCTCTGGGCGAACTGGTCGAGACCTGGAACCGGGGCCAGACAGCGCCCGGAGCCCACGCCTCCACACCGCCACTGATCGTCGCGGCCTTCGAACAACTGTTCGACGTCATGCAGCGCAGCGAGACCGGCAGGAGCACCCACGCCAAGGCAGCGCCGGTGCGCGCCGGGGCGATCACCGAGATCGGCGAATACGCGCTGGAACTGTTCGAGCAGTCCTTGCACTGGGCCAATCACCTTGACCTTCCCGGGGTTTTTACCTCCCTGCAGGCGTATACCATAGCCATGGCCTGCTGGATCGCCCGGCTGGGCGGCCGGCTGCTGACGCTGGAGCCGGTGGTGGATGCCTTCGCCCGGGGTGCCGACGGCACCCAGGAACCGGGGGATCTGGTGCTGCTGTATCGCGCCATGAGCGATGTGCTGCAAGCCGCTGCCACGGTGATTCAACAGGATAGCGAGAAGACCAACCCGGGGCGTCCGTGGCGGATCCTGCACCTGAACCGCGCCATTGTCGCCACGCGCACCCGCCAGCCGGATCTGATGGAAGAGGCCTTCGGCGAGCTGATTCAGCGCCTGCCGGAAGAGGCCGCCGGATTTTTCAGCCAGCGCATGGCGCAGATGGACTTGTTAAACTACCCGCCGCAGGTGCGCGCGGTGATGGACCGTTACTACAGAAAATGGAGCGACAACCGGTCACTGCACTGAACCCGCTACGACGACACAAACGGATAAATTTATATGAAGTTCCTCTATGACTTCTTTCCCATTCTGCTGTTTTTCCTGGCCTATAAGCTGTGGGGCATCTATACCGCCACCGCTGTGGCGATTGGCGCGGCGGCCGTACAGACCCTGGCCTTCTGGCTCAAGCACCGGCGATTTGAGAAAATGCACCTGATCACCTTCTCGCTGCTGCTGGTGTTCGGCGGACTGACTCTGCTGCTGCGCGACCCGGTGTTCATTAAATGGAAACCCACTGTCATAAACTGGTTGTTTGCGGCGGTTTTCCTCGGCAGTCACTGGATCGGCGCACGCCCTCTGGTCGAGCGCATGATGAGCCACGCCATTAAAGCGCAACGAGCGGTATGGTTGCGCCTGAGCTGGATGTGGATTGTGTTTTTCGTCGGTATCGGGCTGCTCAACCTCTACGTCGCTTATAACTACTCCGAAGATACCTGGGTCAATTTCAAACTCTTCGGCATGCTCGGTATCACGCTGGTTTTTGTCATCGGCCAGGCGTTTTATCTCAGCCGTTATGTGGTGGAACAGGAAACCGCCGAGAAAGAATCCTGATGCTCTATGCATTGATCAGCGAAGACCGACCGGGAACGCTGGAGCAGCGCCTGGCGGCGCGCGCCGAGCACCTGCAGCGCCTGCTGGAGCTGCGCGACAGCGGCCGACTACTGTTGGCCGGGCCTCACCCGGCGATCGATTGCGACGAGCCGGGTAGCGACGGTTTCACCGGCAGTCTGGTGGTGGCCGAATTCGATTCGCTCCATCACGCGCAGGCGTGGGCCGACGAGGATCCTTATCTCAGCGCCGGTGTCTATGACCGGGTAACCGTTAAACCCTTCAAAAAGGTATTGCCCTGATGAGCGCAGAACGCATCAGTATGATCCGCGAACGCCTCGGCGAGGTGTTCTCGCCGCGCAGTCTCAATGTGATCGATGAAAGCCACAAGCACGTCGGCCACGCCAGCGCCGGCGGCGCCGGACACTTTGTCGTCGAAATCGTCGCCGAAGCCTTTGCCGGCAAAACCCCCATACAACGCCATCGCCTGGTCTATGAGGCGCTCGGCGAAGCCATGAATACTGAAATCCACGCCCTGAGCATCAAGGCCTCAGCCCCGGATGAAACAGCCGGGGCCTGATGTTCGTCAACCCACTGAAAGGAAACCACCATGACATTTCGTAACCTGACTCTGGCCGCCGGGCTGATCACAGCACTGCTGGCAACCGGCTGCGACCAGCAGAAGACCGCCGAACAGAGCCCACCTGAGGCCCCCGCCAAGACCCAGGCTGAGGACAGCAGCGCGGTTGTCGCCACCGTCAACGGCACACCCATCACCGAAGCCGTACTGGCGCTCTATCAGGAACAAATGAAGAATCGGCGCGGTGCGCCGCCGATGGACCGTAAGGCGGTGCTCGAAGAAGTTATCAACCTGGAACTGGCCAGTCAGGCCGGCACCAAGGAAGGGCTTGCCGACGATGCGCACACTCAGTTGCAGATCGATCAGCAGCGCCGGGCGGTCATCGCCACCAACGCGATTCAAAAGTACCTGAAGGAACATCCGATCGAAGAAGCGGACCTGAAAAAACTGTATGACGAACAGGTACCCAAGGGCAACGAATACAAAGCCCGCCACATCCTCGTGGACGACGAAGCGGCGGCCAAAAAACTGATCGCCGAACTCGATAAGGGCGCGGATTTCTCTGAGCTGGCGAAAAAACATTCCACCGGCCCGTCCGGCAAGAGTGGCGGCGATTTGGGCTGGTTCTCCCCCAAACAGATGGTGGCGCCCTTCTCCGAGGCGGTCGCCAAGCTGGAAAAAGGCAGCTACACCAAGGAACCGGTAAAGACCCAGTTCGGTTGGCACGTCATCATCCTCGACGATGTGCGTGAAACCACGCCGCCGGCCTTCGAGCAGGTGAAGCCGCAACTGCAGGCGTTCTTGCAGAAACAGCGCGTGCAGGAATATATCAATAGCTTGCGCGAGGCCGCGCAGATCGACATCAAAGAACCGCAAACTCCGCCGCCGAGCCCGGCTCAGACCGCGCCGCAAAGCGCCGTCCCCGAGCAGAGCACGCCGGAAAGTTCAGCCGCCGATCAGAGCACGCCGGAGGAGTCAGCCGCCGATCAGACCGCGCCGCAAAGCAGCGCGCCGGAACAGACCAGCCCCGCGGAACAGCCGAACGGAACTGCGTCCGAGTAAACCAGGAGCGGGGCTGCCGGCTAAACCGGCCGCCCCGCCTCCGTCGTTCCGGCGCCGACCGGAGTATCAGCCCCCCAAAGACCCGGATGCCGCCACGACTCCGGTACTACGCAGAATTCCGTGCGCGTCGCTAGGCGCTCGCCTGCGTATAGGCCTGCATGGCCGCGCCGACAGCCACGCCGCGCTCGATAGACGCGCCCATGTCGCCGAGCACGGCATCCAGGGCGCCCAGGCACAACAGCACATTGGTGCGGTTGCTGGCAAAGCCCATCAGCCCGATGCGCCAGATTTTGCCCGCCATCGGGCCGAGACCCGCGCCGATCTCCAGATTGTATTCCTGCAACAGGCGCGCGCGCACCGCGGCATCGTCGACGCCGGCGGGAATCGACACTGCGTTGAGCTGCGGCAGCCGGCTGGCAGCCTTGACGACGAACGACAGCCCCATCGCTTCCAGACCCGCGCGCAACGCCAGGTGGTTATCCTGATGGCGTTGCCAGGCGTGCTCGATACCCTCTTCGTGCAGAATCACCAAGGCTTCGTGCAGACCGTACAGCGCGTTGATAGGCGCCGTGTGGTGATAAGCGCGCTTGCCCTCGCCGCCCCAATAACCGAGCACCAGATTAAGATCCATGAACCAGCTCTGCACCTTGCTCTTGCGCTTTTTCACCGCTTCCACGGCGCGATCGCTGAACGTCACCGGCGACAGGCCCGGCGTGCAGGACAGGCACTTCTGCGTTCCCGAGTAAACCGCGTCCAGGCCCCACTCGCTGACTTTCAGCGGCGAGCCACCGAGGGAGGTCACCGTGTCGGCAATGACCAGGCAATCGTGTCGGTGGGCGAGTGCCGCCAGCGCCTTGGCGTCGGAAATGGCGCCGGTGGACGTTTCCGCGTGGACGAACGCCAGTAGACGGGCGTCCGGGTTGGCCTTCAATACGTCATCGACTTTATCCGCGTCGACCGCCGCGCCCCAGGCATCCTCGACCATCACCGCGGTGCCCCCACAGCGCTCGACGTTCTCTTTCATCCGCCCGCCGAACACGCCGTTCTGGCACACCACCACTTTGTCGCCGGGCTCGACCAGATTGACGAAGCAGGTCTCCATGCCCGCGGAACCGGGCGCGGAGACCGGCATGGTCAGAGCGTTATCGGTCTGGAAGGCATATCGCAACAGGTCTTTCATCTCCTCCATCATGCCGACAAAAGCCGGATCCAGGTGACCGATAGTCGGCCGCGACATCGCTTCCAGAATGCGCGGGTTGACATCCGAGGGCCCCGGCCCCATCAACGTACGAACGGGCGGGTGGAAAGATTGATACGCCATAGTGAGCTGACCTTTCTGGAAAAAAATTAGCGCAAGTCTAGCACGGCTTCGGCAAGTCTTTTTCCTGCTGGAAGTGGCGGAAATAGGCTGTCTTCACACCGACAACCCGGTACCGGTGTCCACGCGCTCGGCCAGCACCACCACCCGCGCGGTGACAAACATGGTCAACAGCACCGAGGCGGCGAAGGCGTACAACCCGTAGTGCATCTCCACCTGCACCAGCGCGCCCATTTTCACCGCCACCACCAGGACCGCGACGATAAACACATCCAGCATGGACCATTTACCGTACAGGTGCATCCAATGCAGGTACCTGCGCAGACGCGCGGCTTCGGCGTAGTGTCGACCGAGCAGACGATGCAGAATATAGAGTTTGAGCCCGGGCAACAAAATGCTGAATACACCGATAATGACAAATAAAAACCACCGGCCCTCCTGGATCAACTGCCAGGCTCCGGACATCACGGAAAAAGTATTTTCAATCAGGACGAATTTTTCCAGGGTGACGATCGGCGCGGCCACGCCCACGGCAAGCAAGCCGCCGGCCAACGCGATCAGCAGTTGCAGCAGGCGTGCCTGCCGCGGGAAGCAACGGGCGATGGGGTTAGCACCGTTCATACGCAACCCACGGACAGATACAAACCGCAACGAATACTGCGGCGAACGTATAAGGATAGCGCGGCAAGATCTTCATCGGCGCAGACTCATGGGCTGGAGTATAAATGACAGCGCACCTGATGGGTGGGCGATTGATCGCTAAAAACCGGGTAATGCCGCCGGCACACCGGCATGGCCTGCCGGCAGCGCGGATGGAAATGACAACCCGTGGGTGGCGCCGCTGCCGATGGCATGTCGCCTTGCAGCCGGATGACGCTGCGCCCGGCGCGCTCGTCCAGGGCGGGCACCGCGGACAATAGCGCCTGCGTGTAGGGGTGCTGCGGGCGATCCAGGACCTCATCGACATCACCCTGTTCGACGATTCGCCCCAGATACATCACCGCCACCCGGTGTGCCAGATAGGACACCACCGAGATATCGTGGGAGATAAACAGATAGGACAACGCCAAGTTTTTTTGCAGGTCTCGTAACAGGTTGAGAATCTGAGCCTGCACCGAGACATCCAATGCACTGGTCGGCTCATCGCAGACAAGCAACTTGGGCTCCACCGCCAGGGCGCGGGCGATACCGATGCGTTGGCGTTGGCCGCCGGAAAACTCATGCGGGTAGCGCAAACGCTGCTCTGCGCGCAAGCCGACTTGTTCGAGCAGGATCTCTACGCGCCGCCGGCGATGTGCAGCGTCACCGCCGATGCCCTGCGCCCGCATGCCTTCCTCAATAATAGCGCCGACCCGCAGGCGCGGGTTCATCGCAGCAGCGGCGTCCTGAAAAATCATCTGGAAATCGCGCCGCCGCCGGCGCAAGGCCTCGCCGCGCAGCGCGCCAAGCGGCTGGTTCTCAAACAGGACTTCACCGGCGCTCGGGGGCGGAAGTTGCAGGATACTCTTGCCGGCCGTGGTTTTACCGCAACCCGACTCACCGACCAGCGCCAGCGTCCGGCCGCGCGGAATCGACAGACTGAGACCGTCGACCGCTTTGACCTGCGGCTGTCCGCGTTTACGTAAGCCCCGCTGAACGGGAAAGTAAACTTTCAGATCCTGCACCACCAGCAGCGGGGCCGGCGTTTCGAGCGCATCGCCTGGCGCGGGGATTTCGCCAAGGAACCGCTGATTAAAGCCTTCCCCGTCATTCCGGCGTAGGCCAGAATCCAGAGGTTTGAAAAATGTGGATACCGGCCTGCGCAGGTATGAGATGGATACTGCCCTACGCAGATATGACGCATTGATCGGAGTTTCCGCAAGACTCTCCCGCGTGTGCTGAGACACTGAACGCCGCGGATCGGCAAGGTGACAACGTACTGTTTGATTCCCGGCACACGGGTACCATCCCGGCGCCTGAGTGCGGCAGATCTCCCACGCCTGGTCACAGCGCGCGGCAAAACGACAGGCCAAAAACACGCCGTCCAAGGCCGGCACGCTGCCGGAAATCACACTCAAGGGGCGAGCGCGTTTGTCCGCCGCCGGCAGTGCCGCGAACAGCTTGCGGCTGTAGGGATGCCCGGGCCGGCGCATGAACACTTGCCGCGGGGCCTGCTCGACCAGTTGACCGGCATACATAACGGCGATGCGATCGGCGAGGCCGGCGACCACCCCCAGATCGTGAGTGATCAACAGCACCGCCATGCCGCGCTCTTTTTGCAGCCTGGCGATAAGCTCCAGTACTTGCGCCTGTAGTGTCACGTCCAACGCAGTGGTCGGTTCATCGGCGATCAGCAGCTGCGGATCGCCGGCCAGCGCCATGGCAATCATCACCCGCTGTTTCATCCCGCCGGAGAGCTGATGCGGATAGTCCTCGCAGCGGCGCTCGACCTGCGCCAGCCCCACCGCACGCAGCAGCTCCAGCACCTGTTGGCGCAACGCCGCCCCGCGCAGACCCTGATGCTGCCTGACACTCTCGGCCACTTGAGCGCCCACGCGCATTACCGGGTTGAGCGAACTCATCGGGTCCTGAAAGATCATCGCGATACGAGCGCCACGGACAGCGCGCAAGGCGCGTTCGGGCAAGCTCAGCAGCTCTTCACCGCCGAGTTTGACCGACCCCGTGGTCACACCAGTGCGAGGATCCGGCAGCAGCCCCAGGAGGGCCAGCGCCGTCATCGACTTGCCACACCCTGACTCGCCGAGCAAGGCAAACGTCTCGCCGGAGTGAATGACAAAGCTCACCCCGGCAACGGGCTCGACCGCCGTCTCGCCCGAGCCGATGCGCACACGCAGATCGCTCACCTCCAGTAATTTATTTTTCATAAAACGTACAAGTCAACCGCCGGCAGATAACGATACGGATGAAAACTCCTACCGTAAGTTTGGCACCTCCAGTTGAGCACGCGCCAAACCCAGAGGTTGAGCCGGGCGGACCCGCGCGGGCGTAGGGTGCCGCGCGCGGCACATGCACCCAAGAGGGTCCGCCCGGCTCAACCACGGAACGATGCCACCAGCTGTTTCATTACTGCCCTCGGGTTTCGGTGCAGGCGGTTTACGACCGGGCAGGAGTTTTTTGGGTTAGGGTGCCGCGAGCGGCACATGCACCAAAAAACACCTGCCCGGTCGTAAACCGCTTTTAGGTTGGGGTAGT
>JASBSN010000118.1 GCA_030148915.1 Thiogranum sp.
CGCCCAGGTGGTGGCCGTGGCCGATTGGGCGATCAACGCCGATGAGCCGCGTGTGCTGGACTACAACGAAGAGTATAAGTCAGCCAACCAGTTGATTAATCTCTACAATGCCGATGCCTATCGCGCATCGGACCATGATCCGGTGGTGGTCGAGCTGTCGCTTACTCCCTGAGTCCGGGACAATAGCCTGGCGCGGGCGCGCGCCGCGCCCCAAGACCGCTCGCTGGTGGGCTGGAGATACCTCTTCCAGGCTCACGGGTTCAGCCTGGGCCGGCTGCCGCGGAACTCGGCGGCCGTGGCGCGTGTCATACCTAGGGCTATAGCCGGAGAGCACCCAATGCTGATCAAACGGGCCGAAGACTTGACCGAGGCCGATGTCACTCCTTACGACGTATATCGGGAACGCCGCCGTTTCATGCAGTCCGGCCTCGCCGGCGCCGCGGCTCTCGCGATGCCTTGGCTGGCGCGGGCCAACATTACTCTGGGTAAGATTACCCCCGGTCCCTTTGGCACCGACGAGGACAAAACGCCCCTCAAGGACGTCACCACCTACAACAATTTCTACGAATTCGGTACCAGCAAGGCCGACCCGGCGATCCGTTCCGGCAGTCTGGTAACCGATCCCTGGACGGTCACTGTGAGCGGCGAGTGCGACAAGCCCGGCAGTGTCGATCTGCACGATATCCTCAAAGCCCATCCGCTGCAGGAGCGCATCGACCGCCTGCGCTGCGTGGAAGGCTGGTCGATGGTAATCCCCTGGGTGGGCTTTCCCTTGGCCGATTTCATCAAAGGCTTCCAGCCGAATGCCAACGCCAAATACGTCGAGTTCGAGACCCTCAACGACAAAGCCCAGATGCCCGGTCTGCGCCGCCGCGTGCTCGACTGGCCTTACACCGAAGGCCTGCGCATGGACGAAGCCATGCATCCGCTGGCGCTGCTGGCCGTCGGTCTGTACGGTGAGCCGCTGCCCATCCAGAACGGCGCGCCCATCCGCTTGGTAGTGCCGTGGAAATACGGTTTCAAGAGCATTAAGTCGATTGTCAAAGTGCGCTTTCGCGAAACCCAGCCGATCAGCGCCTGGCAGAAGGCCGCGCCGAGCGAATACGGCTTTTATTCCAACGTCAACCCCAAGGTCGACCACCCGCGCTGGAGTCAGCGGCGCGAACGGCGTATCGGCGAATTCGCCAAGCGCAAGACCCTGATGTTCAACGGCTACGCCGAGCAGGTGGCCTCGCTGTACAGCGGCATGGACCTGAAGAAAAACTTCTAGCCGCCGTTCTATCCCTTATGCCCGTCGCGTTGATCAAATCCCTGGTGTTTGCGCTCTGCCTGTTGCCGGGGGTGCTGCTGGGCTGGCAGTTCTACCAGGACCAGCTTGGCGCCAATCCTATCGAAGCTATTACGCACAATACCGGCGAATGGACCCTGCGCCTGCTGCTGATCACCCTGGTGATGACGCCGCTGAAACGCCTCACCGGCTGGTACTGGCCGATTCGCCTGCGCCGCATGTTGGGCCTGTTTGCCTTCTTCTATGCCTGCCTGCACCTGAGCACCTACCTGTGGCTCGACCAGTTCTTCGACTGGCCGGAAATCTGGCTGGACATCCTCGACCGGCCTTTCATCACCGTTGGCATGCTGGCCTTCGTCCTGTTGCTGCCGCTGGCCGTTACCTCCAACCGCTATGCTATAAAAAAACTCGGCCGCAATTGGAAACGCCTGCACCGCCTGGCGTATATCGTCCCGGTGCTGGGCGTGCTGCACTTCTGGTGGCTGGTCAAAGCCGATGTCCTGGAGCCTGCCATTTATGCGCTGTTGCTCGGCGCGTTGTTGTTTGCGCGGCTGCCCGAGCGCAAACGGCTTGGCAAGGCAAAAACTTCGCCGCAGGCGGCGGGCTGACGCCATGTCGGGACCTCGATTTAATGGGTTGCTGTTGTTGACAGTATCCTCGCTGGTGTTGATGTGGCGGTTGGCGGATTTCGTCGACGAGGCGCTCAGCGGGACGTTTCATATGACCCGTAACGGCCTTGCCGTCTGGGGCGCTGAAGCGGAATTCATCCAGTTGGCCATGGTGCTGGTGAGTTTTGCCTTGGTGGGGATGGCCATCGCAAATTTGGTGCGCTTGCGCGTAGCGTATCCGCCCCGGTAAAGGGTGCTGCAGTCTCGTCGTCGCTGCCGAGGCTGTCGCCGAACAGCCGCGGAGATTCGACATTGACCTGGCTCCAGCACCTGGGAGTCTCCCTCGAAGATGAAGTTGTTGTGCATGACGCGTTAAACAACTGTTCACATAGCGGTTATCACCCAGTCATATTCTGCCGATTTACTGAGCACTCTCTACTATCTGTCCCAGGGGAGTGTGACCGTGACTATGAAAAACTTTGCCTCGACGCTGATCATGCTGACGTGTCTCGGCCTGTCGCCGCTGTCGCAAGCGGATAAAAAGGAGGCGCCTGCCGTAAGCCATGGTGTCGCCGCCGGCGATGCCACCAGCCATTCGGCGGTTATCTGGTCACGGGCGAGCGAGGCCGGTTATATGCACGTCCAGGTCCTTGGGCCGCACCGCGACGAGCGAAAGATACAGACGCTCGCGGTTAGCGCCGCGCACGACTTCACCGGTAAGCTGCTGCTTGAAGGTTTGCAGGCCGATCGTGACTATACTTACCGTGTCTGGTTCTCCAAAGACAAGCGCGGGCGCCGCGCCGAGCAAGCGGTGACGGGGCACTTCCGCACCGCACCGCGCAGCGCCTCGGCCACGCCGGTCACCTTTGCCTGGGGCGGAGATGTCGCCGGCCAGAATGTCTGCCGCGATGCCAAGGAGGGTTTCCCGATTTTCAACGCCGTCAATGCGCTCGATCTGGATTTCTTCATCGGCCTTGGCGACATGATCTATGCCGACGGTGTGTGTGAGGCGACCGGACGCTACGGCAACGCGCAGATCGCCGGCGCCTTCACGCCCTCCGCCGATCTGAGCAACTACTGGGCGCACTGGAAATACAATCGCGAGGATAACGCCTATCGTGAACTGCTGGGCAAGACCGCTTATGTGCCTATCTGGGACGATCACGAAGTGGTGAACGATTTCGGCCCGTTGACCGACACGCGCGAAAGCGCGCCGTACACCCCCGGCCAGCACCTGCTGCCCACCGGTCTGCAGGCATTCCTCGATTACAATCCCATTGCCGAGAACAGTCTCACGCCTGAGCGCCTCTATCGTGACATCCGCTGGGGAAAAAACCTGGAGCTGATTGTGTTGGACAACCGTCAGTATCGTGACGCCAACAGTGAAAGCGACGACGCCAAGCTGGTCAAAACC
>JASBSN010000053.1 GCA_030148915.1 Thiogranum sp.
AACTTCCGCACCAAGGCCGGCGCGCAACGCTACGCCGCCGAACAGGGTCTGGCGCTGATCATTCCCGACACCAGTCCGCGCGGAGGCGATGTTCCGGATGCCGCTGAGCGTTACGACCTCGGGCAGGGCGCGGGCTTTTACCTCAATGCCACGCGCCAGCCGTGGTCGAAGCACTATCACATGTACGATTACGTTGTCGAGGAATTGCCGGCCCTGGTCGAGGCCCAGTTGCCCTTAATCCCCGGTCTTAAATCCATCGCCGGGCATTCCATGGGCGGCCATGGGGCGCTGATCAGCGCCTTGAAAAACCCCGGCGCTTACCGCTCGGTGTCCGCTTTTGCGCCGATCTGCAATCCGCAGCAGTGCAGTTGGGGCGAAGGCTGCTTCGGCGCATACCTGGGCGAGGACACGAGCCTCTGGGAGGCGTGGGACGCCACCTGCCTGATCGGCGCCGGCGCACTCGCGCCACCGATGCTGATCGACCAGGGCACCGCTGACGAATTTCTCGCCGAACAACTCTACCCGCAAAACCTGCAGGCGGCCTGCGAAGCGCGCAACCTGCCGCTGAGCTTGCGTCTGCAACCGGGTTACGACCACAGTTACCACTTCATTGCGACCTTCGTTGGTGAACACATTGCCTGGCATGCCGAAGCGCTGCGCGGCTGAGTCGCCCGCTTCTTGACCCGGCTCGATTGTCCAAGCTACGAGAAACACATCTACGGACTGTTCCCGCGCGATCCGGTGCACGAGCTGTGCAAACTTTCCGGCCTGCCGATGCCTCAGCCGGATGGCTGACGGCGGCCGGCTAGCTTACCGAGGCCTGCAGAGCGGCGCGGATGATGTCTTCGGTGGATTGGTGTTGACTGTCGACGGCGCGCACCAGTCGACTCGCTTCCGGCGCCTTGTAACCCAAAGCCATTAGTGCGTTGACGGCTTCTTCAACCGGATCGATCACATCCGGTTGCACGTTTACCACATGGGCGCCACCACTCGCGCCACTCCAGTCCGAGAGTCTGTCGCGCATTTCCACCACCAGTCGTTCGGCGGTCTTTTTGCCCACGCCGGGCAGCTTGACCAGCGTGGCGGTATCGCCGGCCTGCACACACCGGGCGAAGTCGTTCGCCGGCATACCCGAGAGGATGGTCAACGCCAGCTTCGCCCCTACGCCATTGACCTTGATCAGCGCGCGGAACAGGCCGCGCTCGGACAATCGGCTGAAGCCGTACAGAATGTGTGCATCTTCGCGTACCGCGAGGTGAGTGTAGAGCGAGGCGCTTTCGCCCACCGCCGGCAGCTCATAGAAGGTGGTCATAGGCGCTTCAATTTCATAACCGACGCCCTGCACATCGAGCACCAGAACCGGCGGTTGTTTGTCGAGAATCGTGCCGTGCAGGAAACCGATCACCGCAGCCGACCGCCACGTAACCGGTGCGCCGGGGCAACGCGCGCGATGGCGGCGCGACGAAAACTATGGCACAGGGCGATCGCCAGTGCATCGGCGGCATCGGCCTGTGGCGTCGCCGGGAGACTGAGCAGCACGCGCACCATATGCTGCACCTGCTGTTTGTCGGCGCCGCCCTTGCCGACCACCGCCTGTTTGATTTCCCGGGGCGCATATTCGGCCACCGGCAGGTCGCGGGTGACTGCCGCGCAGATGGCCGCGCCGCGCGCCTGGCCAAGCTTCAGGGCCGAATCGGCGTTACGATGCATGAAGACGTTTTCTATCGCCAGTTGCTGCGGCTGAAACTGCGCAATCAATATCTGCAATTCACGGAAGATCAAACCCAGCTTGTCCGGCAGCGTCGCGCCGTCGACTTTCACACAGCCGCTGGCGACGTATCCGGCGTGTTGTCCATCACTGTCGATCACCCCGTAGCCGGTGAAGCGGGAACCGGGGTCGATGCCGAGGATGCGCGTCATGCGTTCAGCCTATCAGAGCTCGGCAAGAATGTCGTCAGCGATATCGGCGTTGGAATAGACGTTCTGGACATCGTCCAGGTCCTCGAGCGTCTCGAGCATGCGGATCATCTTTTCGGCATCGTCGCGCTGCAGCGGCGTGGTATTTTCGGCGCGCATGGTGAGTTCGTCGTTCTCGGGTTGCAGGCCGGCGGCCATCATCGCCCCGCGCACGCCGGTGAAATCATCCGGCGCGGTCAGTACATCCACCGACCCGTCCTCGTTGGCGATCACATCCAGCGCACCCGCCTCCAGCGCGGCCTCCATGATGACGTCCTCATCGCTGCCGGCCGGGTAGCTGAGAATCCCGGTGTGGGCGAACTGGAAGGCCACCGAGCCACTGGTGCCGAGATTGCCACCGGCCTTGGTGAAGGCATGGCGGACTTCGGACACCGTGCGGTTGCGGTTATCGGTGAGGCAGTCGACGATTACGGCGACACCGCCGGGGCCGTAGCCTTCGTAGCGGATTTCGTCGAAGTTTTCGCCTTCCTGGGTGCCCGAGCCGCGTTTGATGGCCCGCTCGATGGTGTCTTTGTTCATATTTGCGGCGAGCGCCTTATCGACGGCCAGGCGCAGGCGCGGGTTGGCCGCCGGATCGGGATCGCCGCTGCGTGCGGCCACGGTGATTTCGCGAATCAGCTTGGTGAAAACCTTGCCACGCTTGGAATCCTGAGCCTTCTTGCGGTGCTGAATATTGGCCCATTTACTGTGTCCGGCCATGTCTGCCTCATCGGATGTTTCAAATTCGGCCGATTCTAGCACCCGGGCCCGATGGCGTCAGCCGCAGGGGCGGCGGCGGCAGGCCAAGCAGGGTGGAAACATCCATAGGGTGAGCGACAGGTAAAGCCTCAATTGACCCGCGTTCGACCGTGCTTCACCCGCCGGGCACAAACCGGGCTATCGCATCTCTATCGGTGCGGGAAGTGGCCCTCGCCTGCGCCTGCTCGGCGCTGAGCCAGATGAAATCGATGTGCTCGGACCGGTCAAGCCGAATGACCGGCCGGCTTGCATACTCCACACGGAAGACATGCTCGATATTGGTATCCGCGCCGGGAGCGTAACGCGCCTGCCAGGGCGGGACAATTTTGAAACGGTTGGTAGACTGGCAATCGATCAGCGCCGAGGTGACGTCCAGCCCCGTTTCTTCACGGACTTCGCGCTGTGCCGCCGCCCCGGCAGCTTCATGCCAGTGCAGACTGCCGGTCACCGACTGCCAGTAACCGGCAGGCTGACGACGCTCCAGCAACAGTACTTCGCCGGCGCGCGTATAGATCAGCACCAGCACCGATTCCGCTCGTTTGTAGCGTCCGGTCACGACCCCGATTGGCCGTGCGGCCGCCTCAATCGCCGGTCTTTTCCGCCACCTTGCGCAAACGGATATTCAATTCGGCAAGCTGGCCTGCGGAGACCGGCGAAGGCGCGTTGGTCAACGGACAACTGGCGGTCTGGGTTTTGGGGAAGGCCATAACCTCGCGGATCGAAGGCGCCCCGCTCATCAGCATCACCAGCCGATCCAGACCGAAGGCCAGACCACCGTGCGGTGGGCAGCCGTATTTCAGCGCATTCAACAGGAAGCCGAACTTGTCCTCGGCCTCCTCCTCCCCGATGCCCAGCAGGCCGAACACCTGACGCTGGACTTCGCTGCGAAAGATACGCATGGAACCGCCGCCGAGCTCCGTACCGTTGAGCACCATGTCATAGGCGCGCGAATGACAGGCTCCGGGGTCGCTGGTGAGCAAGCCGAGGTGTTCTTCTTTGGGCGCGGTGAAGGGGTGGTGCAACGAGACCCAGCGATCGCCCTCGGCATCGCGTTCGAACATCGGGAAATCCACCACCCATAAGGGCTTCCAGTCACCTTGCAGAAGTCCGCGGTCTTCGCCCAGTTTGACGCGCAAGGCGCCCAAAGCTTCGTTGACCACGCGCGCCTGATCGGCGCCGAAAAAGACCAGGTCGCCGTCCTCGGCCGCGCTGCGCTGCATGATCGCCGCAACCACTTCGTCGGGTAGAAACTTGAGAATCGGCGACTGCAAGCCGTCACGCCCCTTAGCCAGTTCATTGACCTTGATATAGGCCAGCCCGCGCGCGCCGTAAATGGCGACAAATTTGGTGTAGTCGTCGATTTCCTTGCGCGTCAAGGCGCCACCTTGCGGCAGGCGCAATGCCGCAACCCGGCCATCGGGATCATTGGCGGGCCCGGAAAACACCTTGAACTCCACCTCGCGCATCAGGTCACCCACATCGACCAGTTCCAGCGGCACCCGCAGGTCGGGTCGGTCAGAGCCGAAACGCCGCATCGCCTCCTGGTAGCTCATGCGCGGAAAGGGGTCGTCCAGCTGCACATCCAGTACCTTGTCGAACAATCCGCGGATCATGGTTTCGGTCAGAGTCATGATGGCGTCTTCGTCCATGAAGGCGGTTTCGATATCCAACTGAGTGAATTCCGGCTGGCGGTCGGCACGCAGATCCTCGTCGCGGAAGCAGCGCACGATCTGGTAGTAACGATCCATACCGGCCACCATCAACAGCTGCTTGAACAGCTGCGGCGACTGCGGCAGGGCGAAGAATTCTCCCGGGTGAGTGAGGCTCGGCACCAGGTAGTCGCGCGCACCTTCGGGCGTGGCGCGGGTCAGGATCGGTGTTTCGATGTCGAGAAAGCCGTTGCTGTCGAGAAAGCCGCGCAGCTCACGGGTAACCGCCGCGCGCAGACGGATCCGCGCCAGCATCTCCGGGCGGCGCAGATCGATATAC
>JASBSN010000122.1 GCA_030148915.1 Thiogranum sp.
ACCACAAGCGCCCGCCCGGGGAACTCGACTTTCATCCCATCCACGCCGACTTCGGTACCGCGCAGCAGGAGTTTCACATCGGTTACGGGGCCGCCGCCACGCCCGGCACGGTGCGCGGGCTGTTTCACATTCAGCGCGAACTCTGCCGCCTGCCGATGGCCGTGCTGGTGGAACCGGCCATCGAGCTGGCGCGCCGCGGCGTACGCATCAACGCCCTGCAAGCGTATATTTTCGATATCGTCAGGCCCATCTATCTGGCCACTGCGCGCGCCGCGCAGCATTTCGCCAGCCGCACACGACCCGAGCGGCTGGTGGGCGACGGCGAGCTGCTGCGCCTGCCGGAACTGGCCGATACGCTCGAGGCGCTGGCTCGCGATGGCGACGAGCTGTTCTATCGCGGTGACATCGCCGCGCTGATCGTGGCAGCCTGCCGCGAGAGCGGCGGCTTGCTCGAGCGCTCTGATCTGACGGCCTACCGCGTAATCTCCCGTCAGCCGCTGTCGGTGCCTTACCGTGGCGCCCGGTTGCTCACCAACCCGGCGCCCGCCTCCGGCGGCCTGTTGACCGGCCTGGCGCTGAAACTGCTGCAACGCCTGAATCCGGACGGTTTCGATTTGCACGCCCCCCAGGCCACCGCGCTGCTGGCCCGGGTCATGCGTTACACCAACGAAGCGCGCCTGGAGAGCCTTGCGCGTGAGCGTTTCGATCACCAGTTACTTGACGACGACTATCTCGACACCTACCTGCAGCGTGTGCGCGGACAGGCGCGCGCTTACCGCGGCACCACGCACATCAGCGTCATTGACGCGGCCGGCAACCTTGCCGCGCTGACCAGCAGTAACGGCGAAGGCTGCGGGCACATGCTCGGCGACACCGGCATTATGCTCAACAACATGCTCGGCGAGGCGGATCTCAACCCGCACGGCTTCCAGCAGTGGCGGACCGATCAGCGTATGACCTCGATGATGGCCCCGAGCATGCTCGAGACGGCCGAAGGCGCCCGTATCGCCCTGGGCAGCGGCGGCTCCAACCGGATTCGTTCCGCGCTGCTGCAGGTAGTGTGCGCGCTGGTGGACGCTAAGCTGTCGTTGCAGGCGGCGATCCAGCGCCCGCGCATTCACTACGAACACGGCACTCTCAACAGCGAGAGCGGCTTCGACGCGATGACGACCGCGCAACTGCGCGCGGAGTTCGGCGAGCTGAAGTGCTGGCCGGAGCACAACCTCTACTTCGGCGGTGTTCACGCCGTGGCGCGGGGGCCGGCGGGATTTGACTGCTTTGGCGATCCCCGGCGCGGCGGGGTCGCCATGACGGTGAGCGACTGAGGCCGGCACAAGGTCTGTTTTAGGCCGCCTGTGCTATGCTAACCTACTCGGAATACAAAAAAGGAAACTCCGATCAAGTCGTCATACCGGCGCAGGCTCGTCATACCGGCGCAGGCCGGTATCCAGGTTATTGAAACCACTGGATTCCGGCATACGCCAGAATGACGAAAAAAAGAGTTAATCAGAGCTTCCAAAAAATTACACTGTTTCTGACAGCGATTGTTTTCACTCTTGTACAGCGCCGTGCGCTGTCTTTCATCTGAGTATTGGCACCCTCTGCAACCCTATGCGCGGAGCATAAACACCATGAATCTGGAAAAAGTCATCTTCGCCTTCTTCTCCATCCTGGCGCTGACACTGAACTTCGGTTTTTTCATCGGCGAACTAGACGACCCGACTCACCACAACAGCTATGAGCTGTTCGCCGCCCTGATTGTCAGCCTGATCGCCACGGTAATGAAGTTTGGCGACCGCGCGCACATCGGCGCACTGTTGCTGGCCACCAGCCTGGTGGCCGATCTGCAGCTGATCGCCGCCGCCTTGGTCTGGGGCTTTACCCTCTATGCGCTGCAAGAGCCGCTCTCGGCGACCACCATCGCCAGTATCGTTTCGCTCTCCGGCGGCGCTCTGCTCGCCAATCTGACTTCGGTCATTCTGCTGGTGGTGGAAACCGTGACCTTCCGCCGCTAGGTCAGCACCGTGCACCACGTCTTTTATTTGATGCTGCGCCGCTTACGGCTGCCGCTGATTGTGCTGATCACGGTGTACGCCGTCTCGGTATTGGGCCTGACCCTGATTCCCGGCCTCGACGATCAGGGGCAACCCTGGCGCATGGATTTTTTTCACGCCATTTATTTCGTCAGCTTTCTCGGTTCGACCATCGGCCTGGGCGAAGTTCCTTACGCATTAACCGATGCGCAGCGCATGTGGACCACCTTCGTCATCTACGCCGCGGTGGTCGCCTGGCTGTACGCCATCGGTTCCCTGCTGACACTGATCCAGGACACCGGTTTTCGCCGCGTGCTGGCCGCCTCGCTGTTTGCCCGGCGCGTAACGCGCAGCCAGGAGCCCTTTTACATTGTCTGCGGCTACGGCGATGCCAGCAGCCTGCTGGTGCGCGAGCTCACCGAGCATCATGTGCACTGCGTGGTGGTGGAGAAAGACCCGGAAAAAATTCTCCACCTGCAAGTCGAGGACTTCGCCGAAGACGTCCCGGGCCTGTGCCAGGACGCCACCCGTTCCGACACACTGATCGCCGCCGGCCTGAAGCAGCCCTGCTGCCGGGGCGTCATCGCGCTGACCGGTAGCGATCACCACAATCTGACCATTGCCATTTCCTGCAAACTGTTGGCGCCGGATCTGCCGGTAATCTGCCAGTCGGACACCAGCGACACCGCGGCCAATATGGATTCCTTTGGCACCGATCACATTATCGACCCCTTCGAGATTTTCGCCTCGCGCTTCGCCATGCTGTTTCACTCGCCCAGCATGTACCTGGTCTACGAGTGGATGACCGCCAGCATGCACGCGCCGCTGGCCGAGTTTACCCGCCCGCCGGGCGGCGACTGGCTGCTGTGCGGCTTCGGGCGCTTCGGCAAGGCGGTGCGCAAGCACCTCGGCGCCGAGGGTATCAACATGCGTATCATCGAGGCCGACCTGGAACACACCGATGCCCCCGCCGACACCATTGAAGGGCGTGGCACTGAAGCCGATACGCTGATAGACGCCGGCGTAGCCGACATGGCCGGTATCATCGCCGGCACCGATAACGACGCCAACAACCTCTCTATCATTATTACCGCCCGCCAGTTGAACTCCGGGCTGTTCACCGTTGGACGGCAGAATAATCGGCGCAGCGAAGACATCTTCAGGGCCGCCAATATCGACATGACCATGAAGCCACCGGAAATCGTCGCCCGGCACATTCTCGGACTGATTCTGGCGCCGTTGCTTAACGATTTTCTGCACCTCACCCACGACCAGAATGAACAGTGGGCCAATCTGCTGGTCAGCCGTGTCGCCGGCGTGACCGAAGAGGTCACACCCGAAACCTGGGATCTGCAGATTTCGCCGCTGCACGCCCCGGCGGTGTTTGATTGCCTGATCCGCGGCGAACCCGTCACCCTGGGCGACCTCTGCACTCATCCGCGAGACCGCGAAGAGCGCCTGCCCTGTGTACCGTTACTGATCAAGCGTGAGCAGGAGAACTGTTTGCTGCCGGACATGGACGAGGCGCTGCAGGGCGGTGACCGCATTCTTTTTAGCGGCCTGCCGGACGCCGCGCGGATAATCGCACACATCAGCCACGACCATCAGACGTTACGCTACATCCGCACCGGCGAGGACCTGCCCGGGGGTATGGTGTGGCAGTGGTTGGCGCGTAAAGGCCACTAAGGGCCTCGTTCGGCGCCCGCCTACACCCCGTTTCACGCACGCCTACAGCGAGTTCAGCCGGCGTCGACTGTTGCCCCCCCCTTGGTCTTTGCTAACGTCACCGAAGTGGCGGGTTAGCCCGAAAAAGACCCGGATCAATCGCCGGTTGTTCGGTTTTCTGTGTTTCGCATTGAGGAGAAGAACCATGTCAGAAACATCCAGTTGGGGACCGTGTGTCAGTTGCAAATGGTGGCAGATAGAGCCTGCGGCCGCGGTGGAGAACACCACTATGGGGCAGTGTATCGACGAAGATTTGCAGCCGTTCAAACTGAGGGTATCCGGTAACAGCGGCTGCAACCGATATATGAAAGGTGAACCGGCACGGGCGAAGGGGTCCAGCGATCGACCACCGAGTGCCGAACCGGCCCGCTGAGAGCGCACACCGGGATTGTGGTCAACCGCTGCCGGCAATCGTTCCGGGCCCTACAGCTCTCCTGTCCTTCCGGTCACACTGGCAAGCGTAGCGACCAGCTCCGAGGGCTCAACCGGCTTGGAAAGATGGATAAAAAAGCCGGCGCGCAAGGCGCGGGTGCGATCTTCAGAGCGCGCGAAGGCGGTAAGGGCGATGGCCGGCAGTTTGCCACCGCGCTGCCTGCCCAGCGCGCGTATCCGTTTGAGCAATTCGTAGCCGTCCACGTCCGGCATGCCAATATCGCTGACCAGAACGTGCGGGCGCTCTTTTTCCACCCTTTCCAGGGCCTCTTCGGCCGAACCCGCCACGAGCACCTCGGCACCGCAGTCTCCCAACACCCGTTGCATCAGGGCGCGCGCATCCGGCTCATCGTCGACCACCAGTATTTTCAGGTCGCTCAGGTCGGGCGGTTGCAGATCGAGCGCAGGGTGTTTACTGACCTGGGGATGCAATCGCTCGCCCGCTTCCCTGTTGCGATACACCACCGCGACCGGAAGATGCACCGAGAACGTCGTGCCCTCGCCTTCGCCCTGGCTTTTGGCAAACACGCTGCCGCCATGCAGTTCCACCAGGTGCCTGACAATGGAAAGCCCCAGGCCCAGGCCGCCGTACTTGCGTGTTGTCGAGGCATCCATCTGGTGGAACCGCTCAAAAATCTGGGGTAGAAATTCGGGCTTGATACCGATCCCGGTATCCGCGACGCTGATTTCGATATGGGAGTTCACCCGCTCCAGCACGATTTGCACTTTGCCGCCCTTGGGCGTGAATTTGATGGCGTTGGAGAGCAGGTTCCATATTACCTGCTGCAGCCGGCTCGGGTCTCCGGAGATCGGGCCGGCCGTGGGATCGAGCATTTTCTCCAGCCTGATATTTTTGCCATCAGCGGCGGGGCGTACCGTTTCGATCGCTGCTTCGATGAACGTGAACGGCGCCACCGGTTGGATATCGAGCCGCACTTTACCCGAGGTAATACGACTCATATCGAGCAGATCTTCTATCAGTTGGGTTTGAACACGGGCGTTGCGCTCGATGGTTTCCAGGCCCTGGCTCAGGTCGGCATTTTCGCTCAAGCGCAGCCGCAACACTTGGGTCCAGCCAAGAATGGCGCTCAGCGGCGTGCGCAGCTCGTGGGACAGATTGGCGAGGAAGACGTCTTTCATTTCGCTGGAACGTTCCGCCTCGGCGCGCGCGGCACGCTCGCTCTCGAGCAAGCGTTTGCGTTCTTCGGCCGCCTTGAGGGTTGCGTCATAGAGGCGGGCATTGTCGATAGCGACGGCGGCCTGAGCGGCCAGACCGACGATAATACGCTCGTGGCGTTCGGTGAACACATCAGCCTGCGAATGACCGAAGAACAATCCGCCGATCACCTCCCCCGAGCGCGATATGACCGGTACCGCCAGATAACTGCACACCGGCAGATGACCGCGTGGCATGCCATGGTGTGGCGGCATTTTTCCGTAACGGGGGTCCTTGGTGATATCGCCGGAACGCAATACGCCTTCACCCCGAAAGGTCTGATTAAACACCGGCGTGTTGCGCGGCAAACCGAGTTTTTCAAACGCCTCGCGCGGAGCTCCCGACAACGCATAGAGCAAAAACGATTCTCCCGCCGGATCAACGACGTTGTAAAAGAAGGCGCCAAACTGGGCACCGCTGAGTTTGGTCGCCGCGTCGGTGACCGACTGAACCAGGCTCTGGAGTTCGAGATCCGAGGAAAGCGTTTGACCGGTTTGGTTGAGCAGTTCAAGCACACGGGTTTCTTCCTCCAGCGCCTCGCGGATCTTCTTCACCTGATCGACATCGGTGTTGGTGCCGAACCAGCGCAGCACGCGCCCTTCGGCATCGTGCAGAGGCTGCACGCGGGTCAGGAACCAACGAAACATCCCATCGGCACCGCGCAACGGAAATTCCATTTCAAACGGCTGCCCGCTGCCTAAAGAATCTTTCCAGCGCTGCACGACCTGTGGCAGCAATTGTGGGTCGTGCACTGACTGCCAGCCCCAGCCCTGCATCTCCTCACGGCTCCTGCCGGTGTACTCGTCCCAGCGACGGTTATACCAGAAGATATGCCCGTCGGGATCGGCCATCCAGGCGAGCTGCGGCATGGAATCAGCCAAGGTGCGCAGTTGCTCTTCGCTGCGGCGCAGTTCGTCTTCGGCTTTTTTCCGCACCGTGATGTCGAGCACCACAGCCAGGAATACCCGCTGGTCGAGGTGATCGACCATTTGCAAATGAATTTCCACCGGGTAGTCAGTACCGTCAAGACGTCGATGCAGCGTGTAAATGACGCTTTTTTCCTCTTCACCTTGCAGCAGAGGCTGTAACAGGCGACGAAACTCCGCTTCAGTGAATTTGGGCTTAATGTCGAGGGGCGTCATGGTCTGCATGACCTCAGCGCTGTAACCGAGATTACGCAGGGCGCCTTGATTGACGTATTGGAAACGCAAGGTTTGAGGGTCGAAAATATAAATTTCGTTAAGACTTTTCTGCAGTGCGCTCGCCAGGCGGGCGCGCTCAAGTTCGCTTTCTTTACGCTGGCCGATGTCCTGAAAGTACACCGACAGCCCGTCACTCGAAGGGTAAGCGCGGATCTCGAACCAACTAGCCAGCTCCGGGTAGTAAAATTCAAATTCTACCGTGGTCCGGTCGCGGACTGCGCGCCTATAGTTTTCCTCCAGGGGGGTACCCAGCAGCTCAGGGAATTCATCCCAGATAACTTTGCCGAGTAACTGCTCCCGGCTTTTCTGTTTCGGCAGAATAATTTGCTCGGCGCGCCGGTTCAGATAGCTAAGACGCCACTCGTTGTCCAGAACAGCGAAACCGTCGGTTATGCTCTCGAGAATGTTGCTGAGATGCGCCTTGGATACCCGCAGGGCCTCCCTCGCCTCGAGCAGTTCGCGTTCCGCATTAGGGCGCGTGTGCTCGAGACTCGCCGCATTCGCCCCGGCGGCCGAGGGCTGCCGCTGCTCTTGGTCATCGAGCGACGTCATAAGTCGAGACCGGGAACCTCGGCTACCCGATGCGTGCCTAGGGGACTGGTGAACAGCTGCAAGGGGGGTGTAATACTGCCAATCGGATTGGTCGGTAGCATAAAGGCTCAGCCGCTCTGGATGACTGGCGTTATAGGAGCCCGATCATGGCGGCTAGGCTGGCATAACGACAGGACCGGATAACACTGGCAGTATAAAACTGCGTATGGGCGAAAACCATACATGCCTACAAGGGCCGCCGCATACCCCTCCATTATCCGGTGTAATGCGCCTCTCTCCCGGCTGATGTCCGCGCCGCGCCTGACCAAACTGACCGAACCTACGAGGGCTCCTGCTCTAATCGACGTAACTGATCGGCGCTCAGGCGCCGAGCGATTGCCACCAGTTCCTCGCGTGCGGTTTCATCACCCCGGTTGGCGGCGCGACTGAACCAGCGGTACGCTTCCTCCAGGTCTTCGTCTATACCCCGCCCATTGGCGTAGGCCCAGCCGAGACCCTGTTGCGCTTCGGCCACACCCTGGCGGGCCGCTTTCAGCCACCAGTGCACAGCCTGGCCGTCGTCCTGCTCGATGCCGATCCCCTTGTGATAATGCCAGCCGAGAAAGTGCTGAGCGAGGGCGATATCTTCCCGTGCCAACGCCGCCACTAGAGCAAAAGAACGCTCGAACTCGCCGGCGCTGATAGCCGCCATCGCCTGCTGCAACTGTGGATGGTCGTCGTGCTTCACTGCTGTCTTTACCCTTAAGCGTTGGCAGGCTTGAGTATACCTAAGTTCGTGCATGGGGTTTCACTGTTAAACATGCGATAATTTCCCGCTTATGTCCTCGCCTCCTTCTACCGCTGCGGGCCGGCGCGGCGCCGCGCTGCTCATCGGCCTGCTGAGCCGTATGCCGCTGGCGCTGCTCTATGCCATCTCCACCGCGCTGTTCTTCGTGCTGTTTCATCTGGCGCGCTTTCAGCGCCCGTTGCTGACCGACAACCTGCGCCGCGCCTATCCGGGCGAGACCGAGGCTGGACTTCAACGGCTGGCCGCCAACAGTTATCGCAACGCGCTGGATTTTCTTTTCGAAACCATTAAGGCGTGGCGTTTTGGGGCCGACGACCTGCGCAGGCACGTACAGATCGAAAATCCGCAACTGCTCGACGGGTTGCTGCAGCGGCACAAAACCGTAGTGGCCCTTACCGCGCACAGCGGTAACTGGGAATGGCTGCAACTGGCCTGCGCCGAACGCCTGCAGGTGCCCATTGCCGCGGTCTATAATCCGCTCAATCATCGCGGCGTGGACGCTCTGCTGCTGGCTATGCGCACGCGCTTCGGCAGTCGCATGATCGACAGTGCCAATGCGTTGCCCGAACTGATCAATTTTTCCCGTCACGGCGGTGTGATCGCCTTAAACGCCGACCAGGGGCCACGCCCGGAAGACGACAAGTTCTGGAGCGAGTTCCTCGGTATCGAGACGGCCTTTTTCACCGGTCCGGAAAAACTCGCCCGTCTGTTCCAGGCACCGGTAGTATTCGTGGCCATGCAACGGCTGCGCCGCGGGGTATACCGCATCCGCTTCGAACCACTCGTCTCACCGCCCTACCCGCCAGCACCCGGCGCCATCATGCAACCCTACGTCCAAGCCGTGGAAAAGCAAATCCGCAGCGCCCCCCAAGACTGGTTCTGGCTCTACAAACGCTGGAAACACCCCAAACCCCTATACGCCGACTAGCCTATTCGGGGTCAGAGCCTATTCGGGGTCAGAGTAAAAATCACCGAGATCCCCGACCCACCGCTTGTTCGATTTATTCTTTGGTTTTGGCCCCGGTCTCTCCGGCCTAACACGCCGACCGGTCAGCGCTTCCACCTGCGCCTTGAAACTGTCCCCGCCAAGGGCCAGGCCTTTGTGGGTTGCCGCCCGGATATTGTCCAGCACCGCCTCGCCGATATGGGCCCGAAACAAGGCGCGGTAGGCAGACACACGCTCCGTCGTGGACTGACCCAACTGCAAATAGACCGGATGAGGCACCCACAACTTGGATGCTTTGCCCAGGGCATTGGCAGCGTAGCTTGACCAACGGTAGTCCGCCGGATGGTCCGTCATACCCGCCCGGACCGGGTTCAACTCAATGTACCGCTGACATATCAGAAGATAGTTATCCGCGTCGACCACACAGGACTTGAAACGCCCTTCCCACAAAGTTCCGGAGCGGCGATACGCTTGATTGAAGTAACGCACATAGTGACGACCCACTTTCTGCATCATGCGAGACAGCGCTGCCGGCTCCCGTGGGGTCGCGAGAATATGCACGTGATTGGTCATGAAGACCCAGGCGTGCAACTCTACGCCGTATTTAACCGACGATTCGTGCAACCAGTGGGCATAGACCGCCAAGTCCTGTTCCGTGGCGAAGCAGATCTGCCGATTGTTACCGCGTTGAATAATATGCTGGGGGATACCCACCGGGCATATGCGTAATAAGCGTGGCATCAGCTCATCCTTGACCTGAAGGTGCTCCGGCTATGTTAACAGACTTGGTATTCGGGTAAGGGTGTTTTTACTCTGACCCTAATCTCCCGTCAATATACTCTGCCAGGGTCTGCACGGTGGGATACTCGAATAGATCTGTGATGGCCACTTGTCCCGGAAAACATTGCTCGAGGTCTTCGTGCAGACTGACGAGCGTGAGCGAATCGGCTCCCAGTTCAAATAGGTTGCGGTCGAGCTCTACGGGTTTGCCGGGGAAGCGCTGGTGGCACAGTTGCAGGAGCTGGCGCGCGGTGGTGCTTTCCGGCGCGGCGCTCTGGTTGTTTTCCTGTTGCGCTTCCAACGCGTGCAGTAGCGGTTCGTATTCGCCGCGCGCGAAGGCTTCGGCGAGTCGGTAGCGTTGCAGTTTGCCGCTGCTGGTGCGCGGCAGGCGCGCCAGCGGGAGGACGGCGTGGGCTTGCAGGCCGGCGGCGGATAACGCCGTCTGCACTCGGGCGACGCAGGGTACGAACTCTTCCATTGATCCGCGATGCTGCAGGCACACCAGCAGGTTGTCCTCGGCGTTGTCGTCGCTGCGCAGGGCGGTCACGGCGAGTTTGCCGGGCGGTGCACAGCCGGCCTCGGTCAACAGGTGTTCGATGTCCTGCGGAAACAGATTCTGGCCGGCGGCGAACAGCACTTCTTTTACGCGGCCGCAGATCACCAGCCCCTGTGCGCCGATAAAGCCCAGGTCGCCGCTGTCCAGCCAGCCGTCGATGAAGGCTTCGCGCTCGCACTGTGCACAGCCGTAGTAGCCGCGCGTAACGCTGGTGCCGCGTAGCTGCACCCGGCCAACGTGGCCTTGCGCTAAAGCCTGTCCGTTATCGTCGGCGATGCGCAGTTCGCAACTATCGACGGCAGTCCCCAGGTACACCAGTTCCACGCGGCGCTCGTCGTCCTCGCCGGCGCGCACGCGCTCGCCCATTATCACACTGGCGGCCGCGACCTTGACGCTTTGCACACCACTGCCCGGCGGCGGAAAGCTCACCGCCAGGCTGGCTTCGGCGAGGCCGTAGACCGGGAACAGGGTTTCGGCACGCAGGCCGTTGGCGGATAACGCTTCCAGAAAGGCGCGGCACACCGCGGCCGAAACCGGCTCGGCACCGCTGAACAGTAAACGCACGCGACTGAGATCCAGCACGGCGTCCGGCCTGCCGGCGCGGCGCAGGTAATGCTGAAAGCCGAAATTGGGGGAACACAGCAGGCTGGCGCCGAGTTCGCCGGCGCGCTGCAGCCAGAGCGCGGGCCTGCGGATGAACAGTTCACTGTCCATCAACACCTGCTCGATACCCAGTGACAAAGGCACCAGATGAAAGCCGATCAGGCCCATGTCGTGGGTCAGCGGCATCCAACTGAAGCTCGTGTCCAGCGCGTCGATGGCGGCCGCGCGGCGGATGGCGCGCACGTTGGCCAGCAGGTTGGCGTGGCTCAAGGGCACGCCTTTAGGCTCACGCGTGGAACCGGAGGAAAACTGGATCAGCGCCAAGTCCTCGGCTTGCGCGCGGTGCAGCTCCCCGGGGGTCAGCGCCTCGGCGCGAATGTCTTCGAGCAACAGCACGCGCTCAGCAAAGGATGGGAAGTCGGCGTCCTGTTTGCAGCGCAGGTGCAGCTCCCGCTCGCTGAACAGCCAGGCGGGTTCGATCGCGGCGGCGACGCCGGCGAGTTTGGCGCGCGCGGCGGCCTGCACTCCGGCGCTCAACGGCACCGGCACCAGGCCGCCCAGCTGACAGGCCCAGAAGGCGTCGATAAAGGCGCGGTTGTCGCGCACGAACAGCAGCACCCGCGCGCCGGGTCGCACGCCGCGCTGCTGCCACAGGCCCAGCAGGCCGCGCGCGCGGTGCAGCAGATCGGCGTAGGCGAGCCGGCTTTCGCGGCCGCCGCTTTGCAGATAGCGCACGCCGCAGGGTGCGCGCACGGCGTGCTGCAACAGGTCGGCGAGCACGCTGGGTTCAATCATCGCAGACCTCAAAGCGCAACCACAACGGCGTACGTGGACGCAGGTTGACATCGGCCTCAAGCTCCGGCGCCGGACCGTCGGGCGGCAACGGCCGCAATTGACGCGACACCTGCGCCAGGTGGATGAGCATTTCCGCCATGGCGAAACCTTCGCCGATGCAGTGACGCGGCCCGGCCGAGAACGGCAGATAGGTATAACGCTCGCGGCGCGCTTCGGCCTCGGCGCTAAAGCGTTGCGGCCGGAAGTCCTCTGGTGCATCCCACCAATCGGGGTGGCGGTGCAGCAGCCAGCTGCAGATAAACACGTCACTGCCGGCGGGCAGATCAAAGCCGCCCAGCCGGTCGTCGTGCACGGCGCGGCGGGTGTACAACCAGCCCGGCGGGTACAGGCGCAGGGCTTCTTTGATGATCTGCGCGGCCGGCTGCCAGCGCGTCAACTCATCGCGCTCGGGTACGCGCTCTAGCGCGACGCTGCGCAGGTCGGCGCGCAGTCGCTCAAAGTGTTGTGCATGGACGGCCAGCAGGTACCAGACCCAGTTCAGCGACGCGGCGGTAGTTTCGTGTCCGGCGACAATCAGCGTGAGAATTTCGTCGACCAGCGCCTGGTCGCTCATCGGCGCGACCTCGCCGCGCCGGCAGGCCAGCAGACAGTGGCTGAGCAGATCGGGTGGAAAGCGTTGTTCGCGCCGCCGCCGCGCGGCCAACTCGCGAATGCCGGCGCCGAGGGCGCGAAAACGCACGGCGAACTGCAGATCACGCCGGCGCTCTTCGCTGACCAGCGCGAAGGCTGGGTGGCCGCCAGCGTCGCGCAGGCTTTCCAGATCTTCGGAGAACAGCGCCTGCAATACCGCGGCGAGTGTGGTCTCGCTCACCGCCGCCGTGACGTTGATAGGCTGACCCGCAAGGGCGGCGCGCCGCCATTGCGCGGTAAGCGTACGGGCCTGATGGTGAAAC
>JASBSN010000129.1 GCA_030148915.1 Thiogranum sp.
TGCTGCACATTGATGATGAACTGGGTCGGATTAACCGGGTTGAAAATCATGCCGGTGTTCTCCGCGCCCTTGACCTGCAGGCTCATGAAGTGATCGAGCGACTCGGCCACACCGTCACCGTTGGTATCGCGCAGGAACCACACATCACCGCCGACGGTATCGCCGTTGGGCTTGTCTTCCACGACATAGATGTTGCCGAGCGCGTCCTGGGCGAGGTTGTCCGGATCGCTGAGCGTGCCGGTGGTCGGCGCATAACCGAGGTTAGTCGGCGTGGCGGCGGCACTGGCGGCCAGACGCACCATGGCCTTGCCTTCGCCCAGTTCCTCAACCGAGTAAACCGACTGTTCCGAAGTGGCGTTGAAATACAGCGCTTCGTGACGGTTGGCCAGGTAGCCGACCTCGACGTCTTCCGGGCGCCCGTAAGGCGTACCATTGGCGTCGTTGGCCGCGGCGCGGCCACCGCGGGTTTCGTTGTCGAAGGGATCGGAAATGCCCGGCAACGCCACGCCGTTGGCGTCGGTGAGCGGCACCCAGGTGGCGGCGCCGGTACGCTCGGCGGTTTCATTGCCACCGGTGTTCCAATTGGCGGCCGGGTCGCCGGCATAGGCATCCACCGACAACACAAAGGACTGGCCCTTAGTGTAATCGCCGGGCACGCTGGGCACAAACTTGTAGATCGAACCGGAACGATCCTCGTCGATGAAATACAGCGCCGTGCCGGCATGGTTGAAGCGCAGACCCTCGTTAGAAACATTGGGAACGCTGTTCAGTTCGTGCATCTCGATGGTTTCACCGGCATTGACGTCGGCCATCGGATTCATCACTTCAAACATACGGCCCTGACCGGACCACTCTTCGGCCACCAGCAGCGTGTTCACCGGTGTCCAGGTGGCCGGATCGAGGGCGCCGAAATCGCCGCTCCAATCGCCGTGTGCGCCGTTCATGTCACCGCGGAACAAGTTGGTGGCTTTGTCGGTCAGCGTGTCGTAACGGGTCAGACCCGCACCGTACTTGGTCTCGTGCGGCAGGAAGATATAGCGCCCGGTAGGATCGAAAGCGCTCATGTCGGTCATCGAAGCGCCCGCGCCCAGGCCCGGTACGCGCACGGTCGACTGCGAAGCGTCGGCCTCGATTTCGTGCAGACTGGTGAGGTTGCGGTAGCTGACGCCGGCCGGTACCTGCCAGGGGGAATTCAATTCATTGATGTGGTTGGGGGTCATGGCGACCGCCGCGGACTGGGTAAGCGGGTTAAAAAACACATCGGTTCCGGCGGAAGCCGTGTGCATGCCAGCCAGAACCAAAGCTGTGACGATACTGGTACGTTTGAACATAGTCATTGTGTCTCCTGAAACCAAAGGCTGCGAAGGATTAAACTTAAGATCCGGCGTCTCGGCCGGTTCTCAACGCAGGCAGACTAAGCGCACGGGTTGACTGTTTCGTGACGTGGGTATGACGCTCGCGTGACGATCTGCGCCCGGGTTTGTCCCGGCGGGCGTTCGGGGCTACTATGCGGCGTTCCCTGTGCAACCGCGGAACCCCGAGCACACCGTGAAACAGCCATCAAGCAACACCCCCTGCAGCCGCTGGCAGCGTGCCCTGCTGTGCCTGGCCCTGGCGCCGCCGGCCGGCGCCGCCGGGCTGAGCCCGTCGCAGTGGTACCGCAACGGCGAGCAGGCCGTGCAACAGGCCGACGCGCTACGACCCAATCGCCACAAGGCGCGCAACGTCATCCTCTTTATCGGCGACGGCATGGGCGTATCGACGGTCACTGCCGCGCGCATCCTCCAGGGCCAGCAACGCGGCCAGCCGGGCGAGGAAAACCTGCTGAGCTTCGAGCGCTTCCCCTATCTGGCGCTGTCCAAGACCTACAACACCAACCAGCAGACTCCCGATTCCGCCGGCACCATGACCGCCATCATGACCGGTGCCAAAACGCGCGCCGGCGTCATCGCTGAAGACAGCGACGCCCGGCGCCATGACTGTGCCGGCGCCCGCGGCCATGAACTGCAGACGCTGCTGGAGTTGGCCGAACAAAAAGGCCTCTCTACCGGCATCGTTACCACCACCCGTCTCACCCACGCTACTCCCGCGGCGACCTATGCGCACAGCCCCGAACGCGACTGGGAAGGCGACAGCAAGCTGACGCCGGAGGCGCAAAAACAGGGCTGCAAAGACATCGCCGCACAGCTGATTGAGTTCGCCTACGGCGACGGACCGGAAGTGGCCCTGGGCGGCGGACGACGCTTCTTTCTGCCCGCATCGACTAAAGATCCCGAGCGGCCCGATAAAAACGGCACCCGAAAAGACGGCCGCGACCTGACCGCCGAATGGCTCAGCACGCGCCGCGATGCCGCTTATGTGTGGAACCAGAGCCAGCTCGACGCGCTGGATCTGAGTCACACCCGCCACCTGCTGGGCCTGTTCAATCCCTCGCACATGCAGTATGAGGCCGACCGCGAACGCGATCCCGGCGGCGAACCCTCACTGAGCGAAATGACCGCCCGGGCCCTGGAAATGCTGCGTCGCAACAAACGCGGCTATTTTCTCATGGTCGAAGCCGGGCGCATCGATCACGCCCACCACGCCGGCAATGCCTACCGCGCGCTGACCGACACCATCGAGCTGTCGCGCGCGGTATCGACCGCGCGCGCCATGACCGGCGCGGGCGACACCCTGATCATCGTCACTGCCGATCACAGCCACACCCTCACCCTGGCCGGCTATCCGACCCGCGGCAACCCCATTCTCGGCAAAGTCATCGGCAACGACGATCACGGCGCGGCCGAAACCGCCGCTAAACTGGCCGCTGACGGCATGCCCTACACCACCCTGGGTTACCAGAACGGCCCCGGCTACAGCCTCGACAAAAACCCGGTACGCAGCGACAAACGCCGCCCACCGGCCGCCGGGCGCCAGCAGAATCTGAGCGGCATCGACACTACCGACCGGCGCTTCCATCAGCAGTCCCTGGTGCCGCTGAAATCCGAAACCCACAGTGGCGAAGACGTCGCCGTCTACGCCGACGGCCCGGGCGCCTACCGCGTGCACGGGGTGATGGAACAGAATGTCATTTATCATGTAATGCGGCGCGCTTTTGGCTGGTAATAAGCAGGTCACACCCCATGTTAAGTCACGAATTTATTGATCTACTGAAAGTCCTCATCCGCCAGCCAAGCGTGGTGGGTGCCGAACACTCGTTCTTCCGGGCCCTACAACGTGAACTGGAAGAGCGCGGCGCAAAGGTCACCTGGTACGAAGGCTTATTGGTTGCGCAAGGTAAAAAACCGTTCAGTGCCATGTTCTCCGCGCACATCGACCGCCACGGTCTGATCTGTACCGGCCCCAACGAATTCCAGTTCGCCGCCTTCATCTCCGCCAACCGCACCGATCTTTTGAATAATTCAGTGTCTGAAGAATTAATGACAAAGGTGACCCAGCGCTTTCAGTACGAGCCGGTATTTGCCTACGAACCCTGGTCAGGCGCCTACCGAGGCAGTGGGGTGATCAAAAACTCCTATATCTGTGAATTCAGAAACAACCTGATTTTCGAAATCGACGGACTTCAAGATGTGGTGGCCGGAACGCCGATTGCCTTTAAAGACAAACTAAAAATAGATGACGGCCGGCTGGTGGGGCAACTGGACAACGTCTTATCCGCCGCTGCGCTGGTGCACTTGTTCGCGCTTGGCTTCGAGGGCACCGCCTTTTTCACCGCCCAAGAAGAGGCCGGCAAGAGCTGGCGCTATCTGCTGGAGTGGTTTCGCCGCTTTGGCGGCTCTACCAATCGTCTTTTTGTCGTCGACACCAGTCCGTTTCCGAGCATTGAGAGTGCCAACAACCAATTGCTGGTGTTGCGAGAAAAGGATGCCAATGCAGCCTTTAACAAAGAGGCGACAAACATGATCGAACAGTTATGCCGAAACAACAATCTCAGCTATCTGTACAAGGACAAATATGTGGAAGAGGATAACGCCCGATTAATCAGTCTGGGTGAAAAACCCCGCTCGTTGGGCAGCACGGAATTAGGCAGAATAATAGCAGCGTCGAATGGGTTGGTTGATGGCACCACTCTACAAATACCGACCACGGGCTATCACACCATGGAAGAATCCGCCTCCTGGGAGTCTGTTGACGGATTTATCCGCTTGCTGTCAGTATTATCAACGGAAATTGCGGGGTAAACCCGAAGCGGAACATTTCGTTTCCCGGAAACACTAAGCACTATCGCATTCACAGAGAAGTCACTATGTCTGATACCTACACACGCATTGCCACGGTCACCGGCGCGACTTCGGGCATTGGCGAGGCCACGGCGCGAAAGTTTATTGCCGCGGGCTTTGCCGTCGTCGGCAACGGGCGTAACGCCACAAAACTGACCACCCTGGAAAAAGAGCTAGGCCCGGCATTTTGCGGGGTCGCCGGGGATGCCACCGACAGCGCTGTGCTGGAAAACCTGTTTGCCGCAGCCGTAGATCGCTTCGGGCGGCCGGTCGATATTGTCGTGGCCAACGCCGGGCGCGGTCTGGGCGGATCGGTCACGGATGCCGATCTCTCCCAGTTCGAGGAGGTGCTGAAAATCAACGTCACTGGCACACTGGCGCTGCTGCAAAAAGCCGCCCAAAGAATGGTCGAGGCGCAGCAAAACAGCTATCCTCAATCGGCCGCCGACATTGTTATTATCGGCTCGGTGGTCGGGCGTAATATTTCGCCTTTCAGCGGTGTCTACGGGGCGTCAAAGTTTGCCGTACACGCCCTGGCTGAAGGGCTGCGACGTGAAGTGGGGCCGAAAGGGGTCCGGGTTTCACTGGTGGAGCCCGCGGTGGTGGTGAGCGGGTTTCAGGCGATTGCCGGCTATACTGACGAGGTAACCCAGAGTTTTGAAGATAAATTCGGGCCCTTGTTAGTCGGAGAGGATATCGCCAATGCCATCCACTGTGTTGTCATGCAGCCACCCCATGTGCATATCAGCGACATTGTTGTTCGTCCTACACGTCAGGATTATCCGTAGTTTCGGCGCCAGACAATCCGGGTTGCCGTTCTCACGCCACAGACCAGGAGAGGGGAAATGAATCCACAAGCACCGAAAATCGCCTGTCTGCCAAACGGGCCCTATTATCTGCTTAACGATCTCACCCCACGGGTCATCCCGAACATCCAGAAATCCCAGGGCGAGTCCTGCACTACGGTTACCGGCGTGGCGTTGTGCCGCTGTGGTGGATCGAACAACAAGCCTTTCTGTGATGGCACGCACGGCAAAAACGGCTTTACCGACCAGAAGCTGACCGACGGCCAGCTCGACAAACGCGATAATTACATCGGCAAACAGGTGACCATTCACGACAACCGAGGGATCTGCGCGCACGCGGGCTTCTGCACGGACAACCTCAGCAGTGTGTTCAAGCTGGGGGAAGAGCCCTGGATCGATGCCGATGGCGCCACGGTGGAGGCTATTATCGATACTGTAAAGAAGTGCCCGTCAGGCGCACTTAGCTACTCGATAGACACCGTGGAACACCGCGATCAGGACAGAACCCCGATGGTTACGGTGACAAAGAACGGCCCCTATGCGATTACCGGGGGCATGGAACTGATCGATCAACCGCGGGCCGAAGGCGCTTCGACGGAACACTATACGCTGTGTCGTTGTGGGGGCTCGAAAAACAAGCCCTTCTGTGACGGAACCCACTGGCACATAGGTTTCAACGACGAGAAAAACTGACTGCACGGCAGCAGAGCTGTTTCAGCAAGATCCGGGTCGAGTACGGCCGGTGGCACTCTCATACTGTTATTTCCTCGACAAATAAGCGGTGAGAGATTCAGATGTGCACACGACTCAACGGCTTCGCTAATCGCAGCGCTACACGACCGATTATGAATGGTCTTCCCCCGGGCTACCGTTGAGCGCCATGTCTGACTACGCCCGTATCGCCGAAGCGATCGTCTTTATCACCGACAACGTCAATCAACAACCGTCGCTGGAGCAGATCGCCACGCACCTGCATCTCAGTGCGTTTCACTTTCAGCGGCTGTTCTGCCGCTGGAGCGGCGTCACGCCGAAGCGTTTTCTGCAAACGCTGACAGTGGCCCGGGCCAAACGGCTGCTGGCGGAATCCCGCTCGCTGCTGGAAGT
>JASBSN010000131.1 GCA_030148915.1 Thiogranum sp.
TTCTTCTTCTTCTTCTTCTTCCGCAAGGTGGATTCTATTGAGGGACAGCCGCAGCCTTTTCTCGCCTAGCGCAGCATCCATGCCCTGCACGGCAGTGCCTTGGGCCAGCACGTCGTTCGCCCGGGACCGCAGCTCCGGCAGTGGGAGTATTTCCTCGAGGTCCCGCCCGGCGGCATTCGTTCCGTTCTCCATGCCGAACAGCTCGAGGAAGGTACGGTTGACCTGCAGCACCCGCAGCGAGTCATCGAGCACGATCAGTCCCGCCGGGAGGCTGGCGATAATGTCCTCGGCGTATCGCTTGAGGCCGACGACGGCGCGCCGGTCGGCGTGGATGTACGTATCGATGGCGAGCGACATGTCAAGCAGTACGACCTTCTGCAGGGCAGAATAGGTGTCGAGAAACACTTGGGGGTCGTCACGCAAAAGGCGCCACATCTGGGGCAGCAGGCCGGCGAGGTACTTGCCGTAGGCGCCGACATACCACTTGGGCTCGAGCCCGATGCGCTGGTGGGCGACGCCGACGCGCAGCCGATCGCTGACGTAGGCCGCTCCGTAGTCGCCTGCGGTGAGGCTTTCGAAGTAGGTGGACTGGGTCCGCTTCAGGTGTTCGAGGGACTCGGTATCCGGGATGAAGCGGCGGGTTTCGTCGAACCGAAGCAGGTGGGCGTAGAACTCATCCACAAAGTGGACATCCGACCCCTGCAGGCGCCCGTGTACTGCCTTGAGCAAATCGACGTCGGACTCGGTCAGATCAAGGAAGGCCTTGCGGCGCACGATCTCGTCCTTGTCGATGCCCAAGGCCGCGGTAACGGCGGCGACCACCTCGGCAAGCGGCTTCATGAGGCCGCCCCGGAAGCTAACCGGCACCCGCCGGGCCGAGGGAGGTCAGGCTTGCTTGCTTGCTTGCTTGCTTGCTTGCGCAAGTGTTGTTCTTCTGTCATGGCGTGTTCGCTCTTGTTCTTGACTATGGACTCATTCGGTTGCACACGGGGGCCGTGCCGAACGTTGCACAAAATGCCCGGTAGAGTGCACGTTCGGCATCGCGCCATCCTGCGGGGACGATGCGATACCGAAAGCATGCGCCTGCCCGCAAATGCGCCTGCAACGAGGCGTTATCGCTGTAGCCGCGAAGGTGATCATTCAGGCGTTTCCGCACGTTAGCGGCGCTGCCCACGTAAACTACAGGGCAGGTCCCCGACGGCGCTTCAGCGCGGCGGATTTCATATATCCCTGATCCTGAAGGGACTTGACCACAAAGGATTTCCTTGGTCAAGGGCAACACGGGCGAAAAATCGATAGTATTGCTCAGATATTCGGAGCGCCGTTCAGGATCACGTGAGCCGGGGATTCCCAGATCGCGGCGGATGTAGGCCACCGTGCGGGTGAGCAGTTGCACGCCGAATGTTTGGTGCACCGCCGCGGCGATCTCGTGGTCTGTCATGGGCGTCAAGGCCTTGTTTTCGATCATTCTGACCCGTTCTTGCTTGATGATCTGGGAAACGTATTGTCTACGCAAATCGCGTGCCGTGGGGCACAGCGCGCGCAAGTGCACGATTTCCCCGTTCGGAAGTTGTGCAGCGATGCTCCGCAGCAGGCGTGATATGCGGCTCGGATCGGCGTCCACGGGACAGGCGCCGCGCGTGCGGATCCGATCGGACAGCGCCGCCTGGCTCAGGGGCCTGAGGCGCAAGGGATCGCCGGTCAGGACATAGTCGCGTTGTGCCTCGATCAGCGCTTGTACCAGTGCGTGCGTGAGGCGATTGCGGGTGTTGACCAAGCGCAGACGGCTGATCAAACGGGTCAGCTCGCGGTCGCCGCGGGGCAGCAGCCCGGCGAGCGCGACCTCGTCGAACAGGTATTCGCGATCAAAGGCTGAGCCTGCATAACGCCAGACTACATCATCGCCGTCGCGCTCGACTATACCCAGTAAAGGATCGTTTCTCCGATAGTTTCTTGATGCGGGCAGCTTTCCGGAAACGCTTCCAATGCACAGGGTGGCGCGAAGCGCGGCAAAGCCGGGTGTCTGCTCCAAGGCGTGTACCCGTCGCTCAAAGGTTCGCAGGGGAAGCTCCAGAAAGCGCGCGACAACAATTCGGCCCAACTGTTCCGGCGCAAGCGGCCGGGAGGTGGCCGACTCCGCGGGCCGGTGGGCCCGATTTCCGCGGGGCATTAGTCCGCGCGCGATCGGGTTGGATCATTCCCCGTCCTGGAGCGCTGTTCGGAGCGATGCAACAGTCCGCGCGGCCCACCCGCGGCGCGACGATGAGGTTTCTGGAATTTCATGCTGGAATCTTGTCGTTTTGTTCGTTTTTATTTCGCACTATATCCAGTGAACGGTATCGCTGTTGGCCCGAACAGCGTCGTCCTGGGGGACATTCCTGGCAACGGGGGTTTCCCTGGCATGCCGGATGCCATCCGGGCCGCGAAGGCGCTGTACGGCATCCGGTGTCTTTCTTCAGGCACCCCACGTTAAAGGTGTGGCTGTGGATTTCGCGGCAGAGGAGCGAGAAGCTATCGGCTGGGGAACGTACAGATTGATTGACGGGGAGGAATACGTCGAGGGCGTGGTGCTCTCCGATAACCTCGAAGCCCTGTTCCGCAACGTGCCGCCGCCGTTATCGCTAGCGCTCGCTATGACCGAGAAACACGAGAAGGCCGAGCGTGCGGCCATCATGCGCGACCGCAAGTGCAGTGAGCTTGAAGCGGTTTATGCCATTGCGGAACGGATTGCCGCGCATCGTGGCAATTGAGATAAATGCCAGCCGGCTAAATTCCTATATTTCGCGGATTCAAGTCGATCATTCGAAAGATGCCGCCTCACGTTCCAAATAGGTCTGGTGCGCATTACGCCCTGCCAAATTATCGAAATCAGCAAGTCCCTGCCAGGGTGTTTGATCAAGACGGCGAAGCGCATCGTTTAAATCGAGCCCCTGTTGGATGGCATTATCCATATGCGTTTTTAGCGTCGTCAGGTATTGATAGGTTGAATGTTCGAAGTCTTCCAGCTTCCCCGCTTGGCCATGACCTGGAACGAGTAAAGCACCCGTGAACTTTCGTAAGGAATCAAAGGTTGTAATCCATTGATCGACCCGGGACACGGGTAATATCGCAAGCAATCGTCCACCACAAAGTATGTCGCCGGCATAAACCACGTTGTCTTCTTTAACTTCAACAACCAGGCTACCCGCCGTATGTGCGTGTCCTGCAGGGATCACATTCAATGTCACACCGCCCAGATCAAGGTTGAGTGTTTCGCTGATCTTGCGATCGGGCATTGCCGGCGCGTGTATGCTGCCCTTCGGGAGTCCCAATCGTTCCTCGGCGCTAAGTGCCATCGCCGTCCCTTCGCCGGTTATTCTCGGTATGGCATCAACACTGGCGATGAGTGTCGCTCCATGCTTTTTAAAGACCGCATTGCCCAGAATGCGGTGGGGTTGTGAGTTGGTATTGATGACATAGCGTACAGGACGATCGGTGATTCGCTGGATCCGAATCAACATGGTTTTCGCCATCACATCACTGTAACCACTATCGATCACTGCCACCGCATCTTTGCCGACCACGAAACCCATGTTCATGCGAAAGCCCTGGTTCTCCTTGGTGGGCGGTCCATAGGGGCCGATCCAGGCGTAACTGTGCGGTGTGATTTGCTGTGGAGGTGGAAGGATATCGGAGTAACCGACCTCGGGTAGCAGGCTCAACGCAAGTATGAACAGGCTCGTTAAACGCATAAGTAATTCTCCCGCAAGAATCATAAGACAACCCGTGTTGGTAGCAAGCGCGATGGCCGCATGCGGACAGAGAGCGTCCAGTTTTGGCGCCACAGGTCCTGCAAAGACATCATCTTTCGGGCAGATCATCCGCGACGCGGTCAGCACCGTCGGGTTCGACCTGAATATTTTTCCAGGCGGCGTTGTTCACCAGCGCTTGCACGAATGGCGTCGCGGGAGCGGACCGGAGATCGTCGAAGCTGCCGTGCTGTACCAGGCGCCCCGTTTCCAGCACGGCGGCCCGCGCGCCGAGTGCCATGGCTTCCGACAGGTCGTGGCTCACGTAGACGGTGGTGACCTCGCGTTCCTTGAGTACCTCGCGAAACAATCCGAGCAGTTCCGCTTTCAAAGCAACGTCCACATTGGCCAGGGGTTCATCCAGCAGTACCGCACGCGGTTCAAGGACCAGCGCACGGGCGATGGCGACGCGCTGGCGTTCACCGCCGGAAAGATCGCCGGGGTAGCGTGTTGCCTTCTCGCCAAGTCCGACGCGCGCCAACATATGCGCGATACGCTGCTCGCGTTCCTGTGTGGGTATCTTCTGTGCCGCCAGGCCAAAGGCCAGGTTTTCCTGGACAGTCAGGTGCGGCCACAGTGCAAGATCCTGAAACACGACGGCGAGTCGGCGTGCTTCCGGGGGCTGCAACACCCGGCCTTCGCCGCTTACCACCGCTCCGTCCAGGCGCAGATGTCCTTGTGCAGGCGCAATAAAGCCCAGGATCAGGCGCAGTAGAGTACTCTTGCCACAACCCGAGGGGCCGAGCAGCGCCAGAACGTCCCCTTGCCGGACGGATAACGAAAGACCCTCCAGGACCGGCTGGTTCCCGTACCGCAGGGTGACATCGCAAAGTTCGATGGCCGGGTTCATGGCGCCGATCTGCGTCCTAGCAGCGCACCACCGAGGGCCAAGGCGGCAGCGGTAACCGCTGTCTGCACGACCGCGAGTGCGGCCACCACCGCCTCCGGCCCGTTGGCTTCCAGGGTGAATATCCGTACGGTCAGCGGTTCACCACCCGGTGGATAGAACAGCACCGCGGTTTCAAGGTCGCGCAGGCAAAATACCAGGGCGAGCAGCCAGGCCGCGAATACGCCCCGCCAGTGCAACGGCGCCACGATGCGCGTCAGTCGCCGCCAGTAGCCGGCGCCGGCCGCGGCGGCGGACTCTTCCAGATGCGGCGAGCTTTGCGCGATGACAGTGGTCAGGGTGCGCAGTCCGACGACGGCATAGCGTCCGATGTATCCCACCACGATCATACCGATACTGCCGTACACGAAGGCCAAAGCGGGCCGGTTCCACAAGGCGATCAACCCGATGCCGAGGATAACCGCCGGGGTCACGAAAGCCAGTACGGCTAGTGCGTCCAATACGGTTGCTCCGGTTCGTCGCCTTGCCACGCCGTGGCCTACGACAAAGCCAATAATGACGATGCCGGTGGCAGCGAGTCCCCCCGCCAGCAGGCTGTTGGTCAGGCTGTTTCCAATCCAGTCGGGGACGGCGGCAAAGCCGTTGCCTTGCTGCGCACGCAGGGCGAGGGAGGCGAGTGGCGCGATTGAGACCGCGGCGACCAGCCAGCACGCTGCCGACGCAGCCGCCCGCCAGCGTCCCAGCGGCAACGGATTGCGGCTACCTGTACGCAGCCCGAGCACGGCAAATGAACGCCGGCCGGACAGACGCCGCTCGGCGGCGAGGAGCAGCAGGGCGATGGGAATGAGCGGCAAGGCGAGCGCCAATGCCTCCCCAGGCGCGTAATCGATGCCCCCGAGGCGGGCGAACACCGCGGCCGGGTACACATCCACGCGCAGGAACATGGGTACGCCAAGCTCCGACAGGGCGAGGGCGAAGACCACGATGGCGCCCAGCGCAATGCCGGGCCACGCGGCGGGCAGCAGAATACGGGTGGCGACCCGCCATGGGCCCGCCACCGTCCGGGCCGCCTCTTCAAGACCGGGGTCGGCGCCCCACAACCCCAACGCCACCAGGAGGGTGACGATCGGGGCCAAAGCCAGCGCGAGCACGCTGACCAGGCCGAATTCGCCGAACATCAGACCGGCCGTCGCCGCTTCCCCGAGCAGGCCCTGATGGCCGAACAGGTAGAACCAGCCGAGCGCCAGCAGGAACGGCGGCAGAAACAGGGGGAAGGCATGCAGCAGCAGGATTACCCGTGCGCCCACAACGTCGGTTCGCGCCAGGAGCAAGCCCAGCGGAATGCCGAGCAGGCACGCGATGAAGGTGATGCCCGCGGCCAACGCCACCGAGCGCCCGAGGAGTGCCCACATCCGGCCGGTCCCCAGGGTTGCCAGGACTTTGCCCAGGCCTTCCGGCAGTCTCAACAGCTCGGTCATGGGCCACAGCAGCGGCAGCAGCGCGGTCGCGATGAGCAGCACACCCATACCCCAGAAGATGAGGGGCTCCTGGTGCCGGGCGAGGCGCGTGATCACAGCCCGGCCCAGGTCCGGAGCCAGGGTTGAATGTTCTGCATCTGTGCGGCCACCCGGGCATAGTCGACCTGCATGGCGCGCAGCGCGGAGGCGGCGCGGATGTGCTCGGGATGGGGGGCATCCGGCCGCAACGGCATGTGGGCCGCGGACTCGGCCATCAAGCCCTCGACCTCGGCCGAGAGCAGATAGTCGATCAGCTGTCGGGCCGGTTCAGGGTTTGGGCCACCGCGGATCTTTACGACGGTGGTGGGCATCAGGAGCGTGCCCAACCCCTCCTGGTCGGGGTAGACCACCTCGACCGGGGCGCCGGATTGCAGGGCGACGAAGGCGTCGTCGGTATCCGTCAACCCGAAGGTGACCTCGCCGCTGGCCACCAGCCGTTTCACCTCACCGTTCGAGCTGGCGATGCGGACCTGATTGTCTTTCAGCGCGGTGAGGAACGCTTTGGCATCTTCCTCGCCCCAGGCGCTGAACCACGCGGCTGCATGGATCGTGGTCGTTCCGAACAGGGGATTGGCGATCGCGGCTTCCCCCTTCCATTGCGGATCGGCAAGATCGCGCACCGAGCGCGGCAGGTCCCGGTCCCCAAGCCGTTCGCGGTTCACGAGCAACACCCGGGCGCGTGCGGCGAAGCCGGTCCAGGTCCCGTCGGCAGCTTTGAAGTCCGAAGGGATAGCCTGTGCTTGTGGTGAGACATAGGGTTCGATGAGGCCCCGATCCACCAGCACGAAGGGCCGCACGGGATCGCCGGACCAGAACACGTCGGCCCGGGGGTTGTCCGCCTCGGCGATGAGCCGGTTGAGCACGCCGGTGCTCTTGGCTTCCTCGGTGTCGTAGACGGCGCGCACCCGGACGCCGGAGGCCCGTTCGAAGGCGCGAAAGACCGGTTCGGAGAACACCTGATCCACCGAGGTGTAAACGACCACCTCCTGACCTGACTGCTGGCTGCAGCCTGCCAGGATTACGAGGAGGATGCCCAAAATACTGATTGTGTGGATTCTTTTCATGTCGTCAAGAATACCTATTGCCTGCCACATCAAAAGCTGAAAGTCAGTCCCAGCGTCGCCCCCCAATCGGGCGCGGCACGGCTGATGCCACGGCGGATACCGATGTCCAGCGCCAGGTCGGGACGAGAGGCGGGTTCCCAGATCGCACCGACGAGTGCGGAGGTGTCCGTCGTTTCGCTGTGCTCGCCATTGACTTCGCTCACCAGTGTCAGGGTCGGCGTCGCGGGAAACTCCGTGATCAAGCCCCACAAAGCAACAGTATCATGGTCTACCCGGTTCACACCGCCGCCTAGGTTCAGGTGCCAGGTTAACCGGGAGACCGTCCCGCTGACGATACCGATGGCCTCGAATCCAACCCGGTCTTCGCCATCGATCGTCGATGGCAACAGCAGTCCCGCCTCGACCGCAATGCTCGGCCCTGGTTTGTCCTGCAGGACGCCCTGTCTGACGAGCGCCTTCAAAAACAAGCCGGGATCGACGAGCTCACTTTGCCCGTTCGGCGGGTGTTCCACCTCGAACTCCCCGACCACCTCCAGCGTTTCAGTAACACCGTAGTTGATCACCAGTTGCGGCGTGATGAAGGCGTTATCGTCTTCGGCGCGTTCCCAGCCAAAGTAGCCCAACTCGATTTCGGTTTCATTGGGGCCGGTGACGTCAGCGTCGGTGGAAACGAAGGGTCGGTATGCCCAGGCAAAACCGGGTATGAGGCAGACTGCTGATGCCAACCCCAGGCGTCGGACCACGGCGGGACAGGTGCATCGCCCATTCACCGGTCCGGACTCCTGTGCTGTTACTCGCCGTTGCTCGCATCGACGCCCGACACCCTAAGATCGTCAAACGCCGTGACTGCGTCCGCCTTGGTCCAGAGACCCACGCCGCCCGCTGCGGGGAAGGTCTTGTCCTGGGCTTGCAACAGCGCCTCGCCGTCGAAATAGCACCGGATCTCGTTCCCTTTGTGCTCAATGCGGAGGGTGTGCCACTTCGACGCATCGGTCCTGACCCGGGCGCTTTCGAGCGTCTTGCGCGCGCCGTCCTTTACGTAGTAGAGGCGGAAGTTGTCCTCCAACGGGTTCCAGCGGGCGACATAGTAGTTGTCCTTGTCCTGCATCCTCCAGATGGGACCGCCGCCCCGGTCATCATCGCCGGCCTCCGCCTTGACCTTGACCTCGATCACGCCGTCCCAGAACGTTACGCGATCCGTCCAGAGAAGATTGAACGTGCCGCCCCAACCTTCCTTCGTGTCGGTGAGTGCGAGGACATTCGGCTTCGACGGGGCGTCCGCGTCCGCCTTGACGGCCCAGGTCGCCACCGGGCCGCGCTGGTTGGTGCCCTCAGCTTTCCAACCCGCAGGGAGCTTGCCGGCCTCGACGTTATCAAAGGTCCACTGGGCAGTAGCGTTGTCCTTTGAAGCTACAGGGCGCTGTTCCTGCGCTCCGGCTGTGGTGGAGAAGGCCAGGATCAGGCCAGTCATGGCGGCTGCGGCAGCTACGTGAAGATATAGTCTCGTTCTCATGGCTTTCTCCTCTTTTCTGAATGAGTTGTGTTGCACATTACTTTCCATCCCGGCTGCTCGCATGGTCGGTTTCCGAGGCGACAGCACCCACCGCAAGGCGTTTCGGTGACTTGCCGGCCGGAACCGTAGCGACGACCTTTCGCGATGACACATCGATCACGCTGATGTCGTCCGAGCCGGTATTGCTGATGAGGGCATGGCGGCCATCGGGCGTGAATTCCACCCAGTTGGGGTCCTTGCCGACCGTGATCCGAGACACAACCTTGAGTGTCCGCATATCGATGACGGTTACTGAATTCGTGGACTGTGTGGTGAGCCACAGGTGACGGCCGTCCGGGGTGACCGCCAGCCCGTGGGCATCCTTCCCCTGGAGCGCGAAGTCCGGCTCGCCGAGCGCGATCCGATCGACCACCTCCTTCTTCTCCAGGTCGATGACCAGCGCTCCGTTCAGCCAGCGGATGGTCTGGTAGAGTCTGCGGCCGTCGGCGCTTACTGCCAGGACCCGAGGGAAGGCCATCAACGGGACTTCGCCGAGCACATCCCAACTTCGGGCGTCGACCACCGCGACCTTCATGTCTCCTTCGCTGGTCGCGTAGATGCGAGAACCGTCCGGGCTGCGCAGGGCGATGTGAGGAGTGCGACCGATCGGAATGACCTCGGCCACTTCCCTCTGGTCCACGTCGACGACGGCGAGCGCGTCTTGCCCGTTGAGCGTCACGAAGAGATGCTGCCCGTCCGCCGACACCTCGAGTTGATTCGGTTTCTTGCCAACCTCGATGGTATGGGTGACCTGATTGCGACGCGGATCGATGATCGAGACCGTGCCATCCCCTTCGTTGGAGACGTAGACGACGCTCCCGTCGGGTGCGATGGCGACCCCATGCGGCTTCGCCCCAGTCCGTACCTGTGCCACGAGACGCCCTCCCTCGGGATCGATCACCGAGACACCGTCCCCACCGAAGTTCGTTACGTAGGCGCGGACAGTCCGATCGGACGGTGGATTCCCACTCGATTGCGCAGGTCCGGATAGCGTGCATGCCGCTACGAGCAGGATGGCCAACGGAGCGTGTGTAGCGGATTTCATGTCAGACCTCCTTCACGGTCTCTTTTGAGAGGCCGATTCGTTCATTGCGCGGTCACCTTGCCGTTGACCGGGTCAACCTCGATCTCTCTCTCATTGCCGTTCGCATCGATAGTCTCGATCTCATAGACGCCATCCTCGAACTCGACTTCGACAATGGTCTTGTGGCCCTCCGCCTCCACCTGTCGGATCAGTTCCGACAGCGGTTTGGCGTTGGCAGGCGGCTGTTCGTCACCGAGCCAGCTCGCTTGGGCGAGAGTGGGGAGTGCAATCAGAGTGGCGATAGCGATCGATCTGGGATGAATGATCATGGTATTTCCTCACACAGTGGGTTAGAGGTGTTCAGTCTACGAACCACACTCCGCCGGGCCTACTGAAGTGTTTCTGACTTTTCCGTCAGAGATTCCGGCCCGTGCCAAGCGCTCTGGGCAACTCGAATGTTTCATGGGGTGGCTTTCGTCTCGCTGCCAGACGGAGCGATCGCGCCCGGCAGCACGAGGCGGAAAATGCTGCCCCTGCCCGGTGCGCTTTCTGCCGTGATGCGCCCGCCGTGGGCCTCCGCCGCCCAGCGGGCGATGGCGAGACCGAGGCCGAAGCCACCTCGGTTGCCGTCCCGGCGGCTGCGGGCGACGTCGACACGGTAGAAACGGTCGAAAACATGCGGCAGGTGTTCCGCCGGAATGCCCGGCCCCTGGTCCGCCACGGTGATTTCGGCGCGATCGGCATGCGTGCGGCACGCGATGGCCACCACGGCATCCGGCGGGCTGTGCTTGATGGCGTTGTCGAGGAGGTTGACGAGCGCCTGGCGCAGCATCGTCCAGTCGCCGCTGGCCGTGACCGGCACGGTGGGAAGATCGCATTCGATGCGCACCCGGCCTTCCTCCGCCAGCACGGCCAGGAAGCCGGCGACATCCTCGACCAGTTTGCGCAGGTCGAAGGGCTCGCGCTTCATCGCCGTGCGGCCGCCCTCGGCGCGGGTGAGTTCGAGCAGCATCGTGGTGAGCAGCGTGAGCCGGTCCACCTCTTCCAGCATGGCGCCGATGATGTCGCGGTATTCCGCCTCGGTATGCGGCTCGCGCAAGCCCACCTCGCCGACGCTGCGGATGACTGTGAGCGGCGTGCGCAGTTCGTGGGAGGCGTCGGCGGTGAAGCGGCGCAACTGGGCGAACGCCGCTTCCAGCCGCGCCAGCAGGGCGTTGAAGGCGATGGCCAGGCGGCCCGGCTCATCGAAGGGGTTGGCCACCGGCAGGCGGGCGTCCAGCCGCTCGGCGTGCATGCGTTCGGCTTCAATGGCCATGCGCTGGATCGGTGCCAGGCCCCGCCCCGCCAGCCAGTAGCCGCCCGCGCCGGCGATCAGCAGCGCCACCGGCAGACCGCCGGCCATCACCCACAGGACGACGATAAGGCCGCGCGCGAAGTCGTCCTCGCGCAGCGCGGCGCGCATCAGCAGCGTTTCGCCTTCGAGGGTGACGCGGCGCTGCAGGAGTCGCAGGTGAACCTCGCCCGGCAGCTCCAGCGAACGCAGTCCGGTCCAGCCGGCGTCGAGCGGCAGCACCGGCGTCTCGCCCGAGGCGGTCGCGGCGTCCTGGCGGCGCACCACCCGTTGCCCGTCGGCGCTCCACACGTCGAGCCAGGAGACGTTGCGCAGGCGCTCAGCCTCTCCCTCCAGCGGTTCGTGCGCATGCTGCCAGACGAGGCGGCCGTCGGCATCGCGGCCGAGGCTGCGCTCGGCGATCTCCAGTTCCTGATCCAGCCGGTGATCCAGCTCGGCGGCGAAGCGGTCGCGGATCAAGAGATAAACGGTCAGCGCGTAGGTCATCAGCATGGCGCCGAAGATCAGCGCAAGCGCGGCGGTCAGCCGCGCGCGCAGGCTGAGGCGGCGCCAGCGGGCGATCACGGCGCCTGCTCCTGGAGCACGAAGCCGACGCCGCGCAGGGTGTGGATCAGCGGATGTCCGTGACCATTGTCGATCTTGCGGCGCAGCCGGGCGATGTGCACGTCGATGACGTTGTCCAGCGGTGTCGCGCGCGCCACTTCGCGCCAGACGTCACGCGCCAGCATCTCGCGCGACACCACGCGACCCTGGTGCAGCAGCAGATAGTCGAGCAGTTCGTACTCGCGCGCGGTGAGCTCCACGTCGCGTCCGCCGCGCGTCACCCGGCGCGTGACCCGGTCCACCTCCAGGTCAGCGACTTTGAGGCGCAGCACGTCCTGGGACCGCCCGCGCCGCAGCAGCGCCCGGATGCGCGCCAGCAGCTCCTCGAAGGCGAAGGGCTTGACGAGATAATCGTCGGCGCCGAGATCGAGGCCGCGGATGCGGTCCTCCACCGTGTCCCGCGCCGAGAGGATGATCACCGGCGTGGCCAGCCCCCGGCTGCGCAGGGTGCGCAGGATCTCCAGCCCGTCGCGGCCAGGCAGCATCAGATCGAGGATGAGCAGGTCGAACACCTGCGACGAGACGAGAAAGAAGCCTTCCTCGCCGGTGGCCGCCACCGTCACGTCGAAGCGCTCGATCTCCAGCCCCTGCTTCAGGGACCGAGCGACTTTCGGCTGGTCTTCGATGATCAGGATGTGCATAACGGATTGTTCCGGTCAGATACTGTCATATCAATGGAACTGACAACGCCCGGTCCACTGAAGTGTTTCTGACATTTGCTTCAGAATCGGGTGCGGCGAGTCGCAGCCTCACGACGCCGCCTCTCCGTGCCGCCGGAAGGCACGCCAGAGCGCGAGGTCATAGCCGATCTTGAGTGCGCCGCAGGCCACCAGCGGTGCGGCCAGCCAACCGGCGGCGAACAGGGCGCCGCCGATGGCCGGGCTCGCCGCGGCCGCGAGGCTCCTGGGCACGGCGGTGAAGCTCGCGGCGGCGGCGCGCTCGGCCGGCGTCACCACCGCCATGACGAAGGCCGAGCGCGTCGGCACGTCCATCTGCGAGAGCAACGCGCGCAGGAACAGCAGTGCCAGCGCCACCGGCAGGCTGTCGGCGAAGGCGGCGAGGATCAGGCAGACGCTCGACGGGATGTGGGTGAACACCATCGTGTTGACGAGGCCGATGCGGCGCGCCACCCAGGGCGCGGCGAGCTGGGAGCCGGCCGAGAGCAGCCCCGCCCAGAAGAAGAACTGGCCGGCGGCGGCGAGCGAGAGGTCGAAGCGCTCGAACAGCCAGAGCGCGAGCAAGGTGTTGACGATCAGCCCGCCGGCGAAGGCGTCGACCGAGAACAGCGCCGCCAGTTTGACCACGATGCCGCGCGAAGGCCCCAGGGGCGCGGGCGGCGCCGTCTGCTCGTGCACCTGATGGTTCGGCAAGGCGCGATACAGGAAGAAGATCGCCGCGCCAACCAGCCCGTAGGCGACGAACATGAGGCGCAGCGCGTCGAACTGGGCCATGCCGGCATCCGTCAGGCTTTGCGGGATGACCGTCGCCAGCGAGCCGACCGCGGCACACAAGGCGCCGATGAAAGTGTAGCGCGCGAAGAGGAAGGTGCGCGCCTCGCCCCGTGCCGACTCCGCCAGCCGGGCATGCTCCAGCGGCAGGAAGACGCTGACGTCGCCGGAGCTGGGATTCATCGTCCCGACGAAGGCGACGAGCAGCAGCGGCCATAAGTCGCCCACGCCGCCAAGACCGGCCAGCAGCAGGCCGGTCAAGCACATCAGCCAGGCGGCGGCGAGGAGCAGCCGGCGCTGGGGGCAGCGATGGCCCCACTGGCCGACCGCCAGGGTCGCCAGCGCCGAGCCGAACAACGTGGCGGTGCTGATCAGCCCGACTTCCCACATGCCCAGCCCCAGGGCCAGCAGATAGACCGGCAGCAGGATGGCGACATAACCGTCGGTGAAGGCCCGCAGGGCGCGGCCGATCAGCAGCAGGCGCGCCTCGGGCGCGACCCCGGCGGGCAGCAGCATCACTTCAGGCCGAGCAGCCGGGCGACCTTTTTCAGGGGCGTATCGGCGCACCAGGCGTAGAGCGCGTCGTACATCACCATGCCTGCCTTCAGCATCTCGTGGTCGTCGGCGAAGTTGAGCGACAGCCCTTTCGAGAGGGCGAGCAGGCCGGCGGCCTCCTTCGCGAGCTGGGGCTGGCCGCAGTCGGCGGCGCGCACGATCAGCGCCAGCTTGTCCAGGGCCGGATCGTCGAGTTTGTACTTCTCGATGAAGGCGTCGAAGCTGCAGCGGTCGCCGTGGTGGCCGAGCTCAACGCCCGGGACGTCATAGGGAGTTGCGCCGGCTTCGGCCGCGATCTTCATCACATCACCGGCGGGCACATAGAGGAATTCCGGGTGCTCATCGACGAAGCGTGTAATGAGCCACGGGCAGGCGATGCGGTCGATCTTGGGGCGTTCGCGTGTAACCCATTTCATGTGCTTGGTTCCGTGGCGCCACCGGCAGCTTTCCAGCCTTCGATGCCGCCTTCAATGAAGCGGGCCTTGAGCCCCCGGCTTCGCAGTGCGTCGACCACGGCATTGCTGACGGAACCGCCCCGCACACAATACAGAATGATGTCCCGATCGCGCGGCAGCGCATCCGCCCAGTCATCGAGCTTGTCAGGATCGCGCCAGTCTGCGCCGGGTAGCTGTTCAGTCGATGCGGCGAGATCGCCGGTGCGGCGCACATCCAGAATCAATTTGTTGCTGAGTTCAGTTTTTAGAACCTCGGGC
>JASBSN010000132.1 GCA_030148915.1 Thiogranum sp.
TGCTCGCTAACCGCCCACAACTCCTGTTCCGAGCGCACCACCTTGGCCATCACATTCAGGCCCACCATCAGGTTCTGCAGCGCCAGCGCCTTGTCGCGCAGGTGACCGTCGTCTTCTATTTCACCCCGGGCCGCGGCGTTGCGCAGGATGGATTCGAGCCGCTCCAGGCTGGCGAGGATGGCCTGTTGCAGCACGGGCCCCAGGGTGTCGTCCACGCCGACCAGTTCGGTCACGCAGTTGACCGCCAGGCAGCCTCGGCCCTCCGGGTCGGCGGCGCGGGTGCGGCAGACTTGCTTGAAAAAATCGGTCAGCAGGCGGCGCACGTCGGTGGTTTGGTCCGCGCGGCCCAGTACGCGATCGGGCGATTGGGCGAAGTAGCGCTCCAGCACTTCCAGAAATAACGCTTCGCGGCTGCCGAAGGCGTTGTAAAAGCTCGAGCGGGTGATGCCGAGTTTTTCGGCAATGGCTTTAACCGAGCAGGCCTCGAAACCGCTGCGCCAGATTTCGTGCATGCAGACGTCCACAGCGTTGTCGCGATCGAATTTGGCGGTTCGGCCCATTTCCCCTCATCCCAAAATATATTTTGTACACCTGTGGACATACTGACCGATAGCGCCTAAAGTGTACATCTAAGTACAAAATAACACAGTGACCATCGTCAAGCCATCCGTTTGGGAGAATACCATGTTAAATCAGCAGATTCGGGAAACCATCCAAGTCTTTCGCGATACCTTGCCGGAGGATCTTAGCCTCCTGATCGAGCAGGGCGCCGGGGAAATCAGCGCCCTGGATATTGTCGAGCGGGCCAAAAAACCCGGCGATGCCATGCCGGACTTCAGCCTGAACAATCAGCGCGGCGAGTCGCGTTCGCTGCACGGCTATCTGGCCCAGGGCCCGCTGGTGGTCACCTTTTACCGCGGTGTCTGGTGTCCTTACTGCAATCTGCAGCTCAAAGCCTACGCCGACCGACTGGACGACATCCAGGCCAACGGTGCGACGCTGATTGCCATTTCGCCGGAGAAACCCGACGCCATGGAAATACTGAAAAGCAGCGGCGCGCCCAAGGAGGTGCTCGACCTGGTGGTGACCGAGGTGCCGTTCGATGTGCTGCACGACGACGGCAACCGGGTGGCCGAAGACCTGGGCCTGGTGTTCCGGCTGCCGGAAAGTCACCAGCGCCTGCTCTCGGGCTTCGGCGTCGACCTGCAGGCGCTGACCGGCAACGACACCTATACCTTCCCCGATCCGGCCACTTATGTGATTAAACCGTCCGGCGAGATTGCCTGGGCGTTCGTGCCCAACAATTACCGCAAGCGCGCCGAAGTCGAGCAGATTCTGCAGGCCCTGGCGGGGGTGACGGCATGAGTGCGTTTTTTGTCGCCACCACCACCATCACCGATGCCGAAAAATTCCAGCAGTACGCGCAACAGGCCGGGGCGACGTTCGCCGCCCACGGCGGTGAGCCGGTGCTGCGGGGGAAATTCGAAGGCTCACTCAGCGGTGAGGCGGACCATCAGGCGGTGGGGATTATTAAGTTTCCCAACCTGTCGGCCCTGCATGACTGGTATCACTCCGAGGCCTATCAGTCGCTGGTCCCGCTCCGGGAGGCGGCGGCGCGCATGAGCATCCATGTGTATTCCACCTAAACGCTAAGGCGGCGAGGCGCGATGCCGGTCATTGCCCGGCGGCCGGCGGCGCGCCTTGCGGGTTGTTCGCGCAGTTGCCGAGTGCACCGATAGGGTTAGAATAAGGCCTTTCCCGCAGGCAACCGCAAGGCGCTCCCATGGCAAACTCGTTCGGCGATCAACTGTTGAAAGCCGGCCTGGTCGACAAAAACCAGCTCAACAAGGCCAAGAAGTCCAAACACCGACAGAAAAAAGCCCAGCAGCCGGCCGACCCGGCCGCTCAGGCGGCGGCCGCAGCCGCGCGGCAGGCGGCGGCCGAAAAGGCTGAGCGCGACCGCGAGCTCAACCGCCGACAAAAAGCGGCGCAAGAGCAAAAGGCTTTGCAGGCGCAGATCCGTCAGCTGGTGGAAATGAACCGCCTGGCGCGCGAGGGCGGTGACATCGGTTATAACTTTCAGGACGGCACGGCTATCCGCAAGCTGTTTGTCACGCAGGCAATGCACGACAAGCTGGCGCGCGGGCGGCTGGCGATTGTGCGCCTGGACGACGGCTATGAAGTGATTCCGGCGGTGGTGGCGGAAAAAATCCGCCAGCGCGATGCGGCCTGCATTTTAAGTCAGGCCGCGACGACGCCCGCCGAGGAGCAAGACGACGATGACCCTTACGCGGATTACCAGGTGCCCGACGATCTGATGTGGTAACGGCAGGGCTTTCAGTGTGCGGAAACGCCAAGCTCCAGAAAGCGCTTCGGGCCGTTATGGGTGTCCGTCGCGGGGGTGCCGCGGGCGAGGTTTTTTGTTACTCAACGACGACAGGCAACGGCATTTTTGCTAGTCTGCAGTGCGATGAAAAAACTTAAACACGAGGCGGAACTGGTCAAAGGCGCTATCCTCGCCGGCGTGGAATACGCCGAGCAGCGCGGCGCGGCGGTGTTCGAGCCGACCGATTCGGCCAACGACAAGATTCTGTATATCTACCGGTTGTTGGTGCACGACAAAGTGATTCAGGCGTTGCCCGAGGACCAGGTATCGCAGCAGGCCATGCGGCACAAGCTCGCGCTCTGGTACGCCAAGCAGCTGCCGAAAGGCGATCCTCTTCTATAGCGTCGCGCGGCTGCCGTGCCGGTCCGGCCGGTGCTGCCCGTGCTGAGACCGGTATGACACCCTGGGTTTTGTTAGACAGCACGCCGGTACCCGGCCGGGGCGGCGAGTTGCAGTTGTTACAGCGCGGCGATGAGTTTTCCATCAAGCTCAGCGGCCGTGGCGAGTTGATGAACAGCCGCGTGCACGGTTCCGAAGACGCGCTGGCCGAACTGAGCTGCGCGCGGCTGACGGATGTGGCCGGGGCGCGGGTGCTGATCGGCGGGCTGGGGATGGGTTTCACGCTGGCCGCGGCGCTGCGCCATCTGGGTGCGCAGGCGCAGGTCGTGGTGGCGGAGTTGGTGCCGGCGGTGGTCGACTGGAATCGAGGGCCGCTGGGCGGGGCCGCCGGGCATCCGCTGCGCGATGCGCGGGTGAAGCTGCGGGAAGGCGACGTCGCCCACCTGCTGCCGGCCGCGCGGCAGGACTACGACGCCATCCTGCTGGATGTCGACAACGGCCCGGAAGGCCTCACCCGCAAACAAAACGACTGGCTGTATGAGGTCGACGGCCTGACGGCGGCTTACACCGCGTTGCGCCCCCGGGGTGTGCTGGCGGTGTGGTCGGCCGGCCCGGACACGGCCTTTGCGCAGCGGCTGCGCAAAGTGGGTTTTGCCGTGGACGAAGTGCGCGTTCGCGCCCACGGCGGCAAAGGCGCACGCCACCTTATTTGGTTTGCCCGCCGCTGAGGTTCCCACCCGCCGCGGCGCTGTCGAAGGGCACACCCAGCGGGTTACAGTTTTTCATGATCACCCGGCCTTGCAGCAGATTCCCACGCGAATATTCGCTGAAAATGCAGGTGTTGTTTTTGGGGTCGTAGTTCTCTACCCACAGGTTGTCACCTTTCCAGGTAGTGGCTACATGATACTGGCCGTGCGGCACATCGATTTTCATGATGCCGCCCCAACGTTTGACGAAAATCTGTTGGAAATAGAAGTAATAGGCCACCCAGCCGACAAACAGCACCACGGCGGCGGCGAACAAAGCCGCTTTCAGGTTGTCCATCTTCAGACCGATGCCCACGACCAGGGCGATGGCCAGACCGAACACCAGCGCCCAATATAAATAGGTAATCATTTCAACACTCCTGTTTGAGCGCGCGCCTGTAGGACAGCGCCGCGGATGCGGGTTCCGGCGCGCGTTTCGCATCCTACCGCATGTCACCTATGGATGGGCAGAGGGCGCGGCAGTGCTCCGGCAGGGAAGGCCGGGCGTTCGCGACCGGACGGTGGATGTGCGATAATGTACGGCTTTATTTAACCCTAACAGATTGTGGAAGTAGCCTCTTGATCACCACCGCCAATATCACTATGCAGTTCGGCTCGAAGCCGTTGTTTGAGAACATTTCGGTCAAATTCGGCAACGGCAATCGCTACGGTCTGATCGGCGCCAACGGCTGCGGCAAGTCGACGCTGATGAAAATTCTCGGCGGCGATCTGGAGCCGACCTCGGGCAATGTCAGCGTCGATGCCAATGAGCGCCTCGGCAAGCTGCGCCAGGACCAGTTTGCCTTCGAGGCGTTCAGCGTACTGCACACGGTGATTATGGGGCACGCCGAACTCTGGGAAGTGAAGCAGGAACGCGACCGGATCTACGCGCTGACGGAAATGAGCGAGGAAGAGGGTATGCGGGTCGCCGATCTCGAGGTGCGTTTCGCCGAGTTGGACGGCTACACCGCCGAGGCGCGCGCCGGCGAGCTGCTGCTGGGGCTGGACATACCGCTCGAGCAGCACGGCGGGCCGATGAGCGCGGTGGCCCCGGGTTGGAAGCTGCGCGTGTTACTGGCGCAGGCGTTGTTCGCCGACCCCGACATCATGCTGCTCGATGAGCCCACCAACAACCTGGACATCAACACCATCCGCTGGCTGGAAGGCATGCTCAATGCGCGCAACAGCACTATGGTTATCATTTCCCACGACCGCCACTTTCTCAACAGCGTATGCACGCACATGGCTGACCTGGACTATGGCGAGTTGCGCCTCTACCCCGGCAACTACGATGAGTACATGACCGCCGCCACGCAGGCGCGCGAACGCCTGTATGCCGACAACGCCAAGAAGAAAGCGCAGATCGCCGACCTGCAGGCCTTCGTCAGCCGCTTTTCGGCCAACGCCTCGAAGGCCCGGCAGGCCACCTCGCGTGCCAAGCAGATCGAGAAAATCAAGCTCGACGAAGTCAAGCCGTCCAGCCGCGTCAATCCCTTCATTCGCTTTGAGCAGGACAAAAAACTCTACCGTCTGGCGTTGGAAGTCGAGGGGCTGGCCGCGGGCTATGACGATACGCCGCTGTTCAGCGGGCTGGACATGATGGTCGAAGTCGGTGAACGGGTTGCCGTGATCGGTCCCAACGGCATCGGTAAAAGCACCCTGCTGCGCACTCTGGTCGGCGAGTTGCCGGCCGACAGCGGCACGCTCAAATGGTCCGAGAACGCCGAGATCGGCTATTTCGCCCAGGATCATGCGGCCGACTTCGAGCAGGATCTGCCGGTGTTCGAGTGGATGGGCCGCTGGAAGCAGCCCAGCGACGACGAGCAGACAGTGCGCGGTGCGCTTGGCCGTATGCTGTTTTCCTCCGACGAGCTCGGCAAGTCGGTCAAAGTGCTCTCCGGCGGCGAGCAGGGGCGCATGCTGTTCGGCAAGCTGATGCTGCAGCGCCCGAACATCCTGGTGATGGACGAGCCGACCAACCATCTGGACATGGAGTCCATCGAGTCGCTGAACACCGCGCTGGAGAACTATCCGGGCACATTGATTTTTGTCAGTCACGATCGCGAGTTCGTCGCCTCTCTGGCCACGCGCATCGTCGAACTCACGCCTGAGGGCGTGATTAATTTCACTGGCAGTTACGACGACTACCTGCTCAGCCAGGGCGTCGCCCAGGTCGGGCGTACGGGCACCTGAGCGCCGCTATGGACCAACCCGATCTCACCCAACCGGCGCCGCTGGAGATTAATCTTCAGCAGAACTCGCGCTTGCTGGAAGTCGCCTTCACCGACGGTTTCCGCTTTCAGTACCCGTGTGAATACCTGCGCGTATTCTCGCCCTCAAGCGGGGGAGGGGGGCTGGGCAAGCCGGTGCACGGCAAACAACAGGTGGCTGTCGTGCGCTTCGAGGCGCAGGACACCTGCGCGTTGCAGCTGGAATTCGATGACGGTCACACCGGCGCTTATTCCTGGAGCGCGTTGCACGAACTGGGCGTAAAGCACGAGCAGAACTGGCGGGATTACCTGCAGCGGCTCGAAGCGCTCGGCCTGCAGCGCGACCCGGGTTAGGCGGCAAGGGGCGCTCAAGCTGCGGTATATCATCGCGTTGGTGTTGCGGGCGAAATAGTCCTCGCGGCGCAGCCTGCGGCGTGCGTTGCAGATGACGCCGGCATGTTCTCCGCGGATGGCAAATCCGCACTTGCATGACCCTAATTATCCTGAGGATGCATGATGATCGAGGTCGTATTTGACGACGCGCTCCCGGCTGAGTGGCGTTCACCGGGTTTGCCGCGATGCGCTACAATCGGCCGCGTTGTGAGTGTTAAGGAGTCGAGTGCATGCGTCTGAAGCTGTCTTCCGTGCTGGCCAGCGGGTGGTTCTGGCTGGCCCTGCTGGCGACGGCCGCGCTTGGCGCCTATTACCTCGGCAACCGTACGCCGCCGCCACCTCCGGCCTACAGCACCGTGAAGGTCACGCGCGGCGAGCTGGCCGCAACCGTCTCGGCCACGGGTACACTGAGCCCCTTGATCACGGTGCTGGTGGGCAGCCAGGTGTCCGGCGCCATCCAGTCGTTGTCGGCGGATTTCAATCAGCCGGTAAAGACCGGCGAGGTCATCGCCCAGATCGAGCCGTCATTGTTCAAGGCCAAGGTCGCCGAGGCGCGCGCCAACCTGGCCAGCGCCGCGGCGGCGCGCGACAAGGCCGATGTCGAGGTAAAAGAAGCGCGGCGCAATCTCAAGCGGGTCGCCAGCCTGGAGTCGCGCCGGCTGGTGTCCGACAGCGATGTCGACGCGGCGCGTTCCGCGCTGCAGGCCAACGAGGCGCAATATCGTCTCAACGTCGCCGCCGTGGCGCAGGCCCAGGCGGCGCTGGATCACGAGCGCTTCAATCTCGACAACACCACCATCCGCGCGCCCATTGACGGCGTGGTGATTTCGCGCAGTGTCGACGTCGGCCAGACGGTAGCGGCCAGCCTGCAGGCGCCGACGTTGTTCACCATCGCCCAGGACCTGACGCGCATGCAGATCGAAACCAGTGTCGATGAGTCGTTTATCGGTTCGGTCAAAGAAGGCGACCCGGTCAGCTTCACGGTGTTCGCCTATCCCGGGCGTACCTTCCACGGCGAGCTGGCGCAGGTGCGCCTCGAACCGATCGTCGAGGCCGGCGTGGTCAAGTATAACTGTATCGTACACGTCGACAACGCCGACCTGGCGCTCAAACCCGGCATGACGGCCACGGTGAGCATTGAAGTGGAACGGGTTGCCGATGTGCTCAAAGTGCCCAATGACGCGCTGCGCTTCGTGCCCGTGTTGGCCGAGGACAAGCTGGAGCAGGTGCGCGCCGCGCTGGCTCCCGGCGAAGCGGTCCTGTGGACGCCGGGCGCCGACGGTCTCGCCCCGCGTGTCGTCCGCACCGGGCTGGTGGGGGAAACCGATACTCAGGTCGAAGGCGAGAACATTCACGCGGGCCTGGCGGTGGCCGTGCCGCAGCGCAAAGGGGAGACCTCCCGCAAGCGGCGCGGTATCAGCCTGTTCTGATGAACGCCGTGCCAGCCGTCATCCGCTTGAGCGGCGTGCATAAAACCTATGCCCAGGATGGCGTTAACGTGCACGCCCTGCGCGGCATCGACCTGGATATCGGCGCCGGTGAGTTTGTCGCCATTATGGGCGCTTCCGGTTCCGGCAAGTCGACGCTGATGCACATACTGGGGTGTCTGGATGCGCCCGAGCGGGGCGACTACTGGCTGAACGGCACGGCGGTCACCCGGCTCGATGGCGACGCGCTGGCGGCGATCCGTAACCGCGAGATCGGTTTCGTCTTTCAGAGTTTCAATCTGCTGGCGCGCACCACGGCACTCGATAACGTGGAAATGCCGCTGGTCTACGCTGGTATCGATAAGCAGGAACGCCGGGCTCGGGCGCGCGCCGAGCTGGAACGCATGGGGCTGGGCGAGCGCTTGCTGCATCATCCCAGCCAGCTCTCCGGCGGCCAGCAGCAGCGCGTCGCGCTGGCCCGCGCGCTGGTCACCCGGCCGGCCTTGCTGCTGGCCGACGAGCCGACCGGCAACCTCGACAGCGCCACCAGCGGCGAGATTCTGCAACTGCTTAAAACCCTCAATCAGCGCGGTCTGACTGTTGTGCTGATTACCCACGAGCAGGACATCGCCGCGCATGCCGGGCGTCGGTTGCGCATGAGCGACGGCCGGCTGGAGGCCTGAGATGATCTGGACGACCACCCTGCAACTGGCGGTGCGCGCGCTGTGGCGCAACAAAGTGCGCGCCCTGCTGACCGCCCTGGGGGTGATCATCGGCGTCGCCTCGGTGATAACCATGCTGGCGGTCGGCGCCGGCGCCCAAGAGCGCATCGCCAGGCAACTGGAGAACCTCGGCAGCAATAATCTCACCTTGCGCTCCGGCACGGTCACGCGCGGCGGGGTGCGCACCGGCGCCGGCTCCAACACGGCACTCACCGCCGCCGATGCCGCCGCCATCGGCGGCCTGCCCGGCGTGGTGGCGGTTTCGCCGACGGTGCGCACCGGTGTCCAGGCGCGCTACCGTGGCAGCAACTGGGGCACCATCATCGAGGGTGTGACACCGGATTATCTGCAAGTGCGCAACTGGACGCTGGAGGCCGGCGCCTTTTTCACCGCGCGGCAGGTCGGCGCTGCGGTCGATATCTGCGTGCTCGGCCACACCGTCGAGCGCGAGCTATTCGGCCTGGTCGATCCGGTGGGTGAGATCATTGTCCTCAAGGGGCTGGCCTGCCGCGTTGTCGGCGTGCTGGCCGAGAAGGGCGCGAGTAACTGGGGCAACGATCAGGACGACGTCATCCTGGCGCCGCTGACCACCGTACAGCGCAAGTTCATGGGCATTACCCACGTCGATCGTATCGAAGTGCAGGCCGAAGACAAAACGGCCGCCGCCACCGCGTACAAAGAGATCCAACGCCTGCTGCGCCAACGCCACCGCCTGGTTGAGGGTCAGGGTAACGATTTCCGTATCTACAACCGGGCCGAACTGGCCAGCAGCGCCGAGGAGAGCGCCAGTGTGTTTGCCTGGTTACTGGGTTCCATCGCCTCGGTATCGCTGCTGGTCGGGGGCATCGGCATTATGAATATCATGCTGGTGTCGGTGACCGAGCGCACTCGGGAAATCGGTATTCGCATGGCGCTCGGTGCGCGCCGGCGCGACATTCTCTGGCAGTTTTTGCTGGAAGCCCTGGTGTTGAGCGGTATCGGGGGGTTGGTCGGCGTGGTGCTGGGGGTCGCTGCGGCGCTCACGCTGGGCCACGTTTCGGAGTTCGAGATCCGCATTGCGCCCTGGTCGGTGGTCCTGGCTTTTTCCTTCGCCGCCGTGATCGGTATCTTTTTCGGCCTGCACCCGGCGCGCAAGGCCTCGGACCTGCAGCCGATCGAAGCGCTGCGCTACGAGTAAATCACAGACCCGCTAGAAGTTCGCTTTGTAGCCGAGCTTGACGAAGTAGGACGAATCGCTGCTGTCCTGGTCGTACAGTTCGCGCGTCACCCATTCACCGCCGGCCTCTATTTTTACGCCATAGCGGTCGCGCCAGTGGTACTCCATCTTCACGCTGGGGGCGGTTACCCACTGCACCGAGCGGTCGATCAGGTTGTCGCGGTAGTCGGTGCGCAGCCGTGGGCTGACTTTCCAGCGGCGGTTGATCGAGTAGCGGGCATCCAGGCTGGCCGAGGAGGTGCGCGTTGTATCGGTAATACGGTGGCTGAGGTCGAGCACGTTATTGTTGCCGCTGAACATCAGGTCACGGCCGCTGAGCTGCAGATGGTAAAAGTACTCGCTCGGCGACGCGACGCCCTCATCGACATTGATCTCGCGCGCGACGTCCAGTACCGCCGCGCTGCCGGTCATTTTCAAGCGCGTCGAGAAACGGTGGGTAAGGCCGACGGCCACGGTGGTCACCTGCTCGGAAAGGTCCCGGGTGTAATAGCTGATGCGGTCCATCGGCAGGTTCCAGCTCCAGCCTTCGGTGGCGGCCATGGTCTGCTGAACGTAGCGCTGCTGGCGCCGGCGCAACGGGCTGCTGCGCACATCGACGGTGGCGCTGAGCGTGGTGCTGCGCGGCAGTTTGAATGCCCCTGAAGCGGTGAAAGCCTCCAGTGAGCGGTCGACCAGATCATAGTCGAACAGCAGCAGCAGGGAGCGTTTGGGCCGCAGGTAGCGCAGGGCGCCCCCGGCGTTGCGCCGCGCGCCACCGTTGTCCTGTTGTTCGATGAGATAACTGTTGAAGTCCCAAGCTTGGGCGAACTTGGCGGTATTGGCGCTGACGCCGTAGACCTGCCGGGCGGCGTTGAATTTGTCGTTGTCGGAGAGCACCGGATAGCCGGCTACGCCGTTCAGCCTTAGGCCACCCGCCAGGCGGTAGTCGACGCGGATGCCGTCGAAGTCGCCGAGGATGCTGCTCTGAGCATCGGCCATGCGCTCGCCAAACGAGACTGACAGTTGCCCACTGACGTCGCCGTCGTCACAGCTGTCCGAGGCCGGGGTGTCTTCGTCCTCGAAGCTGACCATGCAGGGGATGGCGGCTCCGGCCGGAACGCGGTCAGTGAGTGCCGCGGCCTGCGCTGTAGGCTCGGCCGGCGCGTCTGCGGGGGGCGGCGGGTTGGCCGCCGGTGACGGTAAATTCCGGGTTTGGGCGACAGCGGAGAAATCGGGCAGGGGTTGCGTACCGTCAATCAGCTCGCCCTGCGCGGTGGGGATCGCCCGGGCGGCGCCGGCATATCCCAGCAGTCCCCAGCCGAGGACCAGAGAGCAGGCGCTTAGAGCCACTGCGTGTTTATTCATCAACTGCCTTGAGTTCCTGCCGGCGTGCCGGGCGCTGGGTTGTCAGTCCGTTGGCTATGGTATCGAGAGTTGTCGTAAATGTCTCGAATAAACTTGAGCAATAACACCAAAATACTTGATTAAATTGTAAACTCTGTCACAGTTTTGCCCTTAAAGGGTGCATGCCGGGAGCTTGCGGCGGGCGGTACCGGCACCGTGCGACTCACCACCGCCTCGCGGTTACGTTTACCCGCTGACAGGCGCTATGATCATCCTGCTCGCAGTCAAGGGGCTAACAGGGGTATCGACAGGTAGAGGAAAATGCTGACGGGAGTGGCAAAAATGGGCGCCAGCGCCTGGTACTGGCTGGTGCTGCTGGGAGGGGGGTTGGCGTTGGAGGGTACGGCCCTTTATTACCAATATATTCTGCACTATGGTCCTTGCGTGTTGTGTATCCACATCCGTATCTGGGTTTTGGCGCTGGTCCTGGTGTCACTGGCGGGGCTGGCGATGCGGCGGTCCCGGCCAGGCCGCTTGGTGGTTCAGGCGCTGGTTGTGGTGTGCCTGGCGGGGCTCACGGAACGCGCCTGGCTGCTGCTGGCCGTTGAAGTGGGTCGTGTCCAGGGCGAGTGCAGTTTCGCCTCGGGGTTGCCGGCTTGGCTGGCGTTGGACCGCTGGTTTCCGTGGTTGTTTCAGGTACAGGAAGCCTGTGGTGTAACGCCGCCGCTGTTCTTTGGCGTGACCATGGCCGAAGCGCTGTTGCCATTGGCGATGGGGTTGCTGGCGCTGAATCTGCTGTTGTTGCTGGCCGGTATATTACGGGGGCGCCGGGCCTGAGGGCCTGCCTGCCCGCATAGCGGCTGCGGCGCCGGGCCCGGAGCGCGCTGGCGTCAGTCCTCGGCCACCGGCCAGCGGCGGAAGCTCTCGCCGCCGCAGTTGGCGCAGGCGCCGATCCGCGTGGTGTGATGAAACTGCTGGGCTTCGTTGCAGGTGGTGCAGTAGAGCGTCCCGGGGCCGGTGATTTCGCCGGCGAGGTAGGGTGGATCGCGCTGCAGTTCCTCCTGCAGCTCGAGCCACTCGAGTCGGGTGCGATCGGCGACCATGCCAAACATTTCCAGTAGCCGCTCCTCGATGCGGTCAATATCAAAGCGCAGCCAGTCGGCGAGCTCGTGGCTGGATTCGCTCAGGTGCCGGCCGGCGTCCTGCATATCGCGTTTCAGATAGTAGGCGACCTTTTCCGCTTCGTCGTGACTCAGTTCCTCCAGCTCGACGGCGGTTTCACGCGCTTTCTCGACGCTGTGACGGATGCTCGGCAGGGTTTTCGACTCGGCTTCCTCGAAAGCATGCCGGACACGCTCCAGCATGCGATTGTAGGCCTGGACGAGCTTATCGGTAGTAGGGGGCATACGGGGTCCTGTTGGCTGGCGGATGAGTTCATTCTAGTCACTTGTCCGGCCTTTGCACATGCTTTCGGGTGCTTCGACCGGCGCACACGCGGGGGCGCGGGATATTGGCCGCCCGGGGCGCGGTACGGTATTCTCCCCGTTTTGAATCGGGCCACAGGTCGTCGGGATGGAAGAGAGTTATCAGCCGCAGGACATTGAACCGCGGCTTCAGCGTCAGTGGCGTGAGCAGGGCACCTTCCGTGCCCGCGAGAGTGACCCGGGCGAGAAGTACTACTGTCTGTCCATGTTTCCCTATCCCAGCGGGCGTTTGCACATGGGTCATGTGCGCAACTATACCATCGGCGACGTCATCGCCCGTTATCAGCGCATGCGCGGGCGCAATGTGTTGCAGCCGATGGGCTGGGATGCCTTCGGCTTGCCGGCGGAGAATGCCGCTATCAAGCACCAGGTGCCGCCGGCGCAATGGACCTACGAGAATATCGCCTACATGCGTGGTCAGTTGCAGCGCCTGGGTTTCGGCTACGACTGGGACCGTGAGCTGGCCACTTGCGACCCCGCCTATTACCGCTGGGAGCAGTGGTTTTTTACGCGGTTGTTCGAGAAGGGCCTGGTGTACAAGAAAACCTCGGTGGTCAATTGGGATCCGGTCGACCAGACCGTACTGGCCAATGAACAGGTGATCGACGGCAGGGGCTGGCGTTCGGGGGCACCGGTGGAGCGCCGCGAGATCCCGCAGTGGTTCCTGAAGATCACCGCCTACGCCCAGCAATTGCTCGATGACCTCGATCAGTTGGACGGTTGGCCGGAGCAGGTGCGCACCATGCAGGGCAACTGGATCGGCCGCTCTGAAGGTGTCGAGTTGCAGTTCGAGGTGGAGGGCGACTTGCCGTCGTTGACGGTGTTCACCACCCGCCCCGACACGCTGATGGGCGTGACCTACGTGGCGGTGGCGCCGCAACACCCGCTGGCGGCGCACGCCGCGCAGACCAACCCGGCGCTGCAGGCGTTCATCCAGGCCTGTTCGCACACGCGGGTCGCCGAAGCCGACATGGCGACGCTGGAAAAGCAGGGCGTGGACACCGGGCTCAAGGCCATTCACCCGCTCAGCGGCGAGCGCGTGCCGGTCTGGAGCGCCAACTTCGTGCTGATGGAGTACGGCGCCGGCGCCGTGATGGCGGTGCCGGCCCACGATCAGCGCGACTATGAATTCGCCCGCCAGTACGATCTGCCGATCCGGCGGGTGATTTATCCCGCGCACGATGCGCAGGCAGCCGATTGTGCTACCCAGGCGTTCACCGACAAAGGCGTGCTGCGTAACTCGGGTCGGTTCGACGGCCTGAGTTCACAGCAGGCCTTCGAGGCTATTGCCGAGGTTCTCGAAGCGCAGGACCAGGGCCGCAAAACCGTCAATTTTCGCCTGCGTGACTGGGGCGTGTCGCGCCAGCGCTACTGGGGCTGCCCGATTCCGATGATCAACTGTCCGAGTTGCGGGGCGGTGCCGGTGCCCGCCGACCAGTTGCCGGTGGAACTGCCGCGCGATGTAGTGCTGGAGGGCACGGGTTCGCCGCTGAAGCACGATCGCGCCTTCATCGATACTGTCTGTCCGGGCTGTGGCGGGCCGGCCGAGCGCGAGACCGACACTTTCGATACGTTCTTCGAATCGTCCTGGTACTATGCCCGCTTTACCTGCCCCGATTACGCCGAGGGCATGCTCGATGAACGCGTCAGGCAGTGGCTGCCGGTGGATCAGTACATCGGTGGTATCGAGCACGCCGTGTTGCATCTGCTGTATGCGCGCTTCTTCCACAAACTGATGCGCGACCTCGGCCTGGTGGCAGGCGACGAGCCGTTCAAAAATCTGCTCACCCAGGGCATGGTCAACAAAGACGGCGCGAAAATGTCCAAGTCCAAGGGCAACACCGTCGATCCGCAGGCGCTGATGGACCGCTACGGCGCCGATACGGTGCGCCTGTTCATGATGTTCGCCGCGCCCCCGGAGCAGTCGCTTGAATGGTCGGATTCTGGCGTGGAAGGCGCTTCGCGTTTTCTCAATCGCCTGTGGAAGGCGGTATACGCCCATGTCGGCGACGCATCGCCGCCGGCCCGGACCGGCGCCGAGATGGACGAGCCGCAGAAGGCGTTTCGTCGCAAGTTGCACGAAACCATCGCCAAGGTCAGCGACGATGTCGGCCGGCGCTATACTTTCAATACGGCAATCGCCGCCAATATGGAACTGTTGAACGACATAGGCCGTTTTGACGACACTTCGGACACCGGCCGCGCGCTGGTGCAGGAGGCTCTGGAGGCGGTGGTGTTGATGCTCTCACCGATTGTGCCGCACATCTGCCACCAGCTATGGCAGGCGCTCGGGCACGGTGAAGTCCTGATCGACTGCGCCTGGCCGCTAGTGGACGATACAGCACTGGTGCGCGAGCGCATTGAACTGGTGGTGCAAGTCAAGGGCAAGGTGCGCGGCAAGGTCTCGGTAGCGGTGGATGCGGACGAGCAGACTATCCGCGAAGCGGCGCTGAACGAACCCAATGTGCAGAAGCATCTGCAGGGGTTGGCCTTGCGTAAAGTGATTATCGTGCCGGGACGGCTGGTCAACCTGGTGGTCGGATAAATGCATAAGGGCGCGTTATGATCGCAAAACAGCTTGGTTCGGGTACGCTGCTGGTGCTACTGGCGCTGGTGTCGGGCTGCGGTTTTCAACTGCGCGGCGAAGTGGAGTTGCCGGCCGTGCTACAGGACACCTACATCGAGTCCCAGGACCCCTTTACCGGCATTGCCCGCCCCCTGCGCGCACAGCTCGAGCGCTCGCAGGTCAATGTCCTGGAGACGCGCGAGCAGGCCAGCGCGGTGCTGAAAATAGTCAGCGAACGTTCGGAGAACCGCGTCTTGTCGGTCGGCAGCCGGGGCAAGGCGACAGAGTACGAACTCTATGACAGCGTGGTGTTTTCGCTCGCCGATGCCAGCGGTAAGCAGTTGATTGCGCCGCAGACGCTGAGTATTACCCGCGACCTGGTGTTCGATCAAAATGAACTGTTGGGTAAGTTGACCGAAGCCGACAGTATCCACCGGCAGATGCTCGAGAGTCTGGCCCGTCAGGTCCTGATGCGCATCCAGGCGGCGCTCGACAAGCCGTGAGCCAGGTCCGCCCCGACCGACTGGCCGCCCAATTGCAGCAATCCCTGGCGCCCGTCTATTTTATTCACGGCGACGAGACACTGCTGGTCAATGAATGCGCCGACGCCGTGCGCGCGGCCGCGCGGGCCCAGGGCTATAGCGATCGGGAAGTGTTCAGTGTCGCGGCGGGTTTCGACTGGAACGCGCCGCTGGCAGCCAGCGACAGTCTGTCGCTGTTCGCCGAAAGGCGTATTCTCGAACTGCGTATACCCAGCGGTAAACCGGGTAAAGACGGCAGTGAATTTCTGCGCAACTATGCCGAGCGGCCGGCCGAAGATACTCTGCTGCTGATCACCTCGGGTAAGCTCGAAGCCTCGGCACGGCGCAGTAAGTGGGTACAGGCGCTGGATCAGGCCGGTGTCGCGGTGGCGGTCTGGCCGGTGGAGGCGGCGCAATTGCCGGCCTGGCTAGAGCGCCGCCTGCGCAGCCATGGTCTGCGCGCCAGCGGCGAGGCGCTGGAGCTGATCGCCGGGCGCGTCGAGGGCAATTTGCTGGCGGCCGCCCAGGAAGTCGAAAAGCTCTATCTGCTGCACGGCGCGGGCGAACTCGATGCCGATACAGTCGCCGACCTGGTCGCCGACAGTGCCCGCTACGACGTCTTCGGCCTGGTCGATACGGCGCTGGCGGGAGACGCCGCGCACGCCCAGCGAATGCTCAGCGGACTGCGCGGTGAGGGCGTTGAGCCGGTGCTGGTGCTGTGGGCCCTGGCGCGCGAAATCCGCACGCTCACCGCCATGGCCCGTGAGCTGCAAGGCAGCAGTCTGTCGCAGGTGCTGGCCTCCCACCGGGTTTGGGACAAACGCAAGCCGCAGGTCAGCGCGGCGTTGCAGCGCATCCGCGGCCGCCAGTGGTGGCAACTTCTGCAGCGCTGCGCGCATCTCGATTGCGTCATTAAGGGGCGCGCCGCGGGCAGCGCCTGGGATGAGCTGTTACAATTGACGCTGAGCTTGGCCGGCCAGCGTGCGCTCAGAGCAAGCGCATGAAAAACAAGGTAATAGTGTAATGAGTGAAACAGCCACATCGGTGCCTTTAGAGATTCCGACATACATGCGCCAACTCGGTGAGCGCGCGCGCGCGGCCGCCCGCGAGCTGGGGCGCGCCGAGAGCGGCGCCAAGAATGCCGCGCTGCTGGCTATCGCCGAGGCCTTGCTGGGCGCCCGCGAACTGCTCAAAAGTGAAAACGCCAAGGACCTTGAAGCGGGCCGCCGGCACGGTCTGGACGCCGCCCTGCTGGACCGTCTGGAGCTGACCGATGCACGCATCGAGGCCATGGCCGAAGGTCTGCGCCAAGTGGCCGCGCTGCCCGATCCGATCGGTGCTATCAGCGGCCTCGACTACCGGCCCTCGGGCATCCAGGTAGGACGGATGCGCGTACCGCTGGGGGTCATCGGTATTATTTATGAATCACGCCCTAACGTGACCGCCGATGCCGCCGCCCTGTGCCTGAAATCGGGCAACGCCTGCATTCTGCGCGGCGGCTCCGAGGCGCTGCACGCCAATCAGGCGATCGCGCGCTGTATCGAGCAGGGCCTGCAACAGGCCGGGCTGCCGGCGACGGCGGTGCAGGTGGTTGCGACCACCGAGCGCGCCGCCGTGGGCGAGCTGTTGAGACTGGACAAGTATGTCGATGTCATTGTGCCGCGCGGTGGCAAAGGGCTGATCGAGCGCGTCACCGCAGAATCGAAAATACCGGTGATCAAACATCTGCACGGTGTCTGCCATACCTACATTGATGATCAGGCCGACCTCGACAAGGCCGTGCGCGTGGCCTTTAACGCCAAGACGCAGCGCTATGGCACCTGCAACACCATGGAAACCCTGCTGGTGGCCGAGGGCATCGCCGCCCGGATACTGCCGCCGCTGGGCGAACTGTATCGCCAGGCGGGCGTCGAGTTGCGCGGCTGCGAGCGTACCCGCGCGCTTTTGCCGGGCATCCAGGCGGCCGAGGAAGCGGACTGGGACGAGGAATATCTGGCCCCCATTCTGGCCGTGCGGGTGGTCGATGATCTGGATGCGGCGATGGCCCATATCGCCCGACACGGCTCCGCGCACACCGACGTTATTCTTACCGAGAACCTCTCCCGCGCACGCCGCTTTCTGCGCGAAGTAGACTCCAGTTCGGTGATGGTCAACGCCTCTTCACGTTTCGCCGACGGATTTGAATACGGTCTGGGCGCGGAGATCGGGATCAGCACGGATAAACTGCATGCTCGCGGCCCGGTCGGTCTGGAAGGGTTGACGACGCTGAAATTCATCGTCCTTGGCGATGGTCATATCAGAGTCTGAGCGGGCGCGGGGCGCCGTTGATACCGAGGCGCTGCGCTACCGGGTTGGTGTGCCTGCTTTCGGCGGCGCGCTGCGGCGCGCCGGTCCTCGTGTCTTCGTCCGCCCATGATCTGTATTTTTGGCGGCACCTTCGATCCTGTACATTTCGGGCATTTGCGGCCGGCACTGGACGTTCAGCAGGCGCTCGGTATCGAGCAGGTGCACCTGCTGCCGTGTCGGGTACCGGCGCATCGGCAAACGCCGCAACTGGGCGCGCAGCAGCGCCTGGCGCTCCTGGAACTGGCGATCGCCGGTGAGACGGGTCTGGACATCGACGCGCGCGAGCTGCGTCGTGACGGACCCTCTTATATGGTGGACACGCTCACTTCGTTGCGCCAGGAACACGGCGAGCGGCCCTTGTGCCTGGCGCTGGGTATGGACGCTCTGGCGGGGCTGGACCGCTGGCACCGCTGGGAGGAGATCCTGACGCTGTGCCACCTGGTGGTGATGCAGCGCCCCGAAACGCACTGGCCGCGCGACGGCCTGATCGCCGAACGCCTTGGCCCGCTGCGCGTAGTCGAGCCCGAAGCGTTGCGCAGGCGCGCGGCGGGTGCGGTGCTGACGTTGCCGGTCACGCAGCTGTCGATCTCCGCGACACACATTCGCCGATTGCTGGCAGACGGGCGCAGTGCGCGCTACCTGCTGCCCACGGCGGTACTCGAACGTATCAAGCAAGAGAACTGGTATGCACACTGATGAGCTGCAACACCTGGCGCGGCAGGCGCTGGAAGATCTGAAGGGCCTGGATCTGGCCGAGTATGACGTGCGTGAGATGACCACGGTAACGGATATTATGATTATTGCCAGCGGCACCTCCGACCGCCACGTGAAATCGCTCGCCAATGCGGTGGTGATGGCCTGCAAGAAGGCCGGGGTGCCGCCCCTGGGCGTCGAAGGCGAACGCGAAGGCGAATGGGTGCTGGTCGATCTGGGCGACGTGGTGGTGCACGTCATGCAACCGCGTATCCGCGAGTTCTACGCTCTGGAGAAGCTCTGGACGGTGACCGAGGAGAAACGCGGCAACACCGAACGCGTCTGAACCGGCCGGGGTATGCAGATCAATCTGATTGCCGTCGGTACGCGCATGCCCGCGTGGGTCAGCGACGGCTACCACGAGTACGCTCGGCGCCTGCCGCGCGAATGCACCCTGGTGTTGACAGAGATTGCGCTGGGCCGGCGTAGCAAGGCGCAACCCGTGGCGCGCGCCGTAGAGGAGGAGGGGCAGCGGATGCTGGCGGTGCTGCGGGCACGGCAACAGGTGATAGCGCTGGATGTCGAAGGGCGTGGCTGGTCGACGCCGCAGCTCGGTGAGCAAATGCGCGACTGGTTGCGCGAGGGCGATGATGTCAGTCTGCTGGTCGGGGGTCCGGACGGACTTGCCGCGGATTGTCTACAGCGTGCCGCGCAGCGTTGGTCACTCTCGCCACTGACGCTGCCCCATCCGCTGGTGCGGGTCCTGTTGGCCGAACAGCTCTACCGTGCCTGGAGTCTGATCAACGGACACCCCTACCACCGCTGCGGATGAGCGCGGCTGAGCTCATTCTGGCCTCGGCTTCACCGCGCCGCGCTGAACTGCTGGCGCAGATTGGGGTGCGCTTTGAGCAGCGTGCCACGGCGGTCGATGAAACGCCTCTGGTGGGTGAAACGCCCGGCGACTATGTCGCCCGCCTGGCGCTGGAAAAGGCACGTGCCCGGTATCGACAGCAGCGCCCGGTGTTGCCGGTGCTGGGTGCCGATACGACGGTGGTGGTCGATGGGCAAATGCTCGGCAAACCGCGCGATGCCGCCCACGCCGGCAGCATGCTGCGAAGCTTGTCCGGGCGCCTCCATCAGGTGTTCAGCGGCGTGGCGCTGGTGGGCGCGCACGAGGCGGTGGCTGTGAATTGCAGCAAGGTTTGGTTTGGCCCAATCGGTGATAGTGATATCGAGGCTTACTGGCGCAGCGGCGAACCGCGCGACAAAGCCGGCGGCTACGCGATTCAGGGGCTGGCGGCGGCGTTTATCGCCCGCCTGGACGGCAGCTACTCCGGTGTGATGGGTTTGCCGCTGTACGAAACCGCCCGGCTGCTGCAGGATTTCGGAATTCAAGTATTGGATCAACGCCCATGACGGTCGAATTGCTGGTCAATGTCACACCCCAGGAAACCCGCGTCGCGGTAGTGGAGAACGGCGTACTGCAGGAGGTGTTCATCGAGCGCGCCAGGCGGCGCGGTCTGGTTGGCAATATCTACCAGGGCATTGTCAGCCGCGTGTTGCCGGGCATGCAGGCGGCGTTTGTGGATATCGGTCTGGATCGGGCGGCTTTTCTGCACGCCTCGGATATCTTTGTCATCGGCGGTGACGATAACGCGGAGTTGACGCTGCCCGGTGATGAGAACATTGCCCGCCTGCTGCAGGAGGGGCAAGAGGTGTTGGTGCAGGTCATCAAGGACCCGCTGGGCACCAAGGGCGCGCGCCTCACAACCCATATCACCATTCCGTCGCGCTATCTGGTGTTCATGCCCGAAACCACCAATGTCGGTGTTTCGCAGCGCATCGAGGATGAGCAGGAGCGCCAGCGGCTGCGCGAAATCGTGTTGCGCGAGCGCGATACCGAACAGCCCGGCGGATTCATTCTGCGCACCGCAGCCGAAGGCGTGGACGAGGAGTCTATCGCCTCGGATCTGCATTTTCTGCAACGCCTGTGGGCGTCGATCAGCGAGCAGATGGACGCGGCGCGGCCCGCACAGATTGTGCACGAAGACCTGCCGCTGGTGTTGCGCGTGCTGCGGGATATCTCCGACACCGAAGTGGAGAAGCTGCGCATCGATTCGCGCGAGACTTTTCAGCGCGTCGACCGCTTTGTCCGGCAGTTCACGCCGGAGCTGCTCAACAAACTGGAATACTATCCCGGCGAGCGGCCGATTTTCGATCTCTACAGTATTGATGATGAAATCCAGAAATCGCTGGAACGCAAGGTACAGTTGAAATCCGGCGGCCACCTGGTGATCGACCAGACCGAAGCGATGACGACCATCGATGTGAACACCGGCGCCTATGTCGGCCACCGCAATCTCGAAGAGACTATTTTCAAGACCAATCTGGAAGCCGCGCAGGCCATCGTGCGTCAGCTGCGCCTGCGCAACCTGGGCGGTATTATCATTGTCGACTTCATCGACATGCAGACCGAGGAGCACAAGCGCCAAGTGTTGCGCGCCCTCGAGAAGCACGTCGAGCGTGACCACACCAATTGCCATATCAGCGAAATCACCAGCCTCGGCCTGGTGCAGATGACCCGCAAGCGCACCCGCGAGAGCCTCGAACATATACTCTGTGAGCCTTGCCCGGTGTGCGGCGGACGCGCTTCGCTGAAAACCGCCGAAACCGTGTGCTACGAAATCTTCCGCGAGATTCTTCGTGAAGCCCGCCAATTCGATGCCCAGCAGCTGCTGGTGCTGGCCGCGCAAGAGGTGGTCGACCTGCTGCTGGATGAGGAGTCCACCAGTCTGGCCGAACTGGAGGCCTTTATCGACAAGCCGATCAAGTTTCAGGTCGAGGCCTTGTACACGCAGGAACAGTTCGACGTGGTGTTGCTCTAGGCGCTGCGGGTGTTATAGGTGCCGTTGCACAGTGTTTCCATGATCAGAGCCGGCGGTGGTGGCAATGCTTAGGCGTATGCTGCGGGTTGTGTGGTGGACGGGCGCGGCGCTGATCGTTGCCTTGGCGGTGCTGCTGAGCGCGGCGCGCCTGATGCTGCCTGGAATGTCGCAGTACCGCGGGCAGATCGAAGCAGTGGTCGGTGCAGTGTTCAACCGCCCGGTGAGTATCGGCTCGCTCGATGCCGCCTGGCGCGGCCTGTCACCGGTACTGAAGTTCGGCGATGTGGTGGTAAGCGACCCGGAGCTGCCCGACGGACGCCTCAACATCGATGAAGTCGAAGTCGCCGTGGATCTGGCCGGCTCGGTGTTGCAGCGCAAGCTGCTGACTTCCGGTGTCCGACTCACCGGTGCCGATCTGCAACTCAATACCGATCTGCGTCGTCCTTCCGGTAATCAGTCGATGCGCCGGCTGCTGGACTGGTTGCTCGGCCAGAACAGCGTGGCGCTCGCGGACGTGCAACTGCATTGGCGCGACCCGGGACTATTCGCCACGCCGCTGCGCCTGAGCGGCCTGTCGGCAAAGCTGGTCAACGCCGGGCAACGCCATCAGTTTGTCGCCGAGGCGGCGTTGCCGGTTTCGCAGGGTGACACACTGAAAATTGCCGCGGATCTGTACGGCCGGGCCGAGGACCTGGCTGCCTGGCGCGGCACGTTCTATATAAAGGCTCACGCCGCGCAACTGTCCGTATTACAGCCCGTGGTGACCGACTCGGGCCTGTTGGCCGGAGGCGAGCTGGACCTGGAATTATGGCTGGGGCTCGCCAGGGGGCGTACGCAATGGGGCAGCGGCGAACTGGCCTGGAGGGATTTCTCGCTGCGCACGGCCAGCGCCGATGCACAGCGTGTCGTCGCAGACGGTGTTTCGGGGCGGTTTCATTGGCGCCGGCAATACGATCACTGGCGAGTGGGCGTGGAGGACTTTGAGATACGGCGCAACGCGCAGCCGTCCTGGCCGGCCAGCCGCTTTGACTTGCGGGTGGACGACCAGGACGGAGTGCACGTGCGTGCCGCGGCCAGTCTGCTGGTGCTGCAGGAGCTGACCGGCATGTTGCCGTTATTGCCGTGGGTGGACAACAACGCCCTGGCCATTCTCGACCGTCTGCGCCCGCGCGGTCTGTTGCGCGATGCCGAGTTTTCCATTGACTACCGCAGCGGTGACGCGCCCCGGTTTGCACTGCGTTCGGCAATCGAAAATCTGACCCTGGCGGCTAACGGTGGTCTACCCGGGGTGGCCGGGGTTTCCGGTAAGATTGCCGGCAATCTGCAGGCGGGTTCCCTGCGGTTGGACAGCTCAAGCGCCGAACTGCTGATGCCGCGGGTGTTTTCCACGCCCCTGTCGCTGAGCGCGGTGGGCGGGGAGGTCCACTGGCAACGTTATCAGGACCGGCTGCGCCTGAACACGCAAAATCTGCGCCTCGCCGCCGGACCGCTGCGCCTGGTCAGCCGCTGGTTGTTGGATTGGCCCTATGACGGCGCCGCCCCCTGGCTCGATTTGCAGCTCGCTGCCGAGCCCCTGGCGCTGGCGCAGGTGCGTAACTATCTGCCGAGCGGCATCATGTCCGACAAAATGACCGCCTGGCTGCAGCAGGCCTTGGCCGGCGGCACGGCCACGCACACCCGCATGCTGGTGCAGGGGCGCCTCGATCAGATGCCCTTTGACGGCGGCCGCGGTCGCTTCGAGGCGCGCTTCGATTTTGACGATGCGCACCTTCACTATTACACCGGTTGGCGAGGCCTCGACGCCATGAGCGGTAAGGCGCTGTTCAGCGGCCGGGCGATGCACATCGAAGCGACGGCGGCGACCATCAACGGCGCACCGGTGGAGCGCGCCACAGCCGACATCAAGGATCTGCGCCAGCCGATACTGAAAGTGCAGGGCACCGTGGCCGGAACCCTTGCGTCGATGCTCGACTTTGTGCGTCACAGTCCGCTGCAGAAAGGCTTCGGCAAACTGATCGATAACACCGCCTCCAGCGGCGATGCCCGCCTGCAGCTGCACCTGCATGTTCCGCTGAAGCACCGTCTGGGCGCGGTAGAGGTCCAGGGCAAGCTGCTGCTCGAGGGTAACGATTTGCAGCCGCGCGAAGGCGAAATCGGTCTCAGCGATATTCGCGGCACCCTCTATTTCACGCGCAACGATGTCAGTCTGATGCACGCCAAGGCGCGGGTGTTCGATCAGCCGGTGGCATTGTCGGTCTACAAGCAGGGCAAAGGCGCGCGGTCGAGCACCGTGGTCAATGTCCAGGGACGCCTGAAACTGGTCGACCGTGCCAGGCAGAAATTTCCGGCACTCGGTGATCTGCTACAGGGAAACACCGGCTGGCAGGCCCTGTTGGAGATTCGCGATCACGAACAGGCCAATAAACCGCGGGTGACCGTGGAGCTGCACTCCGGGTTGCAGGGAGTGGCAATCGGGTTACCCCCGCCATTCTACAAAGCCGCCACCGAAACTCGGTCGCTGACCATCAGCTGGGCTCCGGGGCAGGAGAGCCGGCAACCGCTACAGATACGCTACGGCGAGCAAGCGAGCGCCAGCGTGTTGCTGAGTCCTGCGCTGCGTCTGCGCAAAGCGGCGCTGCATTTCGGCGACACGCCGGCGGTGCTGCCGGAGCATAACGGCGTGCAGATCTCGGGTCACGTGGCGGAAATCGATCTCGGTATGTGGTTGCGCAATTTGCCGTCGTTTGAAGGTGCGGGTAAAGGCGCAGCGCTTACCTCCAGCGTGGATCTGCGCAGCGATGTGCTTCGTTTCGGTGGCCTCGAGGTAAATGATATTCACATTCTCAGCAAGGCCGCCGACCCGTGGTATTTTGAGCTGCAGGGCGTCGGTGCGCAGGGCTGGCTGCGCTGGATCCGCGGCGGGCTGGATCGCGCACCGCAACTGCTGGCGCGGCTCGATCACCTGCGTCTTGCCGGCAGCGTCGCACCCGGTGGCAGACAGTCGGGGACGGGGGGCTTAGAATTGAAACCGGCGACGATGCCGAAACTCAATGTCGAAGTCAAAGACCTGCGTTGGGGTGCGCGCGAGCTCGGTGCGCTCAGTGTCATCTCTCGGCGCGTGGGCGGGGGCATGCAGTTCGACACGCTGAAGATGAAATCAGCCGCCATCACCCTGGACGGCACCGGTGACTGGCTGTTGCACAATGGCGCAGCGTTCAGTCGTTTTCAGGCGCGCATAAGCGCCGGGAGCCTTGAGCGCCTCAGCCGGCTGCTGGGCGGCGGCAACAGCATCAAGGGAGGCAAGCTGACCGGGGAGTTTCAGCTCGGCTGGCCGGGTTCGCCCGCTGATTTCAGCCTGGCGAAAATGGAGGGCGAGTTCGATTTACAGGCGCGCGATGGTCGCTTGGAGAATGTCGAGGAGGGCGCCGGTAAGCTGCTCAGTCTGCTGAGCCTGAATTCGCTGCAACGTCGACTGAACCTGGATTTCAGCGATGTGGTGAAAGAGGGCCTCAGCTACAATGTCATGAAAGGACACTTTGTGGTCATGGACGGCGATGCGTTTACCAATGATTTCACCCTCGAGGGCACCTCGGTGGATGTCGAAGTGGCGGGGCGTACCGGGCTGGTGAAGCACGACTACAACCAACTGATCACCGTCACCCCGCAGGTAAGCTCAACTCTGCCGATCGCCGGTGCGATCGCCGGCGGGCCGCTGGTCGGTGCCGCGGCGCTGTTGGCGGAACGACTCCTCGGCGACAAATTCAACCGCTTGACCCAGGCGCAATACCGGGTCACCGGAAGCTGGGATAAACCGGTGTATACCAAATTGAAAAAAGATCACGCGGATGATGCATCGGAGGATGGCGGCAGTCCGCGCTGAAAACGCCTCGCCCGAACGACTATGGTATCCTGGCGGCATGAAAGTGTTGCTGCTGACAACCACCGTGCTGCTTTCGAGCGGCGTGCAGGCGGAGAGCTGGACACTCAGCGCGGACAGCTGGGCGCGCCCGCGCGACGGGGGTTCGGTGGCCACCATGGCGCCTTTGCCGGAGGTCATCAGGCACTGGGAGGCAGATGCCGGGCGGGCACTGGTGATACGGTATCCCGGCGGCGAAGAAGGCCAGCTATGGGCCTTGGAGCTACGCTCCTGGTTAGTCGCCCTGGGTGTGCCGCAAGACAGTCAGGAACTGGTTGCGGGCAGCGATCGGGCCGACCGAATTGAAATTGTATTGTCGAGGTAAGTGCGCGTGACTACGGTAGCCTGTATTCAAATGGCTTCAGGGCCCAAGGTGGGCGCCAATCTGCTCGAGGCCGAGCGGCTGATTGGCATGGCGGTGGACAAAGGCTCCAAACTGGTCGTGTTGCCGGAAAACTTCGCCATCATGGGTAAGCACGAACAAGATAAAGTCGCGCTGCGAGAGAGCGAGGGTGCGGGACAGATTCAGGATTTCCTCGCTCAGCAGGCCAAACGCCACGGTATCTGGCTGGTGGGTGGCACCGTGCCGTTGGTGGCGGGCGATGAACAGCGGATCCGCGCTGCCTGCCTGTTGTATGACGAGCAGGGCCGGCAGGCGGCGCGCTACGATAAAATCCATCTGTTTGATGTGGCGGTGGTCGACAGCGATGAACGCTACACCGAGTCACAGACGATCGAGCCCGGCGACCGGGCGGTGGTGGTCGATACGCCGTTCGGCAAACTCGGCCTGGCGGTCTGCTACGATCTGCGTTTCCCGGAACTGTTCCGTACCATGCTCGACGAGGGTATGGAGTTGTTGGCTTTGCCGTCGGCCTTTACCGCCGTTACCGGCAAGGCGCACTGGGAGCCGCTGGTGCGCGCGCGCGCCATCGAAAACCTCAGCTATGTGTTTGCCGCTGGACAGGGCGGCTACCATCTCAACGGTCGCGCCACTTACGGGCACAGCATGATTGTGGATCCATGGGGGCAGGTGATGAACGAGCTGGCGACCGGTTCAGGGTTGGTCTGCGCAGAGCTGAACCTGGAGCAGTTGCGCAACATCCGCCGCACCTTTCCCTGTCTGGATCACCGCCACATCACCTGCAAGGTGTGAGTGCGTATCACTGCCCGGCGGTTTCGCGCAGATAGCGGAACAGGCTCCGGCTCGATCTCGGCGGTTTGTCGGTCGCCTGTTCTTTGCTCGCCTGGCGTACCAGTTGGCGCAGGTGTTGCCGGTCGCCGGCGGGGTGTTCCGACAGCCAGGCCTCGATGGCGCTGTCACCTTCGCTGATCATGCGCTCGCGCCAGTGTTCGGCTTCATGCTGGGCGCGCACCTGCTGCCGTGAGACCTGATTCAAGTTGTCGAAATACTGCTGGATGGGTTGCGGGTCGATAGCGCGCATCAATTTGCCGATCAGCTGCAACTGGCGCTTGCGTGCGCTGTGCGAGGTTATTTTTGCGGCCTGACGCAGCGCCTCTATCAGGCTCGCGGGTAACTGCAGCGCCAGCCAGTCGCGCTCGGGCGCCTCGACCAGCGCGGCGCCGAGCTGCTGCAAGGCGTGGGCCTCGCGTTTTAACTGGCTTTTACTCGGTGGGCGCTCGTCGGGGGCGTGGTCGTCGGTCATGTCTATTCAGATACGGTAAGCTTGTGGGTATTATGCGTAAGTGATCACCCCGATGCCAATCCAGGTGCGCCAATGGAGCCAATAAACGCCGAGCAGCCGGCGTATTCGCTGGTGCGACTGGCAAACGCCGCCGGTATCAATAAAGAGATTCTGGCCGGTTTCCAGGCGCTGAGCGAGGCCCCGGATCTGCGGCGCAGTCATTTTTTTGCCGGACGTTTCGAGAACGTCTATATTCCTCGGGCGCGTCTGCCGGCGCTGGACCCGGTACTGGCGGCCGCCCGCCGTGGCGCGGCCGAACACCTGGGGCGCCCCGGCCTCGAGTTGGCGGTGGGCTACTGGTTCAACGCCATGGCGCCGGGCCAGACCACCCAGGCGCATCGCCACGACGAGGACGATGAGTTGCTCTCGGGCGTATATTACGTACAGGTGCCGGAAGATTCCGGCGATCTTCTCTTGATCGAAGGGGGTGTCACCGCGCGGCTACGGCCGCAGGCCGGTCAGTTCGTGTTTTTCGCACCGGAATTGGTGCACGAGGTGAGCGTCAACCGCAGTGATAAAATGCGCCTGTCCATTGGCATGAACTTCGGCATTCGCGGCTAGACCATGTCAGCGCCTGTGCTGTATTCCGTAATCGAGTCGCCCGCGCATCCCAATCTGAGCGCCTTGTATCGCCGGCTGGGAATGGAGGAAATCAAACTGAACTCCGTGCGCAAGGCCATC
>JASBSN010000030.1 GCA_030148915.1 Thiogranum sp.
TAGCGAGGCCCAGGCCGCCTTCGGCAACGGCACGGTCTATATGGAGAAGTTCCTCGAGACCCCGCGCCACATCGAATTCCAGGTGCTGGCCGACGGCGAGGGGGGCGCTATTCACCTGGGTGAGCGCGACTGCTCCATGCAGCGTCGCCACCAGAAAGTGGTGGAAGAGGCGCCGGCGCTGGGCATTACGCCCGAGCAGCGGGCCGCCATGGGCGAGCGTTGCGCCGAGGCCTGCCGGCAGATGAAGTACCGCGGCGCCGGCACGTTCGAGTTCCTGTTTCAGGACGGCGAGTTCTACTTTATTGAAATGAACACCCGCGTGCAGGTCGAGCACCCGGTCACCGAGATGATCACCGGTGTGGATATAGTCAGGGAACAATTGCTGATCGCGGCCGGCGAAGGCCTGTCCTATACCCAGGACGAGATCCACTGGACCGGGCACGCTGTCGAATGCCGCATCAACGCCGAGGATGCCAAGACCTTCATGCCGTCGCCAGGGACTATCACCCAGTATCACGCGCCGGGCGGCCCCGGTATTCGCGTCGACACGCACATCTATAACGGTTACGCCGTACCACCTTATTATGATTCCATGATCGCCAAGCTGATCGCTTACGGCGACAGCCGCGCCTCGGCGCTGGCGCGCATGCGCGGCGCACTGGCCGAAATCGTCATCGACGGCATCCGCACCAACATCGCCCTGCACCAGGATATCTGCAGCGACGCCGCCTTCATCGCCGGCGGCACGGATATTCATTATCTGGAGAAAAAGCTGGGTTTGTAGGAACCTGGCGTGGCTATGCTCCGGGGTGTATAAACCACCATTATAGGGCTAAGGAAACTGATTAATTCATTAACCGTCATTCTAATTCATTAACCGTCATTCTGGCGTAGGCCAGAATCCAGGGGTTTCACCAGAATCCAGTGGTTTCAACAACCTGGATACCGGCCTGCGCCGGTATGAGGGCTTGATCAGTATTTTCTTATGTCCTTAAAAACAACCGGAAGGCGATCCGTACAGCGGCGGGCAGCATGAACGATTATCGCGAACGCATAACTATCGAACCGGGGAAACGGGGGGGTAAGCCCTGCATTCGTTCCATGCGGATCACCGTTTATGACGTGCTGGACTGGTTGGCCGCCGGCATGAGTGAGGCGGAGATTCTGGAGCAATATCTTGAACTGTCGCAGGATGACATCCGCGCCTGCCTGGCCTTTGCGGCCAATCGAGAACACCAGTTATCGACAATTGTCCCGGCTTGAAGCTGCTGTTTGAAGATGCAGCCGATCGATAAGGTTAGTTAGGAGCGGAAAACCCTTGCAGATCGGTGATTGTATCACTAATATGCAAGGATGAAATACAAAGAACGTCTCTTGACCGCCCGTCTGCAACGGCTGGTCCAGACTTTCCCTGTGGTGGTCATTAGTGGTGCCCGCCAAGTTGGGAAGAGCACACTGCTCGATCACGTATTCCCTGCAAATACCGACTGCGTGGTGTTCGACCCCGTCGTCGATGTCGAGAATGCCCGCGAGGATCCCGACCTATTCCTGGATAATCATCCACGCGCGCCGCTGTTGCTCGATGAAATTCAATATGCGCCAGAGCTGGTGGCCGCCATCAAGCGCCGCGTCGACCAGAATCGCCAGGCCGGGCAGTTCGTGCTGACCGGTTCGCAACAGTGGGAGGTGATGAAATCGCTGGCCGAGAGTCTTGCCGGCCGGGCTGTGTTCCTGACGTTGGACGGCTTCAGTCTGGCAGAAATGAGCGGTCAGGTGGACGGTCCCGGGTGGCTGGCTTCATGGTTGGAAAATCCGTGGGAGTTTGCTTACGGCGAGGGCGGCTTGGTGAGGATGGAACACACGCTCTACGAAACGCTTTGGCGCGGATTTTTGCCGGACGCGACTACGTTACCCATCGAGACAGTGGCTGATTTTTATGCGGCCTATACCAAAACCTATGTTGAGCGGGATGTCCGCTTGCTGGCGGACGTCTCGGAATGGCAGACATTCAGCCGCTTTATTCGGCTTGCCGCGGCACTGACCGCCCAGGAAATGAATTACAGTCAGCTCGGCCGCGAAATCGGTATCGCACCCCAAACGGCGCGACGCTGGCTCGATATGCTCAAGGCCACCTTTCAGTGGTTTGACGTTCCGGCGTTCTCCGGTAACAACATCAAGCGCGTTAGCGGCAAGCCCAAGGGCTTTGTCGCCGACACGGGCTTTGCCTGTGCCGCGCAGCTGATTTCATCGCCTGCCGCCCTGGCGGGGCACCCGATGTTGGGCGCCTTGTTTGAAACGGCGGTTTTCGCCGAAATACGCAAGCAAAGTGCCTTGTTGTCCCCGGCGCCACAAATCTACCACTGGCGTTCCGCCGGCGGGGCCGAGGTCGATCTCTTGCTTGAGCGCGACGGCAAGCTGTTTCCCATTGAGGTCAAGGTCAAAAGCCAACCCGGCCCGCGCGATGCACGCGGCATCAGGGCGCTGCGCGACAGTTACCCGGACAGAGATATTCAGCCGGGCCTGGTCCTCGCGCCGACGCAAAAATCACTGAGATTGTCGGATCAGGTTTGGGCCATGCCGTGGAATACCCGATAGGCCGGAGCGGTTGACAATATGACCTGGCAGCAACTTACCCTTGAAGCCGGCGACGTCGAGCCGGAGCGCCTGTCGAGCTTCTTTGAAGAGCACGGGGCGCTGTCGGTGACCCTGGTCGACGCCGCCGACCAGCCCTTGTACGAACCCGATCCCGGCACCACACCCTTGTGGGCCACTACCCGGATCACCGCGCTGTTCGATCAGGGTGTCGATCTGGCGGCGCTCAGAGACGCGCTGGCGGCGCGCTTCGGCGCCGCGCTGGCCGCGCAACTGAGCGCTTCAACCCTCGACGACCAGGACTGGGAGCGGGCCTGGCTGGATCAATTCCAGCCTATGCGTTTCGGTGACCACTTGTGGATCTGCCCGGCCGGACAGCGGCCCGAGGCCGCTCCCGGGCAGGTGCTGATCGACCTCGACCCAGGGCTGGCTTTCGGTACCGGCACCCACCCGACCACGGCCTTGTGTCTGGCCTGGCTCGATCGCCACCGGCCACAGGGTCTTGAGGTGTTGGACTATGGTTGCGGTTCCGGTGTGCTGGCGATCGCTGCGCTCAAGCTGGGCGCGGCCGCCGCCGTGGGGGTGGACATTGACCCACAGGCATTGTGGGCCAGTGCCGAGAATGCCGCGCGTAATCAGGTCGACGGGCGGCTGGTCACCCATCTGCCGGACGCTTTGCCCGAACGGCACTATGATGTGTTATTGGCCAACATCCTCGCCAACCCGCTGATCGCACTGGCGCCCAAGCTCGCCGGGCGGGTCAGGCCGGGCGGTCGACTGGTGCTCTCGGGCATCCTCGCCGCGCAGGCCGAGGCCGTCCAGCAGGCTTATACCGCCTGGTATGATTTCTCCGCGCCGGCCGAGCAGGACGGTTGGGTCCGGCTTCAGGCGATACGCCGTCCGGCCGCTGATACGCTTTGATCAACAACGGGAAATGACTGGCAGGGAATCCATGTACGTCGCTTGTCCTTCGTGTAAATCGCTGTATTCGATTACCGCTGCACAATTAAGCGCCGCTGGCGGTCAAGTGCGGTGCGCTCAGTGCCAGACCGTGTTCAATGCGTTGGAGGCGGTGTTCGACACGCCGCAGCAGGCGTTGGCCTATGAGCACGCCGTGCGCGAGGACGTCGCACAGGAGATAGACGAACTGGTCGGTCGCGCACTTGACCAAGTGTCGGGTATCGCAGAGATTCATCGTGGGGAGTCGCAGCCAGACGGTGACCGTTCAGCCGGTCAGCAGCCGGAGGTGGAGCCGCAGGGCGGGCCTGATGCTGCTGCCCCGGAGCAAAGCGGCGCGACAGCGGATGCCGGCCTGGATATCGAGAGCTTGGAGGCCGCTGCCGCGGAAGCAGCAGGGGCTTCCGGTGACACGCTCACTACCGGCGAGACGCTGGCCGACGACCTGCGGTGGATTGACTCGTGCGCCGATGCCGATCATTACGCCCAGCCCGTTGGCGCGGAATTCGTCGCAGCGCAAGTCAGTGACGAAGGCGATGTCGATGTCGATATGTCGGATGGACTCCTGTTGCACCCTATGTGTTTTGCAGACCCGCCAGAGCCGCGCACTCACTGGTGGGCGATCGCTGCCGGGCTGTTGTTGACCGTCACGTTGCTGGCGCAATACGCCTGGTGGGATCGCAATCGTCTGGCGCAGATCAGCGCGCTGCGCCCGGCACTCGATTGGCTCTGCCGCCCCATCGACTGCAACCTGCCGTTGCGTCACGATATTGCCAAGGTAGAAATGGTAGAGCGTGAAGTGCGTGACCACCCCAACGTCAAAGACGCTTTGCTGGTGAGTGCGGCATTCATTAATCGTGCCGTTTATCCTCAGGCCTACCCGGTGTTGCAGATTGCATTCTCCGATATTTCCGGTACGCCCTTGGCGGTGCGGCGTTTTATGCCCGAAGAGTATCTGCACGGTAAAAACCCGCGCCGCGGCATGGCCCCCGGTGAACAGACACTGGTGCTTCTGGAAGTCGTCGATCCCGGGGAGCGCGCGGTCTCCTTTCAGTTCGACTTTATGTAGTCGATGTCACAGGCGGAGAAATTATTCCGCGCCGTGTCAACTGCTTCGGCAGACATTCCAGCCTATAAATAAAGCACTTCGCGTGGTTTTCATGTGCGTGAAAAAAATCCTTGTCAAGACTTTTCCCAAAGCAATTCTGGGCGTATGATTGGCCGCCTTTCCCTTCGTAATTTAATTGAGGAGCTCTTTGCGCCACATGCAGATCGGTCCTTACAAGTTACGTAATCGTTTGGTGCTTGCACCCATGGCGGGCGTGACCGACAGACCGTTCAGGCAACTGTGCAAAGCGATGGGGGCCGGACTGGCTGTATCGGAAATGGTGTCGTCCAACGCGGCATTATGGGGCAGCCCTCAGACCCTTCGCAGAATGAACCACGAGGGAGAAGTGGAACCCCGCACGGTGCAGATAGCCGGTGCCGACCCAGAAATGATGGCCGCCGCGGCGCGCTTCAATGTGCAGCGCGGCGCCCAGATCATCGACATCAATATGGGTTGTCCGGCCAAGAAAGTCTGCAATGTCATGGCGGGTTCCGCCTTGTTGCGCAATGAACACCTGGTCAGGCGGATCCTCGATGCAGTGGTGGCCGCCGTCGATGTGCCGGTGACACTCAAGCTTCGTACCGGCTGGGATCCCGAACAGCGCAATGCCCTGGCGGTGGCGCTGATCGCCGAACAGGCGGGCGTGCAGGCATTGGCCGTGCACGGGCGCACACGCGCCTGCGGGTACGCTGGCGAAGCCGAATACCAGACCATTCGCGACGTAAAACAGGCCGTCTCGGTGCCGGTGATCGCCAATGGCGATATCACCCACCCAGAGAAGGCACGGCAGGTACTGGAGATGACGGGCGCCGACGCGGTCATGATCGGTCGCGCGGCACAAGGACGACCCTGGATATTCCGGGAAATTGAACATTACTTGTCCACGGGGCAGTTGTTGGCGCAGCCCGGGGCACAGGAGATACGCACCATTATGATCGAACATATTAATAATTTATATAAGTTTTATGGTGAGTACACGGGAGTGCGGGTGGCGCGCAAGCACATCGGCTGGTACAGCAAGGGCCAGCGCGACGGTGCCGAGTTTCGCCGGCAGGTCAACGGGGCTGAAAATTCCTCGCAACAAATGGCCCTTATTCACAATTATTTCGAACGCCAGTCCCACCGCGCCACGGAGCTGGCCGCATGAGTGCGCTGGCTTCGGTTCACAGCGGCCAGGAAGCCCGTCTGCTGGTGGCACAGGAGCGCCGTAAACAACCCTTGCGCGCCTCTGTGCAGTCGGCGCTGGAGCTGTTTTTTCGCGACCTCGAAGGGCATGATGCCGAAGGGGTCTACGATATGGTGATCGGCCAGGTCGAGCAGGCGATGCTGGAAAGTATCATGCAGCACACGCGCAGCAACCAGACGCGCGCCGCCGAGGTGCTGGGCATCAATCGCAGTACGTTACGCAAAAAGCTCAAACTGCACGGTATGCTGTAGCTTATTCGTCAGGGAAACGCTGAGTCGAGCCATGTGCTGGGTGCTGTCCCGGAGGGAGCAAAGACCTGGATACCGGAACAAGTGCGGTATGACGGCTTGTCAGAGCTTGCTTAATCTCACTTTTAAGGAGACGCTGATTAATTCTACATCGGTTATTTCCACCCCGTCATTCCGGCGCAGGCCGGAATCCATCCATGCTGAGCAAAACCCTGGATGCCGGAACAAGTCCGGCATGACGAATTAAGCAAGCTGTTCCCCGTCTTTGTCCTCAGGTGTTTATCATGTCAGTCATTCAGCGCGCGCTGATCAGCGTTTCCGACAAAACCGGTATTGTGGCGTTTGCGCAGCAATTGCACGCCGCCGGTGTCGAGATACTTTCCACCGGGGGCACGGCGAAACTGCTGGCCGAGCATGCCCTGCCGGTGATCGAAGTCTCGGACCACACCGGCTTCCCCGAAATGATGGCGGGAAGGGTCAAAACACTGCACCCGAAAATTCACGGCGGTATTCTTGGTCGCCGCGGCATCGACGAGGCGGTGATGCAGGCCAATGGCATAGCGGCCATCGACATGGTAGTGGTCAATCTCTATCCCTTCGAGCAGACGGTTGCGCGGCCCGATTGCGACCTGGAAACGGCGATTGAAAATATCGATATTGGCGGGCCGACGCTGATTCGTGCCGCGGCCAAGAACCATGCAGCGGTCACCGTCATTGTCGACAGCGCCGATTATGCGCAGGTGCTGGAGGAAATGGCCGCCAATGAGGGCGGTGTAACTGCGCCGACACGTTTTCGCCTGGCCGTTAAAACCTTCGAGCATACGGCGCGCTATGACGGCGCTATCGCCAATTATCTGGGCGCGCTGACGCCGCAGGGCGACAAGCAGGCGTTTCCACAGACGCTGAGTTTGCAGTACCAAAAAGTCCAGGGCATGCGCTACGGTGAGAACCCGCACCAGCGCGCGGCCTTTTACACGGAACACGGCGCCGCCGAGGCCTCGGTGGCGACAGCCCGCCAGCTGCAGGGCAAGGAGCTGTCCTACAATAATGTCGCCGACACCGATGCGGCGCTGGAATGCGTCAAACAGTTCGACGGGCAATGCGCCTGCGTCATTGTCAAACACGCCAACCCGTGCGGCGTCGCGCTGGGCGACAGCCTGCTGCAGGCCTATGGGCGCGCCTACAGCACCGATCCGGAATCGGCCTTTGGCGGTATTATCGCCTTCAACGGCGAACTGGATGCCGCCACGGCACGCGCCATTATCGATCGCCAGTTTGTCGAAGTGATTATCGCGCCGGCTGTTGAACAGGCCGCGCTGACCTTGCTGGCGGCGAAGAAAAATGTGCGTGTACTGGCGTGCGGCGACTGGCCGGCGAGCGCCGCGGCGCGATTGGATTTTAAACGTGTCAATGGCGGTCTGCTGGTGCAGGACGCCGACCTCGCCTTGGTTGAAGACACCCGGGTGGTTACGCATCGGATGCCCAGCGAAGCGCAGATGCGCGACTTGCTCTTCAGCTGGCGGGTCGCCAAGTTTGTCAAATCCAACGCCATTGTCTACGCCAGAGACACGATGACCGTCGGCGTCGGCGCCGGGCAGATGAGCCGCGTCAACAGTGCCCGCATTGCCGCGGTCAAGGCCGAGCAGGCGGGCCTGGCGGTGCCGGGTTCGGTGATGGCCTCCGATGCCTTCTTCCCCTTTCGCGACGGCATCGACCAGGCCGCTCAGGCCGGCATCCGCGCCGTGATCCAGCCGGGCGGCTCAATGCGTGACGAAGAGACCATTGCCGCCGCCAATGAGCACGGCATGACGATGGTGTTCACCGGTATGCGCCACTTCCGCCATTAGCGTCAGGCGCACTGCGTAGGTATTGGCGTCCCGAGTAGAGCGAATCTTATGAAGGTACTGATTATCGGCGGCGGTGGCCGCGAACACGCCCTGGCCTGGAAAGCCGCGCAGTCGCCGCGGGTCGAGAGTGTTTTCGTCGCTCCGGGCAACGCCGGCACTGCCGGCGAGCCAGGGGTGGAAAACCTCGCACTCGCCGCCGAGGATATCGACGGCCTGCTGGCCTTCGCCCGCGACCAGCGGATCGATCTGACCATTGTCGGTCCCGAAGCGCCGCTGGTGCTGGGTGTGGTCGACCGCTTTCAGGCCGCCGGCCTGCGCATTTTCGGCCCCAGCCAGGGCGCCGCGCAACTGGAAGGCTCCAAGGCTTTCAGCAAGGATTTTCTTGCCCGGCACGGGATACCGACCGCGGCTTACGCCAATTTTAGCGACCTGGAGGCGGCCATCGCCTACATCCGCGAACAGGGCGCGCCGATTGTCGTCAAGGCCGACGGTCTGGCCGCGGGCAAGGGCGTGATTCTGGCCCGGAGCGAGTTGGAGGCCGTCGACGCCTGCCGCGACATGCTCGCCGGCAATGCTTTCGGCGAAGCCGGTCATCGCGTGGTGATAGAAGAATTCCTGCACGGCGAGGAAGCCAGCTTCATCGTCATGGTCGACGGCGAGCACGTACTGCCGCTGGCTACCTCGCAAGACCACAAGGCGCGCGACGACGGAGATACCGGGCCAAACACCGGCGGCATGGGCGCTTATTCGCCGGCGCCGGTGGTGGACGCCGACCTGCATGCGCGCATTATGCGAGAGGTGATCGAGCCGACGGTGCGAGGTATGGCGGCCGATGGCAAACCCTATACCGGTTTTCTCTATGCCGGCATTATGATCGACCCTCAGGGCGTGCCCAAGGTGCTGGAATATAATGTGCGCTTTGGCGACCCGGAAACCCAGCCGATCATGTTGCGTCTGCAGTCGGATTTGCTCGCGTTATGCGAGGCGGCGCTCGACCGGCGCCTGCACCAGGTCGAGGCCGAATGGGACGCTCGCGCCAGCCTTGGTGTGGTGATGGCCGCCGGCGGTTATCCCGGCGCGTATCGCAAGGGCGACCCTATCAGCGGTCTGGAAAATTTAGACAGCGAGGACCTGAAAGTCTTTCACGCCGGCACCGCGCTCGACGACCAGGGCCGGGTGGTGACCAATGGCGGCCGGGTGCTGTGTGTATGCGCACTGGGCGAAGATGTCGCCGTGGCGCAACGGCGTGCCTACGCGGGCGTGGACAGGATCACCTGGAACAAGGCGTATTGCCGCCACGATATCGGCCATCGCGCCATCGCACGGTTGCCAGCCGTAGGGAAGCGCTGATTTATTCCCATTCCGTCATTCTGGCGCAGGCCAGAATCCACATCAGCGCGCTGGATTCCGGCCTGCGCCGGAATGACGGTCGTAGGGCGCCAAAATGATGGTCGTAGGTTTATTCCTTTTCCGTCATTCTGGCGTATGCCAGAATCCAGTAACATCAGGGCTAGGTGGCGGTGCGCGTTTCTACGCCCTTGGCGGTTCCCAGCAAGAGGACATCCGCCGGCCGGTTGGCGAAAATCCCCACGCTGACGACACCGGCGAGATTGTTCAATTCACTTTCCAGCTTCCGCGCCTCGAGAATCTCCAGCCCCTTGACGTCCAGGATGATATTGCCGTTGTCGGTAGTGAAGCCCTGGCGCAGCTCCGGCTGACCGCCGAGTCCGACCAGTTCCCGGGCCACATAGCTCTGCGCCATCGGAATCACCTCGAGCGGCAGCGGGAACGCGCCCAGCACTTTAACCAGCTTGCTCTCGTCGCAGATACAGACAAACCTGTCGCTGGCCGCGGCGACGATTTTCTCCCGCGTCAAGGCGCCGCCGCCGCCTTTGATCAGCTGCAAGAATTCATTGGCCTCGTCCGCGCCGTCGACATACACCGACAGCTGACCCGCCTGGTTAAGCTCCAGCACCGGAATACCGTGGCTCTTCAGGCGCTCGGCGCTGGCCACCGAACTGGCCACGGTGCCGTCGATTTTGCCTTTGATCTTGGCCAGCGCATCGATGAAATAATTGGCGGTCGAGCCGGTGCCGACACCGATGATAGTGCCCGATTCCACGTACTCGATAGCCGCTGCAGCGACCTGCTTTTTTAATTCGTCCTGGTTCATTGGGTTCTCCGAACAGCAATTTTGGAGAATCATACGGTTTTTCGGGGGGGTACGTCGATCTTTATGGGGGCGATGTTTTTAGCGGCTTTGCGGTTTCCGTGCATTGATCGTTGACGCCCACCCCGATGCTGCCTGTATTATCCGGCAATGGCCGATAATTATTTGAAAAAGATCCTGAATTCACGCGTCTACGATGTTGCCGTGGAATCGCCGCTGGATTATGCGCCGGCGCTCTCGCAGCGCCTGAAAAATCAGATCTGGCTGAAGCGTGAAGACCTGCAGCCGGTGTTTTCATTCAAGCTGCGCGGCGCCTACAACAAGATCGCCGGGCTCAGCGAGGCGCAGTGCGTAAACGGGATTATCGCCGCCTCGGCCGGCAATCATGCGCAAGGGGTGGCGTTGGCGGCGCGCCACCGCAAACTGAAGTCGCTGATCGTGATGCCGCGCACCACGCCGGTAATAAAAGTGCGTGCCGTGCAGGCGCTTGGTGGCAAGACGCTGTTGCACGGCGATACCTATGATGAAGCGTACGCCCATGCGCTGGGCCTGGCGCAAGACCGCCAGATGACCTTTATTCACCCCTATGACGATCCCGAGGTTATCGCCGGGCAGGGGACCATCGCCATGGAGCTGTTGCAACAACACCGTGATCCGCTGAGCGCGGTGTTCGTGCCGGTCGGCGGCGGCGGGCTGATCGCGGGCATCGCCGCCTATCTCAAGGCGCTGCGACCGGAGATCAAAGTGATCGGTGTGGAGCCGGAGGACGCCCCCTGCATGTATGAGGCGTTCAGGCGCAACCGTCGCGTGGTGCTCGACCAGGTGGGGATTTTTGCCGACGGGGTGGCGGTGCGCCAGGTAGGCAAGGAGCCGTGGCGTATCGCGCGCCAGTATGTGGACGAGGTGATACTCGTCAGCACCGATGAGCTCTGTGCCGCAACCAAGGATATTTTCGACGATACGCGCGCCATGGTCGAACCGGCCGGGGCCCTGGCGGTGGCGGCGATCAAGAAATACGTTGAACGCGATACGGTGCGCGATCAGACGCTGGTGGCTATCAACAGCGGCGCGAACATCAATTTTGACCGTCTGCGCTATGTCGCCGAGCGCGCCGAGCTGGGCGAGCGGCGCGAGGCGTTGTTGGCCGTAACCATCCCCGAACGGCCGGGCAGTTTTCTGCGCTTTTGTAAAACGCTGGGCAAGCGCGGCATCACCGAGTTCAACTACCGCTACGCCGATGCGCGCGAGGCGCAGGTGTTCGCCGGCGTGCAGTTGTCGGGCGAGGATGAAGAGCGTCAGGCACTGATCGAGAGGCTGCGCGGCGAAAATTATCCGGTGGTGGACATGACCGACAACGAAATGGCCAAGACACATATCCGATTCATGGTCGGCGGCCATGCGCAGGGCATTGAACACGAAGTACTCTACCGTTTCGAATTCCCCGAGCGCCCTGGAGCACTGCTGAAGTTTCTCTCCCATATGGCCAAGGAGTGGAACATCAGCCTGTTCCACTATCGCAACCACGGCGGGGCGTATGGACGGGTGCTGGTCGGTATGCAGGTGCCCGGCGAGGATAAGCAACGTTTCCGGGCGTTTCTCGATGAGCTGGGGTACACCTATTTCGAGGAACAGGACAATCCGGCCTATGCGCTGTTTCTCAGCGGTTAAGCAGGCGCTTTGCGCGCTTCCAGTGAGAGGATGAAATCCCACTGTTTTTTCGTTAACGGCATAATCGACAGGCGGTTGCCTTTGCGCACCAGGGGACAATCCTCGAGCGCCTTGTAGCCTTTCAGCTCGGCGAGGGTGATCACCCGTTTCAGGGTGCGTTTGTATTTTACGTCCACCATATACCAGCGCGGCTTGTCCGGATCGCTTTTAGGGTCATAGTACTTACCCTCCGGGTCGAAGGCGGTGTGATCGGGATAGCCTTCTTTGACCACTGTCATGATGCCGACAATGCCGGGCTCGTCGCAGTTCGAGTGATAGAAAAACACCAGATCACCCTGTTTCATTTCATCGCGCATCATATTGCGCGCCTGGTAATTGCGTACTCCGTCCCAGTGTTCGGTTTTCTTCGCCATCGCCTTGAGGTGCTCGATGCCAAACACATCGGGCTCGGATTTCATCAGCCAATAGTTCATCTATGGTGCCCCGCGGTCGTCGAAATAATGCCAGCCCTTGTCGGTCACCACGGCGCTCAGCGGCACGTCCCACTGTTGGGCGGGCAGTTGCGGCAATTGCTGAAAATCATACGCCAGCCCCACCAGGCGCGGCTTGCGCCAATGCCGGCGGCGCAGCAGAAAGCTGAAACTGCGGTCATAAAAACCGCCACCCATGCCCAGTCGGTTGCCTTGGGCGTCGAAGCCGACCAGCGGCGTCAGCACCAGGTCGAGGGTGTGACTGAAAATACGCCGGCGGTGCACACTGCCTGGTTCGGCGATGCCGAAACGATTTTGCACCAGGGGTGTGGCAGATTCATAGCGGGCGAACCATAGGCGGTTAGGCCCGCACGGCGCGAGCACCGGCAAATAGATCTGTTTGTTCAGCGCCCAGGCGCGTTCGATAATCGCTGAAGTGTCGATCTCGTTGTCGGCCGGAAGATAAATGGCAATACGCCGACTGTTGCGCAACAGCGGCTGGCTGAAAAGCTGCCGGCACAGCGCATCGCTGCGCAGCCGGCGTTCGCGGTGGCCAAGAGAGCGGCGCATAGCGCGCAATTGTCGTCGTTGTTGTTGGCGATCGCACATGCTCGGGTCGAGGCCGAAATCAGGGCACCTTCCACACTTGCCGTCGCGATTATTGCCCTTGAACCAAAGGTTCAGGTGGGGTTAAGTGACGGGCCTAAGGCTTTCCACTCTAGGCGGACATGCACACTGGCCCTGACAAGCTCGTCCCCCAGGACAATAATTAGGCTCAAGAGGATCGTAACCGCTAACGCGCAGCGCAGAAGGTACGTGCTAATTATACTAAAGATTGCCAGGCCCTGCGGGATTTTTTGTGCGTTCGCTTTGCAGGTGATATGTAGGACTTTCATGTTTAGCGCCTACAGCTAACCCGTCGCTATCCTGAGACATTCTATATTCGAGGCATAAACCGTACCACTGCACCTGGGGAGCGGTGCGGTAGTGTCTCGACAGCGCATGTGCTAGCACCCTAAGCAGTCGAGACACTACCGTGCCGCTCCCCCGGCTTACAGCGTGCCGGTTTAAACGTACGGAATCTGACTGTCTGGGTTCGGTGCAGGCATGCCCGAGGCGGTGCGGGGTTTTTGGCTTAGGGCGCCGCGGGCGGCGCATGCACCAAAAACCCCGCACCGCCTCGGGCATGCTTGATGTGTTGCCCAGTCTGGTAGTGCTTCGGGCCGCCTCGCCTTAACTCGTCATGCCGGACTTGTTCCGGCATCCAGGGTTTCCTCACGAATATTGGGGTGGCTTCCGCGGGGCTTCGGTTAATTCGCCAGGCCGGTTACTGCAGCTGGTTCCACACAGCCTGGTTGCGGCACTACAGTTCCAGTTGATTGCTGTTATTCAGCGCCACGTCGAGTTTCTCCTGCAGGGCGCGGATGCGGGAGCTGATCGCGTGTTGATAGTCGTCTTTGGTGGTTTTGTGTTCCAGCAGTTCGTGCGCCATATTGAGGGCCGCCATCACGGCGATGCGGTCGGCGCCGACGACCTTGCCGGTGTCGCGGATTTCTTTCATTTTTTCCGACAGGAATTCGGCCGAGGCAAACAGCGCCTCGCGCTCGTGGTCCGGGCAGGCGACCAGGTATTCCTTGTCAAGGATGTGGATGCGCATGGGTTTGGCGTCTTTCGCGGTGGGGCTCATGCGCCCTGCTCCATCGCCTTGAGGCGGTTGATCATGGCTTCGACGCGGCCACGCGCCAGTTCGTTTTTTTCGATCAGGCCGGCGCGTTCGGTCACCAGGCTGTCCTGCTGGTGGCGCAGGGAGCGGTTTTCTTCTTTCAGGCGGGTAATACTGCGCACCAGTTCCTCCAGACGGACTTCCAGTTTGCGCAGTTCCTGCTCGGTGACGGACTGGGGGCTTGAATTCGACATGCGTCCACTATAGTGAAGGGCCAAAAATGCGTCAATCTCGGCGCTGTGCGATAATTGTACAATGTCAGGAAATCAAAGTGTTGACTATTATGCCATTGGCGATGCGCTGGACCGGGCGCAGACGCCGCTGGATGCCGCCGATTGCCACGGCCTGCTGGCCGGTCTGGTGTGCGCGGCCGGTTTTGCCGACCCGAAGCTCTGGGTGGCGCAGCTGTTCGATGACTACAATCCCAAGGATAGCGCCCAGGCCGACGCGGTGAAACAGTTGCAGACCCTCTATGAGGAAACACTGGCGGGGCTCAACAGTGCGCAGTTGGATTTCGGCCTGTTGCTGCCGGACGAGGATGATGCCTTGCGCGAACGGGCCGAATCGTTGGGCAACTGGTGTGGCGGTTTTCTCTCCGGGCTGGGTTTGGGTGGCGTGTCCGAGGCCGCGCAGTTGCCCCCGGCGGTCGGCGAGCTGCTCGAGGACCTGGCGCAGATCGCCCGGGTGGATTTTGAACTTGACGAGCCGGACGAGGCGGAATTGGCCGCATTCGAGGAAGTGGTGGAGTTTGTCCGCGTCGGCGTGCTGTATATCAACGAGGAGCTGCAGCCCTGCAAGGCGCCGGCCCGTCTGCAATAGCGAACACTTATGGATCAAAAAGAATTTACCCGCCGCCGCAAACAGCTGATGCACATGATGGGGCAAGACGCGATCGCCATCCTGCCCACCAGTCCTGAGCGCCTGCGTAACCGCGATATCGATTATCCATTCCGCCCGGACAGTGACTTTTTTTATCTCACCGGCTTCCCCGAACCCGAGGCGGTGGCGGTGCTGGCCCCGGGCCGCCCGCACGGCGAATTCCTTTTGTTCTGCCGCGACCGCGACCCGGAAAAAGAAATCTGGAACGGACGGCGCGAGGGACCGGAAGGTGCGGTGGAGCACTACGGCGCCGACGACGCCTTCCCCATCGGCGATATCGACGACATTTTGCCCGGCTTGCTGGAGAACCGCGAGCGGGTGTTCTACACCATGGGTGTGGCGCCTGAATTCGACCAACGCATCATCGGTTGGGTCAGCGGCTTGCGCCGCCAGTCGCGCGCCGGCAAGCACGCACCGGATGAGTTCGTCTCGCTGGAACACTTTGTCCACGACATGCGCCTGTACAAGAGTCGCGCTGAAATCAAGGTGATGCGCCAGGCGGCCAACATCGCCGCGCGCGCCCATAAGCGGGCCATGCAGGTGTGCGCAGCGGGAATGCGCGAATACGAGCTGGAAGCCGAGTTTCTGCACGCGTTTCGCAAGGCGGGCGGGGAACCGGCCTACCCGTCGATTGTCGGTGGGGGCGGGAATGCCTGCATCCTGCACTACACCGAAAACAACGCGGTGCTCAATAGCGGCGAGCTGGTATTGATCGATGCCGGTGTCGAACACGAATGCTACGCCTCGGATATCACCCGTTGTTTTCCGGTGGGCGGTCGCTTCAGCAAAGCGCAGCGGGCCATTTACGAACTGGTGCTCGAAGCCCAGCTGGCGGCCATCGACGAAGTCTATCCGGGGAACACGTGGGAGGCGCCGCACCTGGCCGCGGTGAAGACCATCACCCGCGGTCTGGTCAAGCTGGGCCTGCTCAAAGGCCGGGTGCCCGCGCTGATCAAAGAGCAGGCCTACAGCAAGTTCTACATGCACCGTACCGGTCACTGGCTGGGTATGGATGTGCACGATGTCGGCGACTATAAAGTGGGCGACGAGTGGCGGGTGCTGGAACCCGGCATGGTGCTGACCGTCGAACCCGGTATTTATATCTCCGCCGGTAGCCGTGGGGTGGCGCGCAAATGGTGGAATATCGGTGTGCGCATCGAGGACGACGTGCTGGTCACGCGCGACGGCCACGATGTGCTGAGTAAAAATGTGCCCAAGGACGTCGACGAGATCGAAGCCCTGATGGCGCACTGACGCCGTGCCGGCGATGCTGTTCGTCACTGCGCCGCGGGCCTATCTTTAATGCTAGTGGGTGTCGATGGTGAGTGAGATGTGCTGCGAAACAGACGTATTGATTGTCGGCGGCGGTCTGGTCGGCGCCAGTCTGGCCTGTGCGTTGGGGCAGGCGGGCGTGCGCACGCGGGTGGTTGAAGCGTCTTCGCCGGATGCCGACCGATCGGGCGGCTACGACGAGCGCAGCATTGCTCTGGCGCAGGGTTCACAGCGCATCTTTGCCGGACTGGGTTTGTGGCCGAAACTCGCAGCCGCCGCCTGTCCGATTCATACTATCCACGTGTCCGATCGCGGGCATTTCGGCTTCACCCGTTTGCGCCGTGAACAGGAGGGCGTGCCGGCGTTGGGTTATGTGGCTACCGCCGCGGTGCTGGGAGAGGTTCTGCGCCACGGCATGCAACAGCAGCAGAGCGTCCAAGTGCACTCGCCGGCGCAGCTGGCCGCATTTGATACCGATGCTGAGGGCGTACGGGCCGAGATCGACCAGGACGGGGTGACCACCCAGTGCACGGCAAAGCTGTTGGTCGCGGCCGATGGCGCCCACTCCGCGGTGCGCGAACAGTTGGGCATCCGCACTACCCGCCGCGACTACCGTCAGACGGCGATCATCGCCAATGTCAGTACCGACAAGGCACACGACAACGTCGCCTACGAACGTTTCACCGACAGTGGACCACTGGCCCTGTTGCCGATGAGCGGACAGCGTTCGGCCCTGGTGTGGACGGTTCACGAGCAGCAGTGCGCTGAAATCATGGCGCTGGAAGACGGTGAATTCCTGCGCCGTCTGCAGCAGCGTTTCGGTTACCGGTTGGGGCGTTTCACCAGGGTCGGCGCGCGCAATGCATTTCCGCTGCAGTTGTTGCAGGCCGCCGAGTCGGTGCGACCGCGTCTGGCGCTGATCGGTAATGCCGTGCATACGCTGCACCCGATCGCCGGGCAGGGTTTCAATCTGGGCCTGCGCGACGTTGCCGCACTGGTTGATGTGATACTCGACGCCCGTGGTGACGGTCGCGACTACGGGGATCTGGCGGTGTTGCGCCGTTATGCGCAGTGGCGCCAGGCCGATCAGCGCCGCGTGGCGCTGCTCACCGACAGCATGGTGCGTCTGTTCGGTCAGCCGCTGCCGGCGGTGGCGTGGCTGCGCGATACCGGCATGCTGGCGCTGGATGTCTGTGCGCCGGCCAAGCGCTGGTTCGGCCGCATGACCATGGGCCGCGCCGGGCGTCTGCCGCGCCTGGCGCGCGGCTTGACGGTGAAATGAGGTTTCGACATGCATGATGACAGCCCTTATGACGTGGTGATCGCCGGCGGTGGCCTGGCGGGTTTGTCGCTGGCCGCCCTGCTCGGTCAGGCCGACTTCACCGTGGCGCTGATCGAAGCCCGCGAACCGCAACTGAGCTGGCCCGAGGACAGCATCGATCTGCGTGTCTATGCCATCAGCCGGGCCTCCGAGACCCTGCTGCGCACCTGCGGCGCTTGGCCGGCGATTGAGGCGCGGGCGTGTGCCTATCGCGAGATGCGCGTCTGGGACGCGCAGGGCGCCGGTGATATTCACTTCGACAGCGCCGAGTTGGGAGAGCCGGCGCTGGGGCACATCATTGAGTCGCGGGTCATCGCCAAGGCATTACTGGAGATCCTCGATGACAGCGGCGGCGTGACGCGCTTTTGTCCGGCCAGCATTCAGTCTTTCAGTGAGCCCAACGGCGCCCGCACGGTCGAATTGGACGACGCCCGCACTCTCGGCGCTACGTTGCTGGTAGGCGCCGATGGTAAGCAGTCGCGGGTGCGCGAACAGGCCGGGATCCACGCGCAAATGTCGCACTATGGGCAGCAGGGGCTGGTGGCGGTGGTCGAGTGCGAGCGCGACCATGAACAGACCGCCTGGCAGCGCTTCCTGCCCACCGGTCCGCTGGCTTTTCTGCCCTTGCACGACGGCCGCTGTTCGATTGTCTGGTCGGCGACCACGGCGCGGGCGCGGCAGCTGCTGGCGCTCGACGATGCGGCCTTCTGCGCGGCGCTTGGCGAAGCGTTCGAGTACCGCCTGGGCGAGATTATCGGCGTCGGTGAGCGCGTCCTCTTCCCCCTCTCTCGCCAACACGCCGAACGCACCGTGGCGCCGCGCCTGGCCTTGGTCGGCGATGCCTCGCACGTCATTCACCCCCTGGCGGGCCAAGGCGTCAATCTCGGTTTCAAGGATGTGCGCGCCCTGGCGGAGGTGCTCATATCCGCCCGGCAGCAGCGGCGCGATATCGGCGCCCTGTCGGTGTTGCGCCGCTATGAGCGCGCGCGCAAGGGTGACAACCTGGCAACCATGCTGGCCATGGACGGCTTCAAGCACCTGTTCGCCAGCCCGGTGCCGCCGGTGCGCTGGCTGCGCAACGCAGGGCTCGATCTGGTCGACGCCGCTGCGCCGGTTAAACGGCTGATTATGCGCGCGGCGATGGGTCTGTAGCCGCGCGCTGATACGCCGGGCGTTGTTGCAGGCGGCCCGTATAGTCGCAGAGCGCCGGGTGATCCTCCAGCATGTGCGGCAACCACAGCAGTGTCGAACCCAGCAGCAGATCGGCGGTGCTAAAGTTGTCGCCGGCAAGATATTCACGGCCGGTCAGGGTTCGTTCGAGCACCTCCAGGACGCCTTTGTAACGCCCGGTCGCCCACGGCACCATACCGATGACCCGCTGTGCCTGCGGCAGTATGGCGCCGTGCAAGAGAATTTGGAACGCCAGGGGTTCCAAGGTGCCCGGAACATAGAAGACCCATTGGGTATATGCTCTGCGCGCCGCCGTGTCGCCGGGCGGCGGCGCCAGCTGTGCCTCCGGATAGCTTTCACTGAGCCAGTGGCACATGGCGCAGGACTCGATCATCACCTCTCCGTCGATCTCCATGGCCGGCACCGCGCCGTGGGGATGGACGCGGCGGTATGCGGCGCTGTTTCCCTCACCCTGGAATAGATCGATGAGGCGCAGCTCGTAGGGCAGCCCGAGTTCCTCCAATACCCAGCGGGGCCGCAGCGAGCGGGTGCCGTGCGTGTAATACAGTGCGATCGCCATGCTTTTTTGCTCACTTTTTGTTTGAAAGTAACTGGAGTCTAGTTGAGTTACTTTAAATTAACAAGTGACTGGTTTTCCGCTACACTGGTGCCATGTCTGATGTGAAAAAACCGGCGGAAATGCCGACGCAGTGTAAACGCTCGATCTGCGGGGTGGCCTGTAGCCTCGACCTGCTGGGCGATAAATGGACGTTGCTGGTGGTGCGTGACCTGCTGCTGGGCAAACAAACCTACGGCGACCTGCAGGCGTCGCCCGAGCGTATCCCCAGCAATATCCTCGCCGACCGGCTGAAAAAACTGCAGGCAGAGGAGATAATCTACAAAACGGCGTATCAGCAAAAACCGCGACGCTACACCTACCACCTCACGGAGAAAGGCGCCGACCTGCTGCCGGTACTGCGCAGCATGCTGGAGTGGGCCAACAAGTACGTGCCCGGTACCCTGACGCTGGCCGAAGTGGAGCAACGCCTGCAACAGAATCGCACAGCCGCGCGCCATGCAAGTCGCTGAGCTGAACATTTACCCCATCAAGTCCACGCGGCGCATTGCCCTGGCGGAAAGCCGCGTCCTGCCGCGCGGTCTGCCCTGGGATCGGCGCTGGATGCTGGTCGATGACCAAGGCCGGTTTATCACCGCGCGCCAGCAATCCCGTCTGGCCACGGTGCAAAGCGCGTTGCGGGACGATGTGTTAGAGGTGAGCGCCGCCGGTCTGGGCGTTCTGCGTTTGCCGCTGGTACCAGCTGAGCGTTGCATGACGCGGGTGAGCGTGTGGCGGGACTCGCTGCAGGCGGTGCTCGCGGGCGCGGCGGCGGATGCCTGGTTTTCGGAGTTTCTCGGCCAATCCTGTCGCCTGGTGCAGTTGACCGACGATCTGGTGCGCGGTGTCAACCCGCAGTATGGGCAACCCGGCGACGAAGTCAGTTTCGCCGACGGTTACCCGCTGCTGTTGATCAGCGAGGCTTCGCTGGCCGATCTCAACGGCCGCCTCGCTCGGCCGGTGGAGATGCGCCGCTTTCGCCCCAATCTGGTGGTCGACGGTGAGCTTCCCTATGCCGAAGACGGTTGGCGTCGTCTGCGCGTCGGTGAGGTGGAGTTTGCCGGCGTGAAGAACTGTTCACGCTGTATTTTTACCACTATCGATCCCGACAGCGGCGAGAAAGACGCGGCGGGAGAGCCTTTGCGAACGCTCGGCAGCTACCGTCGGCGGCCCCAGGGCGGGGTGTATTTCGGGCAGAATCTGATTCCTCGCAGTGGCGGGGTTATTCGTGTGGGCGATCCGGTGACGGTGCTCGACTAACGGGTGTTGCTCATCACGGTTCGTTATTGCACGAGGGCGGCAAGACTTGCCGGGCTGTTGGCTGTGCTTTTAAAACCGGTGGAGTCAGGTCGAGGTCCGGGGCGGTAGTCCCTCGATGGCGTAGGGTGCCGCGAGCGGCACATGCACCATCGAGGGACTACCGCCCCGGACCTCTGGAGAGGCGCCAGCGTGATACCGTGGTGATTATTTGTTTGTCCTCATAAACGCATGACGAAGCGGCAGCAGCGGTAGGACTCGACCTCCACCGACCTCAAAGCCGGCTCAGGCCGGGTGGGGGTTATCGGTGCATGCGCTCCCGCCCTAAGCCGATAACCCCCACCCGGCCTGAGCCGGCCTGCACCGAAGCAAGAAGATTCGACCTCACCCACAGGGGAAATCCGTGGCCCGGTGCTTGGCGTGCCCGCGCGGTCAAGGTATAGTCAGCCCTCAATCCCGTGCTGCTGCGGGAGAGTGCCGGGAAAGCCGGCCGCCGAAGGCGCAACTCGCTCGGAATCGCTCAGGCCACAGGACCGTAGCAGCAGGCATTCAGCCGGATTGACTCTGGAGAGCGGCCAGGCCTTGGGCCCGGCCCACCGAAGGGGAAGGTGCTCAGCCGCCTATACTCTCAGGTTACCGGACAGAGGAGCGGCGGTAGTTACACAGGCCGCCGCCCTGAAATTGTCCGGGTGGCGCAGTTTGCAACCTTCGACGCGCAGAGTCTTATGGGACATAAAACCCCGCTATATCACGCACATCAGGCCATGGGCGCCAAGCTGGTGGATTTCGCCGGCTGGGATATGCCGATCCACTACGGTTCGCAAATCGAGGAACATCACGCTGTGCGCAGTGAGGCCGGTATGTTCGATGTGTCGCACATGACGGTGGTCGATCTGATCGGTGGCCAGACACGCGCTTTTCTGCGCCACTTGCTGGCCAACGACGTCGACAAGCTGCAGCAGCGCGGCAAAGCGCTATACAGTTGTATGCTCAACGCCGACGGCGGTGTGATCGACGACCTGATTGTGTATTTTCTTGACGAGACTTGGTTTCGCCTGGTGGTCAATTCCGCCACCCGCGATAAGGATCTGGCATGGATTGAGCAGCAGGCGCAAGCCTTCGCGGTGGAAGTTATTGAACAACCGGGCTTGGCGATGATCGCGGTGCAAGGCCCGGCTGCGCGCGACAAGGTGCTGCCGCTGCTGGAGGCGCGCGCGCGCGATGCCGCCGCGGCGCTGAAGCTGTTCCACGGTCTGGAAATCGAGGACTGGCTGGTGGCGCGTACCGGATACACCGGTGAAGACGGTTTTGAAATCATACTGCCCGAGAGCGAGGCCGAGGCGTTCTGGCAGGCGCTGGCCGCCAGCGGCGTGCGTCCCTGCGGGTTGGGCGCACGCGATACCTTGCGCCTGGAAGCCGGTATGAATCTTTACGGCACCGACATGGACGAGACGGTCTCGCCCCTGGCCTGCGGGTTGGCCTGGACGGTGAGTTGGGAACCCGCCGAGCGGGATTTCATCGGTCGTGCGGCGCTCGAGCGCGAACGCGAGGCGGGTGTGGCCTGGCGCTTTGTCGGTCTGCTGCTGGAAGACAAGGGTGTGTTGCGCAACCACCAGCGCGTGCTGGTGGAGGGCGCCGGAGAAGGTGAGATTACCAGCGGCAGTTTTTCGCCGACGCTGGGGCGTTCGATTGCGCTGGCGCGCATTCCGGCGATATCTGCCGTCGATCATTGTCACGTGGAGGTGCGCGGCAAGCTGTTGAAAGCGCGTCTGGTCAAGCCGCCGTTCGTGCGCCATGGCAAGGTACAGATAGAACTCGACTAAATTTCAGCGACAGGATTTTCTGAGGAACAGACATGAGCGAAACACCGGACGATCTGAAATACAGCAAGAGCCACGAGTGGCTGCGCGGCAACGCCGATGGCACGGTGACCCTGGGTATCACTGACCACGCCCAGGCGCAACTGGGCGATCTGGTGTTCGTCGAGGTGCCGGAGGCGGGCCGCGAACTGGAAGCGAAGGACGCGTGTGCGGTGGTGGAGTCGGTGAAAGCCGCTTCGGACGTGTACACGCCGATTGCCGGCACCGTAGTGGAAGGCAATGAGTCGCTCGGCGATACGCCCGAAGCGGTCAACAACGATGCCTACGGTGAGGGCTGGCTGCTGCGCCTCAAACCGGCCGATGCCTCGGCGCTCGACAGTCTGATGACGGCCAGCGAATATCAGGCGTTTGTGGAGTCTGAATAAGCATGCCGTTTGTTCCCCACACGCCAGAGGACATCCGCGAAATGCTTGCGGTGATCGGTGTTGATGACATCGAAGACCTGTTCGATGAGATCCCCGCGGCACTGCGTTGTGCCGCTCTCAGCCAGGTGCCGGAGGGGCTCAGCGAACAGGCGGTGACGCGCTTGATGAGTCGGCGTGCCGCGGCCGACGGCGAGCCGCTGTGTTTTATCGGCGCCGGCGCCTATGAGCACCATATCCCGGCGGCGGTGTGGCAGATCGTTACGCGTGGCGAGTTCTACAGCGCCTATACCCCCTACCAGGCCGAGGCCAGTCAGGGCACGCTGCAGTTGATTTATGAATTCCAGAGCATGATGACGGCCTTGACCGCCATGGATGTGTCCAACGCCTCACTCTACGACGGCGCCTCGGCGCTCGCCGAAGGCGTGCTGATGGCGGTGCGCAGCAACCGCAAGTCAAAGTCGCAGCGTATTTTGCTGCCGCGTACGGTGCATCCGGCCTACCGTCATACCGCGCAGGCGATTGTCGCCAGCCAGAACATCGAGCTGGTCGATGTGCCCTACGACGAGGCCGGCGGCCACACCGCCGTGGAGACTCTCAGCGGGTTTGACGGCGAGGATATTGCGGCGGTGGTGATTCAGCAGCCGAATTTCTTCGGCGTGCTGGAAGAGGTGGACAAAATCACCGACTGGGCGCACGCCAACGGCGCGCTGGTGATCGCGGTGGTCAACCCGATCGCCATGGCGCTGCTGAAGCCGCCGGGCCGCTGGGGCGCCGATGGCGCCGATATCGTTGTCGGCGAAGGCCAGCCGCTGGGGGTGCCGCTGTCTTCCGGCGGCCCCTATTTCGGCTTCATGTGCGCCCGGCAACAGTTTGTGCGCCAGATGCCGGGACGCATTGTCGGGCGCACGGTGGATCGTGACGGGCGTACCGGGTACACACTGACGCTGCAGGCGCGCGAACAGCACATACGTCGCTCCAAGGCGACTTCCAACATCTGTACCAATCAAGGGTTGCTGGTCACCGCCGCGACCATTCACACGGCGTTGCTGGGCGGTGAAGGATTGCGGCGTGTGGCGCTGGCCTGTCACGCCAATACCCGTGCTTTGCAGGAAAAACTATCCAATCAATATATCCAGCCGCGTTTCAATCGGCCGTTCTTTCACGAAGTGGTCATGAGTAGTACGTTATCCTTGCCCGAACTGTTACGGCCGCTGTACACGCACAATTTACAGCCGGGTTATATGCTCGCGGATGATTATCCTGAACTGGCGGACTGTCTGCTGGTGTGTGCCACCGAAACCAAAACCGAGGAAGACCTGGACGTGTTCCGGGACCATATGGCTCGTGTTATCGACACACAGACCACCGCCGGTAGTTCCGTACGACCGAAAATGGCCTGATACGCAACAACCCAAGGAGACGGCTCATGGCGACTGTTACACTGCAAGGCAATGAAATTAACACCAACGGCGATCTACCCGAGGTAGGCAGCCAGGCGCCGGATTTCCATCTGGTCGACGGCGAACTCAACGACCGCCGGTTGGCGGATTACGCCGGCAAAAAAAAGCTCCTCAATATTGTGCCGAGTCTGGACACCGGTGTCTGTGCGGCGTCGGCCAGGCACTTCAATGCCGACGCCAGCTCCCGTGATAACGTCGTCATGCTGATGGTTTCGGCGGATCTGCCTTTCGCCCAGGGGCGTTTTTGCAGTGCCGAGAAGCTCGACAAGGTGGTGGCGCTGTCGATGATGCGCTCGCGCAATTTCGCCAAGGACTACGGCGTGTTGATCACCGATGGTCCGCTGGCCGGCATTGCCGCGCGCGCCGTGGTGGTGCTGGACGAGAACGACAAGGTGCTCTACACGGAGCTGGTGCCGGAAATCGCCCAGGAGCCGAATTATGCGGCGGCGCTTGCGGCCCTGTGACAATCGCCGCCCGGCCGGCAGGCACGGGCCAGAGGTTTAGATCCAGATGCTGATATTCGAACACTCACGGCCGGGGCGGCGTGCGCCCTCTCTGGCGCCGGCGGGCGAAGCCGCCGCCGATGACATACCGGCGGCGTTTTTACGCGACGGCGTGCCGGGCCTGCCCGAAGTCTCGGAGATGCAGGCAGTACGCCACTACACGCGCCTGTCGCAGAAAAACTTTTCCATCGACACACAGTTCTACCCCCTGGGCTCCTGCACCATGAAGTACAATCCGCGGGCGTGTAACTCGCTGGCCATGCTGCCGGGCTTTCTGGCGCGCCATCCGCTGGCGCCGGCGAGCGACGGCCAGGGCGTGTTGGCCTGTCTCTACGAGCTGCAGGAGATGCTCAAGGACATCACCGGCATGAAGGCGGTGTCGCTGACGCCGGCGGCGGGCGCGCAGGGTGAGTTCGCCGGGGTCGCCATGATCCGCGCTTACCACCGTCAGCGCGGCGACACGGCGCGCAGTGAAATTCTGGTGCCGGACGCCGCCCATGGCACCAACCCGGCGACGGCGACCATGTGCGGCTACAAGGTGAAGGAAATACCGACCGACAAGCAGGGCGATGTCGATATCGAGGCGCTGCGCGCCGCGGTCGGGCCACATACCGCCGGCATTATGTTGACCAACCCCTCGACGCTGGGCGTCTTTGAGCGGCGGATCAAGGAGATCGCCGCTATCGTGCACGAAGCCGGCGGCCTGCTGTATTACGACGGTGCCAACCTCAACGCCATTCTCGGCAAGGTGCGCCCCGGCGATATGGGCTTCGATGTGATTCATATGAACCTGCACAAGACCTTTTCCACGCCCCACGGCGGCGGCGGGCCGGGCGCCGGTCCGGTCGGTGTCAGCGGGCGTCTGGAGCCATTTCTGCCCGTGCCCCTGGTAGCCTATGACGGCGATGAATACCGCTGGGTGAGCTTACAGGAGCGCCCGCAGAGCATCGGTCGTCTGTCCGCGTTCATGGGCAATGTCGGGGTATTGCTGCGCGCCTACATCTATGCGCGCTTACTCGGGCGCGAGGGCATGAGCCGGGTGGCGGAGTTCGCCACGCTGAACGCCAATTACCTGATGAAGCGCCTGCAGGCGGCGGGCTTTGATCTGGCCTATCCCGAGCGGCGCGCCACCCACGAGTTTATAGTCACGCTCAAACGTCAGGCCAAACAGCAGGGCGTCACGGCGATGGATTTTGCCAAACGTCTGCTGGATTTCGGTTACCATGCACCAACGACGTATTTTCCGCTGCTGGTGCCCGAGTGTCTGCTGATCGAGCCGACCGAGACCGAGGCCCGCGAAGAGCTGGACGGCTTTGTCGAGGCGATGCAGGAAATTCAAGAAGAGGCGCAAACCAATCCCGAACTGCTGCACGAGGCGCCGCATACCCAGCCGGTGCGCCGACTCGACGAGGTACGCGCGGCGCGCGAACTGGATGTGCGCTGGAACGGCGCCGGCTGAGCATCGATGGGTAAGGCAGGCAATGTCGGCCTGCGCCGGGTGGTTCGCGCCGGAGTCTGTTCCTGTAACGGTTTTAAGGCGTGTTTCGTGCACGAAGCGGCGTTCCGTCAGGAACTGGCGCTGACGCTGCTGTTGTTGCCACTGGCACTGTGGCTCGGGGAGAGCGCCGTCGAGCGCGCCGTAATGGTCGGCGCATGGCTGATCGTGCCGGTGGTGGAATTGCTCAATTCGGGTATCGAGGCGGTCGTCGATCGCATCAGCGCGGAACATCACCCTCTGGCGGGACGCGCCAAAGATGTTGGTTCGGCTGCCGTATTTCTTGCCATCGCCAACGCCGCCGTGGTGTGGGCGATCGTGTTATTTACATAAACTCAAGTATTCAACCGCCAGGAGGTAGCATGTCGGCATTGGTCTGCGGATCGTTCGCGTACGACACCATTATGGTCTTTCAGGACCATTTCAAGAATCATATTCTGCCCGATAAAGTGCATATGCTGAATGTGTCCTTTCACGTGCCCGACTTGCGCCGTGAATTCGGCGGCTGCGCCGCCAATATCGCTTACAATCTCAATCTGCTCGGTGCCCAGGTGTTACCCATGGGCACCGTCGGGCGGGATTTCGGACCCTACGCCGAGTGGTTGGACCAGCACGGGATTTCACGCCAGCATATCCGTCAACTCGACGACGCTTACACAGCGCAGGCGTTTATCACCACCGATCAGGACGATAACCAGATTACCGCGTTTCATCCCGGGGCGATGAACTTCGCCCACCAGGTGCGTGTCGGCGATGCCGAAGGCGTGACCCTGGGGATCGTTTCGCCCGACGGTCGCCAGGGCATGATCGAGCACGCCGAGCAGTTCGTCGAGGCCGGCATACCGTTTATTTTCGATCCGGGTCAGGCAATGCCGCTGTTCGACGGAGACGACTTCCGCCGCTTTATCGAACAGGCCACCTGGGTGTGTGTCAATGACTACGAATCACAGTTGCTGCAGGATCGCACCGGGTGGTCGCCGCACGATATCGCCGGCAAAGTCGAGGCCTTGATTGTCACCCGTGGCGCTAAGGGTTCATATATCTATCACAGCGAAAAGCGCATCGACATTCCCTGTGCGCCCGTCAGCAGTATTGTCGACCCGACCGGTTGCGGCGATGCGTTTCGGGGCGCTTTACTATACGGCCTGATGAACGGTCTGGACTGGGAAGTTACCGGGCGCATGGCGGCGCTGATGGGCGCGTTCAAAATTGAACAGCACGGAACGCAGAACCATACCTTCACGCACGACGAGTTCCGCCAACGTTATCAGGCGTCATTCGGGACGGCGTTGGAGGCGCTTTGAGCAAAGCGCCTCCTTTCGTGGCAGGCTATAACGGATACGCTGTTTTAATGTAGACATGGGTCATGCGTTCGCCATTCCAGACATAGCAGTAGTGCTGACCCTGGACCACAGGTTTCAGCACGCAGGGCCGAAACACCGCCACACATTCACCGCGCGGATCACGGACGCTGCTGTAAACGATGCCGTTGGAGCCTGAGCTCCGCAGGTGTTTGGCCAATTGCCTTGCGGCGCCATAGCGATTCGGGTTGGCGTCGTAGATGTCCGGGAGCTTTTTCTGCATGCCGCGAATATCATCCAGGCGCGCATCAATATCGGAGGCGTAGCTGCGCATATCGATTTCGATCGGCGGCTCGTCAGTGGCCGCCAGAAACCGCGCCCTGTGAAACAGGGTTTCTGCCACCGCCGTATCAATGGTTTTGGCCGCGTAGTAAACCCCGTAACTGCCGTCGGTAAAACGACTGCCTTCAGGGTTCAGGTGTGTAAAGGCGGCCATGATGGGGGTGGTTCCCGGTCCATAAACGCGGTCTTTCGCCGCTACCAGGTGAAGCAGGCCCAGCTCTTCACGGAGTCTGTCATTGGTCAGGCCCTCGATTGCCTGGACCAGCTCCAGATCCCCGGCATTGGCGACCCGATCGAACAGCCCAACGGGCGGAAAGCAACTCGGTACCAGCCGCCAGGAAGGTTTCCAGCGAATGCGCTTGCGCGCCGGTGTCATGACCAGCCGCGCTGGGCGTCGAGGTATTGGCGCACCACATAAAGATCGGACACGTTGCCTGAGAGCATGCGCTCCAGGGCCGAACGGCCGTTGAAGGGCGCTGCGCTGTTGGCCCGATGAATCCACCGGTCAGCGGATTCGGGTTGCGGCAGAAGTATCTGTAAGGCCTTGTAGATACCGAAAATATAGGACAAACGTTCCAGCTTTTCTTTGCCGAGCCGCGCGCTTTCAGGGTCGCGTTTCCACTTGAAGTAGGTGCTGCGGGTGCGCTCATCGAAGCCGAGTAGTGTCATGGCCTGTTCGGTATTTAAGGCCCAGGCCGCAGCAATACTGAAAAAGGCGCGTAGGGCCGCGTCCGCTGTCCTGGCGGGATTTTCGCTCAGTTTCTGCTCGATAGTCGTCGTCATGGGTTGTCCTCGCGGGTTATAGCCTGCACTTGTGCAGCTGTTGCCGGCAAGTACAATATAGCACTTAATATATAAAAAAGTATTAAAAAGTACTTATCTGTTTGCTATAAAAAAGATTTTCTTTTACAGCAATGGGCGTAAACAGCGGGCTGAATGACTCCAGCGGCGTTAATCGGTGGTTGATGCCAGCCGGGCCGTGAACGTTTCGAGGCTGGTGATGGGTCGCTGGCAGCTCGTGCCGGTGCACAGGTAGGCAACGCCACCGCCATCTGCGGCGGGGCGGCGTTCGGCCAGCAGACCGGGCAGATCGGGGGTGTGATCGGGGATGGCGAAGACCATGCGTCGCGGGGCGTACTCCCGGCTGGCGGCGCTCTGCCACAGCCCGAGATCCTGGTCGCCGCGCACGATAATGGTTTCCACCGGGTAGAGTGTTTCCTCCAGCGCCAGCAGCAGACCGGTGTGTCCGTATGGGCTTTGTTGCAGCGGCTGCCAGGCGGCTTGCAGGGTTTTCTCGGCGGCGTCGAGGTAACGCGTTTCGCCCAGCAGGTGACCGAGTCGGCCGAAGACCTTGGCGGCAATGGCATTGCCGGCGGGCAGCGCGTCGTCGCTCAACGGTTTGGGGCGCTGGATGAGGTTCTCGTGATCGTCGGCGGTGAAAAAGAATCCACCGTCGGGGTCGCTGAAATGCCCCAATGTGACTTCGGCGAGTTGCACGGCAAAGGCGAGGTCGTCGCTGTTCCAACGCACCTGCAGGAGTTCCAGAATGGCGTCGATTAAAAATACATAATCGTCGAGGTAGGCGTTGAGATGGGTGCGCCCGTCTTTGCTGGTCGCCAGCAGGCGACCCTCGTTCCACATTGCGGTGCGGATAAACGCCAACGCCCGCTGCGCCGAGTGCAGATACGAGGGCTGCGCAAAAACCCGCGCAGCTTGCGCCATGCCCTTGATCATCAGCGCGTTCCAGGACACCAGTATCTTCTCGTCGCGCCCCGGGCGCGGGCGTTGTTCGCGGGCGCTGAAAAGCCGTTCGCGGGCGCCGCGCAACAGCGCTTCGATGTCTTGCGGCGAGCGCTCGAAGCGCTCCGCCAGCGAGTCGATCCCGACAAACACGTGCGGGTTCCAGTGTCCCTCGAAGTTGGCCGGGCGGTCGAAGCCGTAATGCGCGGCCGCCACGGCGTACTGATCACTGTCGAGCAGTTGCTGCAACTCACTCTGTGTCCAGACGTAGAACTTCCCTTCCTCGCCTTCGCTGTCGGCGTCCAGGCTGGAATAATAGCCACCGTCCGGCGATTGCATTTCGCGCATTACCCAGCCCGCGGTTTCCTCGACGATGCGCTGATAGAGCGGATTGGCGCTGGCCAGGTACGCCTCGCTGTAAAGCGACAACAGGGGCCCGTTGTCGTAGAGCATTTTCTCGAAGTGCGGGATCATCCAGCGCTCGTCCACCGAGTAGCGGCAGAAGCCGCCGCCGATCTGGTCATACATGCCGCCGAGCGCCATGCGCTCGAGGCTGAACAGGGCCATGTGCAGAGCGCGTCGGTCCGCTTCACCCTCGCCGCGCGTAGCGGCCCAGTGGCGCAAGAGACGTTCCAGGCTGGTCGGGTGAGGGAATTTGGGCGCGCCGCCGAAACCACCGTGGGTGGCGTCGAACTGTTGTTCCAACTGCTGGCGGGCGATGTCGAGCGGCATTGGCGAGAGCGTAGTGTCGCCTTCGGCGCCGGCGCGGTTCATGCCACTCATGAACCCGATCAGCGAACGGTTCTGTTTTTCCAACTCATCGCGGTGCTCACGGAAAAAACTGTCGATGTTCCGGCACAGTTCGCTGAACGCCGGCAGGCCGTGGCGTGGCTGATCGGGGAAATAGGTGCCGCCAAAAAACGGAATCTGTTCCTCCGGGGTGAGAAACATGGTCAGGGGCCAACCGCCACTGCGTCGGGTCAGCAGCGAGTGCGCGGTCTGGTAGATTTTGTCCAGATCGGGACGTTCTTCGCGATCGACCTTGATGTTGACGAACAGCTCATTCATCACCGCGGCGGTGGCCGGGTCCTCGAAAGACTCGTGCGCCATGACGTGGCACCAGTGGCAGGCGGAATAACCGATCGAGAGCAGGATCGGTTTGTTGTCGCGGCGCGCTTTATCCAGCGCCTCGGGTCCCCACGGATACCAGTGCACCGGATTGGTGGCGTGTTGCAGGAGGTACGGGCTGGTCTCGCTGCTGAGGTGATTGGTATAGTGGCTGGCGTCGGTCATGCGTCTGCGGTCGCTCGGGGATGGCCTTCACTATAACGGAACCGATGCCCGCTGTCGTTTCGCTTATCCAGAAAAATACGAGGGGATTCATGGAGTTTTCCGTAGTCGTTCCAGTCTGCAACGAGGCCGGTAACGTGCTGGCGCTGCTCGGCGAAATCCACGCGGCGATGGCCGGGCGCGGGTCCTGGGAAGTGATTTATGTCGATGACGGCAGCGACGACAGCACCGCGGAGGAGTTACAGATCGCCCAGCCGGAGTATCCCGCCTTGCGGGTACTGCGTCACCGGCGGCGCCGCGGCCAGAGCAGCGCGCTGCTGAGCGGTGTCGAAGCGGCGCGCGCGCCCTGGATCATCACCCTGGATGGCGACGGGCAGAATAACCCGGCCGATATCGGCGTACTCATCGACCGATTGGCGCTGGAGCGGCGCACGCACGTTGACTTGATGCTGGCCGGTCACCGCACGCGGCGCGAGGACAGTCTGCTTCGGCGGCTCTCTTCCCGAGTGGCCAACGGGGTGCGCGCGCGGTTACTGCAAGACGCCACCCCCGACAGCGGTTGCGGCCTAAAACTGTTTTCGCGCGCGGCGTTTCTCAAGCTGCCGGCGTTTGATCATATGCACCGCTTTCTGCCGGCGCTGATGCAGCGCCAGGGGGTCAGCGTGATGTCTGTCCCCGTGGGTCATCGGGCGCGTCGCAACGGCAGGTCGAAGTACGGTGTCAACAACCGCCTATGGGTGGGTCTGGTCGACCTCGCCGGTGTCATGTGGTTGCAGCGACGCCGCGCCGGGCGCTACCTCGCCGCACACGGACCACTGGCGCGGCGGGTGGATCTCCTCGGTGTGGCCTGGCTGCAACGCCGGCCGTGTCAAGCCATGGCGCAGGAGGACCGCTTCGATGTCTGAGCATTCCTTCGCCTGGCTGGCGCTGGGTTTCGCCGGCCAGGCATTATTCTCGGCCCGGTTTCTGGTGCAATGGGTCTACAGCGAGCGGCATAAACAGTCGCTGATTCCCGTGGCGTTCTGGTATTTCAGTCTTGCCGGGGGCGCCACGCTGTTCGTGTATGCGCTGCACATCGGCGATCCGGTGTTTGTTCTCGGACAGTCGCTGGGCGTGCTGATTTATAGTCGTAACCTGTATCTTATTTACCGGCGACACCAGCCGTCGACCGGCACGGAGTAGGCCGGGTGGCGATCGGTGCGGGGGCAGCGCAGCGCACCGGCTGGCCGGCGTTAATCGCACTCGCGCTGCTCCTGGCCGCCTTGCAGCTGTGGCTGCGGCCGCTGTTGCCGGTCGACGAAACCCGCTATCTCAGCGTCGCCTGGGAAATGTGGTCGCGCGGCGATTTTCTCGTGCCGTATCTGAATGGCGAGCCTTACAGCCACAAGCCGCCCTTGTTGTTCTGGCTGATTCACGCGCTGTGGGGTCTGTTCGGCGTTTCACAGTGGCCGGCGCGTCTGTTGCCGGTGGTTCTGAGCCTGCTGGCGCTGTGGGCCTCTGCGCGCCTCGCCCGTCGCCTCTGGCCGGGGCAGCCGCAAGTCGTGCCGCTGGTGCCCTGGTTGCTGTTCGGCAGCGCGTTCTGGATGAACTTTTATACCTTGGTGCAATTCGATCTGTTGCTGGTGGTCGCCGCCCTGGCCGCCTGGCTGGGCACGCTGCGCGCCGCCGAGCAGTTCGTTTCCGGTTGGCTGCTGGTGGCACTGGCGATCGGCCTGGGCGGGGTGTCCAAGGGGCCGGTGATACTGGTGGTGACGCTGCCGCCCCTGCTGCTGGCCCCCTGGTGGCGCGCCGAGGCGCCACGCGGTGGTTGGTGGCGTTGGTACCTGGGCGCCGGCGCGGCGCTGTTGCTGGGCACGGGGGGTGCGCTGGGCTGGGCGATTCCGGCCGGGCAGGCCGGCGGAGAAACCTATCGCCAGGCAATCCTCTGGGGGCAGTCGGCGGGACGTCTGGTCGCCTCTTTCGCCCATCGCGGCGCCTGGTGGGAATACCTTCTCTGGTTTCCGCTGATGGGGTTGCCGTGGATCCTCTGGCCGGCGCTGTGGCCTCGACTGCGGCAGATGCCTGGTGCTGATACCGGCGTGCGTTTCTGTCTGGCGGTGCTGGTGCCGGCGCTGTTGGTGTTCAGTCTGATCAGCGCCAAACAGGCCAAGTATCTGTTACCGCTGCTGCCGCTGGCGGCGCTGCTGGCGGCGCGTGCGCTGGCGGGCGGCGAGACGCCGGCGATGCGCTGGCGGTTATGGCCGGTGGGCGTCCTGTTGCTGGTCGCCGGGCTCGCCCTGACGGGTCTGGGCTGGTCGCCGCACGGGGCTCCGGGGTGGAGTACCCCCGTGGCGCGCGGGTGGGGTCCGAGCCTGGCGGCGGGGTCACTGTTGTTTTTCAGTCTGCGCCTGCCGCTGGTGGCGGCGGTGCGGGGGCTGGCGCTGGGTACCGCCTTGAGCACGGCGGCGCTCTACATGGCGGTAGTCGATCCATTGGCCGGGCAGTACCAGCTGCAGCCGCTCGCCACGCGCCTGGCGGCGTTGCAGCAACAGGGCCATGCCCTTGCCTGGCGGGGACGGTATCACGGCCAGTTCCAGTTTCTCGGGCGTCTGCGCCAGCCGCTGGCCTCGCTGCGCCAGCCGGGCAGTCTGCGCCCCTGGTTAAAGGCCCACCCAGACGGCTACGTGCTGATTCGCTATCCGGCTGCCCGCCCGGATGTACCGAGCGGTCTGCTGGTGCAGCCTTATCGCAGCGGCGCGCTGGTGTTGTGGCCGGCACAATGGTTGCTGCGGGCGCCCGAGCGGCTCGACGCCTTGGCGGGGAACGCGTAAGCTTCAGGCCTGCAATTTTCCGGTTACCAGAGTATGAATACGGTCCCCCTCGCTGAGTCGCTCGCGCCGTTGCGCCTGAAGAAAAACGAAGACCGGCGCCTGCGCGCCGGACACGTCTGGGTCTATAGCAACGAAATCGACAGCGTCAGCACGCCGCTCAAGGCCTTCGCGCCCGGCCAGCAGGTGTTGCTGCAGACGCACAACGGCAAGAGCCTCGGTTGCGCCTACGTCAACCCCAATTCGTTGATCTGTGCCCGGCTGGTGAGCCGTGAGGCGCGTTACCCGTTGGATCGTTCGCTGATCGTGCACCGCCTGAACATCGCGCTGGCGCTGCGCGAGCGCTTGTTTCCCGCCCCGTTTTACCGGCTGGTGTACGGCGAGGCCGATCAGCTGCCGGGTCTGGTGATCGACCGCTATGGCGATCTGTGCGTGGTGCAATGCACCACGGCCGGTATGGAGGCGGTGAAAGACGCAGTGCTCGGCGCACTGGATAAGGTTCTGCGCCCCGCCGGGATACTGTGGCGGGCCGATAGCGCGATGCGCCAGCTGGAGGGTTTGGACAGTTATCGCGAAGTCCACGGTCAGGTGCCCGAACAGGTGGAAGTGACCGAGCACGGCGTCAGTTTCGGCGTCTCTTTGCTGCAGGGGCAGAAAACCGGCTGGTTTTACGATCAGCGGATGAATCGGGCACGCCTGCGCGACTATGTAAAAGGCCAACGGGTCCTGGACGTGTACAGTTATGTCGGCGCCTGGGGTGTCCAGGCCGCTGCCGCCGGGGCCGCCGAAGTGATGTGCGTGGATGCCTCCGAGGCTGCGCTGGAGCGCGTCCACGCCAATGCCGCGGCGAACGCGGTGGGCGAGCGGGTGGCGAGCGTGCAGGGCGATGCGTTTGAGGTGCTCGCCGAGCTGCGCGCCGACCGACAGCGCTTTGATGTGGTGATTCTCGATCCGCCGGCTTTCATAAAACGCAAAAAAGACGCCAAGTCCGGCGAACAGGCATACCACCGCCTCAATCAGTTGGGCATGCAGGTGCTGGCCAAAGACGGCATCCTGGTCTCGGCGTCCTGTTCGCAGCACCTGACCGAAGCGCAGTTGCAACAGATTCTGCTGCAGTCCTCGCGCCACCTCGATCGCACCCTGCAGGTATTGGAGCGCGGTCATCAGGCACCCGATCATCCCTTGCACCCGGCGATCCCCGAGATGGCTTATCTGAAAGCTTTTTTCTGTCGTGTGTTGCCGAGCTAGAAGGGTGCTGCCACCTGGTCCCCTCTACTGCGCTGAGGTTATTTTGAGTGCCCATGATTAATTCCTTTTCCGTAGAGGGTTCTAGATGCTGATTTATCCCGATATCGATCCGGTCGCGGTGTCCCTCGGACCGGTCGCCATTCACTGGTATGGCTTGACCTATCTGTTCGGATTCCTCGCCGTGTGGTTCCTGGGCAATGTGCGCGCCCGCAAGCCTGGTTCGGGTTGGCGTCAGGAGGAAGTCGCCGACATGCTGTTCTACGGGGCGCTGGGCGTAATCGTCGGCGGTCGCCTCGGCTATATGTTGTTTTATCAGTTCGAGCTATTGCTCAAAGATCCGCTGGTGATCGTGCGCATCTGGCAGGGCGGCATGTCGTTCCACGGCGGCATGCTGGGAGTGTTTGTGGCGATGTGGCTGTTCGGGCGCAAAACCGGGCGCAGCTTCTACCAGGTGACCGACTTCATTGCCCCCTTCGTGCCGATCGGTCTCGGCGCCGGGCGCATCGGTAACTTCATCAACGGTGAGTTGTGGGGGCGTCCCACCGATTTACCCTGGGGCATGGTGTTTCCCTTTGTTGACAGCCAGCCGCGCCATCCCTCGATGTTGTATGAGGCGTTTCTCGAGGGGCTGGTACTGTTTGTGATTCTCTGGCTGTATTCATCCCGGCCACGGCCGCTGCGCGCGGTGTCGGGCTTGTTCATGCTGGGTTACGGTCTGTTTCGCTTCAGCGTCGAGTTCGTCCGCCAGCCGGATGCGCACCTCGGCTTTATCGCCTTTGGCTGGCTGACCGAGGGGCAGCTGCTGTCAGCGCCGATGATTCTCTTCGGCCTGTATCTGCTGGTGACGGCCTACCGGGCCAAAGCTGAGCGGGCGCCGGCCGAGTCGATCGGCTCCGGGCGTAAAGAGAGGACGCGGTGAAACAGTATCTTGATCTGATGCGCCATGTGCTGGAAAACGGCGTGCGCAAGCAAGACCGCACCGGTACCGGCACCTTGAGCGTGTTCGGTTATCAGATGCGCTTCGATCTGGGCGCGGGCTTTCCGGCCGTCACCACCAAGAAGCTGCACCTGCGCTCTATTATTCACGAGTTGTTGTGGTTTCTGCACGGTGACACCAATGTGCGCTACCTGCGCGAGAACGGCGTCTCGATCTGGGACGAATGGGCGGACGAGAACGGCGATCTGGGTCCGGTCTATGGTTACCAGTGGCGTTCCTGGCCGAGCGCCGACGGGCGGCATATCGATCAGATCTCACAGGTTCTGGAGCAATTGAAAAGCAACCCGGATTCCCGTCGCATTATTGTCAGCGCCTGGAATGTGGGTGAAATCGACAACATGGCGCTGCCGCCCTGTCATGCGTTTTTCCAGTTTTATGTCGCCGAGGGGAAGTTGTCCTGTCAGCTCTATCAGCGTAGCGCCGATATTTTTCTCGGCGTCCCGTTTAATATTGCCTCTTATGCTCTGCTGACGCTGATGATCGCCAGGGCCACCGGTCTGCAGCCCGGCGACTTTATTCATACCCTGGGCGACGCGCACCTGTATGCCAACCATCTCGAGCAGGCGCGCACCCAACTGCAGCGTGAACCGCGGGCGCTGCCGGTGATGCGCATCAATGCAGACAGCGACGACCTGTTCGCTTTGCGCTTTGAGGATTTTGAGTTGCTGGAATACGATCCGCACCCGCACATCAAAGCGCCGGTAGCAGTGTGATGCGAGTCGCGCTGATCGCCGCGCTGGCGCGCAATGGCGTCATCGGGCGCGACAACCAACTGCCCTGGCGGCTGTCCGCGGACCTGCAGCGCTTCAAGCGCCTGACCCTGGGTAAGCCCGTGGTGATGGGGCGAAAAACCTGGGAATCGCTGCGCCGGCCGCTCCCCGGACGGCGTAACATTGTCGTCACGCGCGACCGGCATTTCGGCGCCGAAGGCTGCGTGATAACCCACAGTGTCGAGGAGGCGCTGGCGGCGGCGGCCGGCAGCGACGAAGTCATGGTGATCGGCGGTGCGCAACTTTACGCCCAGACGCTGGTGCTGGCCGACCGCTTGTACCTGACCGAAATCGACGCGCAGGTGGAAGGCGATGCGCGTTTCCCCGACCTCGATGCCGCCGCCTGGCGGGAGGTCGAGCGGCAGAGATGCCGCGCCGATGAAAAAAATGATTACGACTGCGACTTCGTCGTGCTCGATCGCCGTCGGCCCCGCGAGGGAGCGCTGTCCGGTTAGCTTCGGGCTTGGTCGAGGCCGGGTTTGGCGGCTCCGGGGCAGTCGTATTCGAAACGCTGAACGCCTGCTTTATCCAGTCTGCAGGCACTCAGGGTGCCACCCCATAAACACCCGGTATCCAGTGCGTGTACGCCGGGCGCATCGTAGGCGCCGAGCGTTGACCAGTGACCGAACAGGATGCGCATTGCCTGACTGCGGCGCTGCGGCCAATCGAACCAGGGGCGAAGATGTTGCGGCTGACTGCCCGGCGGGCCTTTTTCCTCCAGCGCCAGTCGTCCCTCGCCGTCGCAGTAGCGCAGGCGGGTGAGACAGTTGGTGATAAAGCGCAGGCGCTCCCAGCCCTGCAGCGAGGCGGACCAGATTTGCGGTTGGTCACCGTACATGTTGCTGAAGAAGGTTTTATAGTCTGCGCTTTGCAGCACGCCTTCCACCTCTGCGGCACAGGCGCGCGCGGTTGCCAGATCCCATTGCGGGGGCAGACCGGCGTGCACCAGGGTATAGCCCAGATCGTCGTCATGGTGCAGCAGCGGCTGATGGCGCAGCCAATCCAGCAACTGCTCGGCGTCGGGTGCATCGATGATCTGCTGCAGTGTGTCCTTGCGTTTTCGCGCCCGCGGCAGGCAGGCCGATGCCAGCAGGTGCAGGTCATGATTGCCGAGCACCGTGACCGCATTCAGCGAGCGCACGAAGCGCAGGGTCTCAAGCGAACGGGGGCCGCGATTGACCAGATCGCCGGCGAACCACAGCCGGTCGCGCGCGGGGTCGAAAGCGATCAGCTCGAGCAGGCCCTGCAGTTCCTCGAAGCAGCCTTGCAGGTCGCCGATGGCATAAACCGCCATAGTCCGTGCTCAGTGCAGGATGCGCGGCATTGACAAGGTGAAAGAGGGGATGTCGGCGTCGAATTCCACACCGTCGTCGGCGATCATGTGATAACTGCCGCGCATGGTGCCGACCGGCGTTTCCAGCATGGTGCCGCTGGTGTAGCGGTATTGCTCGCCAGGTTTGAGGTAGGGCTGTTCGCCGACCACGCCTTCACCTTTGACCTCCTGCACTTTGTTGTTGGCATCGGTGATCACCCAGTGGCGGCGCAGCAGCTGGGCCGGCATCTCACCGCTGTTGGAGATAGTGATGGTGTAGGCGAACACGAAGTGGTCCTGGTCGGGTAACGACTGTTCGGCGATGTACTGGGTTTCGACGTCAACGTCGATACAGTAAGTGTTGCTGGGCATGTAGGGGCTCCGGGTAAGTGGACAAGGATACGGTGTTTCGCGCAAGAGGTATAGGGAGCCCCTACAAATCCCGGGTGTACCCAAGATGGCAAAACACGCTATATTTCAAACATAGCGGAGCACTCAAGGAGGCAGTCATGTACTTACGGGAAAAGCGTAACGGCGATCTGGTCGAGGTACTCGATGGGGCCGCGCTGGTCGATCCCTGTCTGGCGCAGTTGCAGGGACGATTGCACGCCGGCGAGGAAATGCAGGATGCCGCCAGTTTCGACAAGGGCGAGCTGGAGTTCCCCTCCGGGGAAGCATTACCGCGCTGCTGGACCGACCCCGATTACCGCGCGGCGACAGCGTCGTAGGGGGATTATGCGCGTATGGGGCAGGGCCAAGTTTATAAAAAGCAGTTAAAAACAGCTTGTTGACAGGTGTCTGTCCCAGGCCCCTGGTCGGCGGCCCGTGTTGCCGTGTGCTCGTTCCCCCGCATGGAGGCGCAAGCTGCGGCGGCCAGTGCGCGGCCGGGCCAATCCGTTGTCCCGGATGTGATCGGGCTAACAGAAACACCGTCTCGTTTCGGCGACACTAGGGTTACTGAAGTGAGCCAGCGTTTGAGGCGGTAAGATGATGAACACAGGTAGTATGTCCATTCATAAGCCAAATTTGCTATTACTGGTCGCGCTGGCGGTGGGTCTGGGCGTGTTTGCCAGTGGCGTGGTCCAGGCGGCCCCGCCCATGGCGGCCCGCGCAGCGGCGGCTATGGACAGCTCGGAAAAATGGCTGCAGGCCATCGGTGGACTGGATCTGGCGCGCAAACTGAAAGAATGGCGCCCGCGCATCCGCGTGCAAAAGGGTGCTGAAGGCCTGAATCTGGCGCGTCCGTTCGGCAAGTCCGGGCCGACCATTCAGTGTAGCTCCTCGTTGCCCGATTCCGCCCAGCGCAGCCTGCGCGCCGGTGGCGGCAACCGCATTGGCGGGCGTGGCAGTAACAGCGATCTGTTTCTGTTTGTGCAGAAACGCTGGTAATCAACTTTTCACCCGCACGGCGAGCACGTCACAAGGCGCGCCATGCAGTACCGCATTCGCCGTGGATCCCAGCAGTAATTGAAGTCCCGAGCGGCCGTGGCTGCCGAGCACGATCAGATCCACACCCTGCTCCCCGGCCAGATGAAGTATCTCCCGTTTGGTACTGCCCTGGCGCACGTGGCGCGCGTATTCGCTCATACCGTGTTCCTCCGCCAACGCCTGCAGGCGGCTTTCGGCCAACGCCAGGAGTTCCTGATCGAGTTCCAGTTCCTGGGGCATGACCAACTCATTGGACAAATCGACCTGCGCGAATTCCACTACGTGTATCAGACTGACGCGGGCGCCGAAAGCCTCGGCCAGGGCCAGTCCCTTGCGGATAACGTGCCGGTTGGTGGCGGAAAAATCGACCGCGAGCAGCAGATGGGTGTAATTCGACATGCGCGTGTCCTCCCTAGTGGGTTTGCGCCAGACGGTTAGCCAGCGCGGCGTATTGTTGTAATGTGAGGGTTTCCGGGCGCGCGCCCGGATCGCTACCGCTGCTGCGGATGTCCTCTTCCCCAAGCAACCCCTTGAGAGTGTTGCGCAGCGTTTTGCGGCGCTGGGCAAAGGCCTGCTTTACCAGCGCTTCCAGGCAGGCGTAATCGTTCACCGCGACCGGCGCCTGCGACCATGGCTGCAGGCGCACAAAGGCCGATTCGACCTTGGGGGCGGGACGAAAAGCTTCTGGCGCGACGGACAGCAACGGTGTCACACGACAGTGGTACTGAATCATTACCGACAGCCGACCGTAATCGCCGCTTCCCGGTGCGGCGGCCATGCGCGTCACCACTTCTTTTTGTAGCATGAAGTGCATGTCTTTAATATAACGCGACTGGGCGAGCAGGTGGAACAGCAGCGGCGTGGAGATGTTGTACGGCAGATTGCCGACCAGACGTAGCTTACGACCCTGCGCGAGCGTGGAGAAATCAAACTTCAGCGCGTCGGCCTGGTGGATGACCAGGGTGCCCTCGCTCGCGGCTTTGCGCGTCAGCGGCTCGACCAGGTCACGGTCCAGCTCGATGGCCTCCAGCCGCTCGCAGGCCCGCAACAGGGGTAGGGTGAGCGCACCCTGTCCGGGGCCGATTTCCACCAGTGGCTGGCCGGGTTGCGGGCTGATCGCCTGGATAATGCGCTGAACGACATCGGCGTCGTGCAGAAAGTTCTGTCCGAAGCGTTTGCGCGCACGATGACTCATGCGCTCAAATCGATGGCGCAACGGATGGCCGCTTCCAGGCTGCCGGTCTCGGCCGCGCCGGTCCCGGCTTTGTCCAGCGCCGTGCCGTGATCGACCGAGGTGCGCACTATCGGCAAGCCGAGGGTGATGTTCACCGCCCGCCCGAAGCCCAGGTGTTTTAACACCGGCAGACCCTGGTCGTGATACATCGCCACCACCGCATCGGCCCGCGCCAGCCAGGGCGGGGTGAACAGTGTGTCGGCGGGCAGCGGGCCGGTCAGCGTCAGGCCCTCGCTCTGCAATCTGGCGATCACCGGCTCGATGATGTCGCGCTCTTCGTGGCCGAGATGGCCGTTCTCGCCTGCGTGTGGGTTGAGCCCCGCTACCAGAACGCGGGGTCTGGCGATGTGAAACTTGCGCTGCAGTTCGGTATAGGTGCAGCGCAGCACGGCCTCCAGCGCCGGCTCGGTGATCGCCGCGGCGACTTGGCTGAGCGGCAGATGGGTGGTGGCCAGCGCCACTCGCAGTCCCGGAGCAACCAGCATCATCACCACTTGGTCGGCGGCGCATTTTTCCGCCAGATATTCGGTGTGGCCGGTAAAGGCAAACCCGGCGTCGTTGATCACCGCCTTGTGCACCGGCGCGGTGACGAGCGCCTGAAATTCACCCTGCAGGCAGCCGCTAACGGCACGGTCCAGCAATTCCAGGACGTAAGGCGCGTTGGCGACATCCAGGCGGCCGCCGACCGCCGGCCGGGCCAGCGCCACGGGGGCGAGGCAAACCCGGCCGGCCTGGGCTGCGCGGTCGGGCTGGTAGAGCGGCGGCTCCCACGGCCGCTGCAGTTGCGCGGCACGGGCTGCCAGCAGCTGCGGGTCCCCCATCACCACCAATTCGACGTCCGGCGCCAGGTCCTGTAGCGCCAGGCAGAGGTCGGGGCCGATGCCGGCCGGTTCTCCGCTGGAGATGGCGATACGCGCTGTCATGGCGGACTCGGCGGGGCGTGCAATTACTGATTGTCTAGGTGGTACTCGACGTAGGATTCGTCGCGCAGGCGACGCAGCCAGATCTCCAGTTCCTCGTCGGTCTTGCGCTGGCGAATCGACTCGCGCGCACGTGTACGCCGATAGTCATCGGTGTTGTCCTGTTCGCGTCGATCCAGTACCTGGATCAGATGCCAGCCGAAACGGCTCTTAACCGGCTGACTGACTTCGCCGACCTGTAGGGCGTCCATCGCCTTTTCGAACTCCGGCACCATCTGACCGGGCGTCACCCAGCCGAGATCGCCGCCCTTGCTGCCCGATCCCGGGTCCTGCGAGTGCGCGCGCGCCAGGGTGGCGAAATCCTCACCCTGTGCGATACGATCGCGCAACTGCTGGATACGCAGTTTGACGTCGTCCTCGGAGACCAGCGCGTCGGGATGAAGCAGCAGGTGGCGGACATGAGTCTGTTCGATGATATGACGTTCGTCGCCACGGATGTCGACGATTTTTATCAGGTGAAAGCCACTGGGGCTGCGGATCGGGTCGCTGATCTGGCCCTTCTGCAGCTGACCGACTACACCGGAAAAGAACGACGGCAGCTGGCCGGTCTTGCGCCACCCGAGATCGCCCCCGGTCAGTGCCTGCTGGCCATCCGATTCGGCAATCGCCACCTGGGCGAAGTCCGCGCCCGCGCGCAGCCGCGTGAGCATGTCGTCGATACGCTTGCGCGCTGCCTGGAGCTGTTCGGGGCTGGCCGCTTCGGGCACCGAGACGAGAATATGCGCCAGGTGATACTCGCGGTTCTGGTCGTTGGCCGAGGCGGCGTTGGCGAGCAGATTGTCGACCTCCTGTTCGGTGACTTCCACCCGATTGTCGACCATTTGCTGACGGATGCGGTTCATCGTCAGCTGGTTACGAAACTCTTCACGAAAGGCCACATAGTCAAAGCCTTCTTTTTCCAGCAATTGACGGAATGCATCGAGGGTCATTTTGTTTTGCGCGGCCATCTCCTGCATGCTTTTGTTCAAGGTGTCGTCGTCAATGCGGATGCCGCTGCGTTCGGCCATTTGCACCTGCAGGTTTTCGATAATCAGCCGGTCGAGCACCTGCTTTTCCAGGGCCGCCTCCGGGGGCAGCTGAGCGTGCTGTTTTTCCAGCTGTTCGATTACCACCCGCATGCGGTTGTTGAGCTCGCTTTGCAGGATGACGTCGTCGTTGACCGTGGCGACGATGTGGTTGAGCGGGGTATTGGCCAGCACGGTCAGGGGCCAAAAGAGGAAAATAAAAAACCATCTGGATATCATAATCAACTCAGTCTACGGGGCGCTCGGTATAGCCAAGGATACCATCTTCCAGTACAGACTCGATTTTGCTGCCGAAAGTTGCCAGGCCCTTGAGGACAATTTGCGCCATATAGACGCGGTTATTGCTGTTGCTGCTGCTGGAAGTACCGCCGCTGTCAACGTAGTCACGCACAATGAAGCGAATCCCCCAGCAACAGCTGTCGTATTCGATGCCGGCGAGGGTTTCGAGACGTTTTTTTGTGTCCAGATCGTAGTACCAGCGTCCGATGGCGTGCCAGGAGGGGCTCAGTGGCCAGAGCACGGATGCGTCGATCTGGTTCTGCTGGCCGCGCAGATAGCGGTAAGACAGGTTGGCGATTTTACGGAATCCCGGGTGGTACTGAATACGCGCATTGGCCCGCTCGGTGGTGAAATCGTGCGGGTCCCAGATCAGATCGGCCTTGCCGGTCCAGGAGCGCGACAGGGCCAGCTCCAGCTCGCCGGCCAGATTGGATTCGTCATTGGTCTGGGGCGCGGTGTTGTTCAGAGTAACGTTGCGGTTGGCGAAGTAGAACAATTGGCCGAGTGAGGCGCGCAGCCGTTCGGCCCCGGTTTCCGGGTCTATAAAGCGCGTCGTGACCGCCACTGCCGCCTGATTGGCATCCCCCATGCGGTCGGCGCCGTTAAAGCGGTTCTCCTCGAACAGCTCGCGATAACTGAACGTCGGTACACTGGTGTCGAATAAGGGAATATCGTCCTG
>JASBSN010000062.1 GCA_030148915.1 Thiogranum sp.
CTGTTGGGGCTGGAGATCGAGTTGCTGAGCGGTGACCAGCCGGCCACGGTGCAGGCCGTTGCGCGGGAGCTCGGTATCAACGCCTACCGGTCGCGTTGTCTTCCGCAGGACAAGCTGACGCGGATTCAACAGCTACAGCATCAGGGGGCGGTGGTGGCGATGGTCGGCGATGGTGTCAACGATGCTCCCGTGTTGGCCGGGGCGCAGGTGTCGTTGGCGATGGGTGGCGGCACACAGTTGGCTCACGCCAGCGCCGACATGGTGTTGTTGTCCGAACAGCTGCTGCATCTGGTGGCGGCGGTGCGCACCAGCCGGCGCACGCTGGGGGTGATCCGCCAAAATCTGCTCTGGGCACTGGTTTATAATCTAGTGGCGATACCGTTGGCGGCCGGCGGCTTGATCGCACCGTGGATGGCCGCGATCGGCATGTCGGCCAGTTCACTGGTCGTGGTGTTGAATGCCCTGCGCTTACGCGCCGTGGATCCGGAGTAATATGAATATTCTGTTTTTACTCATCCCTATCAGCCTGATTATCATGGGGATCGCCGTCGCCGTGTTGCTGTGGGCCATCCGTTCGGGTCAGTTCGACGACCTGGAGGGGCCGGCTCACCGGATCCTCATGGACGACGATGATCCGCTCATCCCGCGTAAGCCGCAATTGAAGGACCCTGATGAGTAAGATAAGATAACACTAATATTACGAGGGTAAGCCATGTTTTCTTTCCAGAATTTTCCCCTGTCTATTGTCATCGCGCTGGTGGTGGTGGCGTACGCGAGTTTCCTTTCCGTGGTGCTGTTCGCCTGAGCCGGGCAGAGGTCCTTTGCGTTGGCCGCGAAGCAAAACGGCCCCGCTATCAACGGGGCCGTTTTGCCGTCTGAACCGCCGGGTTGTGCGCCACCGAGCCTGGCAATAGCAGTCAGTCCATGAGCTGCTTCAGTCTACCCATAGCGTTTTTTTCCAGCTGGCGGATGCGCTCGGCCGAGACCTCAAAACGCTCAGCCAGTTGGTGCAGGGTGGCTTTCTGTTCGCGCAACCAGCGCTGCTCGAGAATCACCCGGTCGCGTTCGTCCAACTCTTGCAGCGCACGGTAGAGGCGCTCACTGGTCTGGCTCTCCCAGTCGCTGCTCTCCAGTACCTCGGCCGGGTCGCTGGCCGGCGGTGCCTGCAGATAGGCCGAAGGCGTCCAGCCGGCCTCGTCGTCTTCCGCGCTCGAGGCCGGATCGAAGGAAACATCCTGGCCGCCGAGGCGGGATTCCATCTCCAGCACCGTCTGCGCCGGGACGCCCAGATCTTCGGCCACCGATTCGACCTCTTCGCGGCTGAACCAGCCGAGGCGCTTCTTGCTGCTGCGCAGGTTGAAAAACAGTTTGCGCTGCGCTTTGGTCGTGGCGACTTTGACGATACGCCAGTTGCGCAGAATGAATTCGTGTATCTCGGCCTTGATCCAGTGCACGGCGAACGACACCAGGCGTACGCCGATGTCCGGGTTGAAGCGTTTGACCGCTTTCATCAGGCCGATGCCGCCTTCCTGGATAAGATCCGACAGCGGCAGGCCATAGCCGCTGTAGCCGCGGGCGACTTTGACTACGAAGCGCAGGTGCGAGACCACCAGTTCGCGCGCGGCCTCGACGTCTTCATGGTCTCGTAGCCGCAGCGCCAGCTCGTGTTCGCGTTCCGCGCTCAGCACCGGCACGCTGTAAACCGCGCGCAGATAGCTGTCGAGCTGTTCGCGGGGAACGGCTAAGGTGGTGGCGTTTGCGGTGACCAGGGCATGACTCATGGGGCTGCTACCTCTATATCTGCTCAGTGACATTTTAGCACTCGATAGATAAGAGTGCTAATGGCAGGGCAAAGTTCCGAGCTTCGCTAGAGGGATCCAGATCTGGTTTAAATTACTATATTTATCATGCACATATACGATTTCTTCCCTGAGCCTTGGCGGCGTACAGGGCCTGGTCGGCATGATTGAGCAGCTGAGTGAGGGTCATGTCCGGTCGGTGTTGGTTGGAGGCCAGGCCGATACTGACGGTGATACCGACGCCAGCCGGTTTCAGCGCTTCGATTTCGCGTCGCAGGCCTTCGGCGCAGGAGTGAGCGGTATTGGATTGGCAGCAGGGCACCAGCAGGGCAAATTCCTCACCGCCGAAGCGGACCGCCATGCCGCGTTCGGGCAGGCGGTCCAGTAACAGCTCGCCGAGTTTCTCCAGCACGCGGTCGCCGGCGATATGGCCGAAATTGTCGTTGATAAGCTTGAAATGATCGATATCCAGCAAGGCGGCGGAAACCGGGTGATTACTGCGATCGGCGATAAACTGTTCGCCGTGATCGAGCAGATAGCGGCGGTTGAAGACGTGCGTGAGGCTGTCGGTGATAGCCAGGCGGTGCATGCTTTCCGTCTGCCGCTTTAAAGCTGCAAACTGTTGCTTTATCAATAACAAAGACCGAATTCTGGCCATCAGGATTTCTTCCACTATGGGCTTGGCGACGAAGTCGTTGGCGCCGGCGTGAAACACTTCGATCTGGCGGTCGTCGGCTTCGGCACCGGTCAGCACCAGTACCGGCATTTCCTGCTGCGAGTAGTGAAAGCGGGTGCGAATGGCGTGCAGCAGATCGCCGCCCGTGAGCCGCCCCTGGAGAAAAAAATCAGTGATGACGATGTCGAATCCCTCGTCGGCGCGCGGACCGCCGGCGGCGGTCTCCTGGAGCAGTTCCAGGGCCTGTTCGGCGTGGGTGGTGTGTATCACCTGCAGGCCATGGTGTTCCATCAGGCGCAGCATCAGCGTGGCGGTCAGCCGGCTGTCTTCAACATACAAGATACGCCCGACCAGTCCGGAGTGGCGCTGCATGAAGTTCTCGATAAAGCTGGCGAAGGCGTGGTAACCGAGCGACTTGTCGAAATAGTCGGTTACACCCGCGGCAAAGCCCTCGCGTAACAGACGGGTGTCGGCGTCGCCGGAGACGACAATGATCGGCGTGTAGCGGTGGTGGTTGGAGGCGCGCACGTAGCGGCTGAACTCGAGGCCGTCTTTGTCGGAGAGCATCAGGGCGGTGGTGATCAGATCGAAGCGCTGCCGCTCCAGCCAGGCGCAGGCGTCGCGCATGGTCGCGCAGGTAGTGATCTCCGTGTCCGGCATTTCTTCGTTGAGGATGCGTACCACAATGGTACGCGCGACTTCCGAGCTGTCGACCACCAGGATTCGATTGATTTTTCGGCGCATTGAACCTGATACCTGTTTCTTGGTGATTATTTTTTTAGGTTTGTTTAAAGCCGCATCACAGGGGTAGCGGCGGCTTGGGGGGAAATCTTGAGCGCTCGCCGCTGGGCAAACGGCCGCTCCAGGGGGTGTCGCCGAGTTCAGCTGGGCTCGATGGCGGCCAGGTGGCGGCTGACCGCGAGCCAGGCGCCCAGCAACCCCAGCACGGCGCCCGCCAACAGCAACGCCAGCCAACCGCTCGGTGACAACATCTGCAAGCGAAAACTGCTCTCATAAAGGGTCGCCAGCTGGCGTACCGGGCCGCTGAACTGGAAGAAGGCCAGCGCCAACAGCGACGCAGCGAGCAAGGCGCCGCCCAGCCCGTACCACAGGCCGCTGTAGAGAAACGGCCGGCGGATAAAGGCGCTGGTGGCGCCGATCAATTTGGTGATCTCGATCTCTTCACGCCGATTCTGAATTTCCAGGCGGATGGTGTTACCGGTAATCAGCAATACCGCCAGGCCCAGCAAGCCCGAGAGTACCCAGATGGCGCGCTGAACGAGATCGACCATGGCCTGGAAGCGTTTCACCCATTGCAGATCGAGCTGCGCCAGATCAACTTCCGCCAGCGCCTGCAGGCGCTGCATCAGGCCGGCCGCGGCCGTAGCGTCAGCCGCGCCGGGGGCGGGTGTGACGGCGAGCACCGCGGGCAGGGGGTTTTTATCGAGCAGATCGAGCGTATCGCCGAACCCCGACAACTGGCGGAACTCCTCCAGTGCCTGCTGGGGGGTGATCAGCCGCAGACGCCCTATTTCCGGCCATTGGCGCAGCTTCTTCTCCAGGGCTCTGGCCTGATCGAGCGATACGTCCTGGCGCAGGAACAGCGACAGGCTGGCGCCCCCGTCCCACTGCGAGCCCAGACGCTGCAAGTTCACGGTGAGGGCATACAATGCCGAGGGCAGCGCCAGGGCGATACCGATCACCGCGGCTGTCATCAGCGAGGCTAGCGGTGCGCGGTAGAGGCGCCCGAGACTGTTGAGCGCCACCTGGACATGGCGCAGCAGGTAAACGTGCAGCGGTGCCGGCAGTCTCATGCCGGCTCCAGGGCCGGGGGGGTGAGTAATCGCCCCTGGTGTAACTGCAATTGCGGGTGACCGAGGCGGGCGATCAGGTCGAGATCGTGGCTGGCGATCAGCACCGTGACGCCGACCCGGTTGAATTCCTCAAACAGGTGCATGATGTCGCGAGACAGCTCCGGGTCAAGATTACCGGTCGGCTCGTCGGCGAGCAGCAACGGCGGTTTGTTGACCACCGCCCGGGCGATGCCGACCCGCTGCTGCTCGCCGCCGGACAGAGTGACCGGTAAGGCCCGCTCTTTGTCGAGCAGGCCCACTTTATCGAGGGCGGCGCGCACCCGCCGCGCGATCTCCTGATGGCGGTGTCCGGCGATCACCAGGGGCAGCGCCACATTGTCGAACACGGTGCGATCGAAGAGCAGGCGATAGTTCTGGAAAATCATGCCGATCTTGCGGCGCACGAAAGGGATTTTGCGCCTGCGGGTGCGCGACAGGTTTTCACCGTCGAGGAACAGTTGCCCGCGGGTGGAGCGCTCCAGCAGGGCGATCAGCTTGAGCAGGGTGCTTTTGCCGGCGCCGGAGTGACCGGTCAGAAAGGCCATGGCGCCGGCCGGCAGGTGAAAGCTGACCGCCTGCAGGGCGTCGCGGCCTTCCGGATAGCGCTTGCTGACATTGTCGAAACGGATCATCTCGGCGGGGGGCGCGGCGGCGCGCCGTCAGTCACTGTTGTCGAACAGCGCGTCGACGAATTCCCCGGCGTCGAACGGGCGCAGATCCTGTAGCGATTCGCCAACACCGATAAAGCGGATGGGAATACCCAACTGTTGGGCGATAGCGAAGACAATCCCGCCCTTGGCGGTGCCGTCGAGCTTGGTAAGGGTGATGCCGGTGACTTTTATCGCCTGACTGAACTGGCGCGCCTGATTGAGCGCGTTTTGTCCGGTACCGGCATCCACCACCAGCATCACTTCGTGGGGGGCGCTTTCGTCCAGCTTGCCCAGCACGCGGCCGATTTTCTTCAGCTCTTCCATCAGATTGCCCTGGGTATGCAGGCGCCCGGCGGTATCGGCGATCAGCACATCGATATTGCGCGCCTGAGCAGCCTGTAGCGCGTCGAAAATCACCGAGGCCGAGTCCGCACCCTGGTGCTGGGCGATAACCGGCACCTGATTGCGCTCGCCCCAACTCTGCAATTGCTCGACCGCCGCGGCACGGAAGGTGTCGCCTGCGGCCAACATGACCGAGCGGCCCTGCTGTTGCAACAGCCGGGCGACTTTGCCGATGGTGGTGGTTTTCCCGGCGCCGTTGATGCCCACCATCAACAGCACGAAGGGCCGCTCTGAGGCGGGGATAGCGAGGGGCAGGCTGATCGGTTCAAGCATGCCGCGCATGTCTTCGCGCAGGGCCGACATCAGTGCCTCGGCGTCGTTGAGCTGTTTGCGCGCCACCCGTTGGGTGAGGTCCTGAACAATCGTCTGGGTGGCTTCGACACCGACATCGGCGCTGAGCAGTTGGGTTTCCAGTTCTTCGAGCAGTTCGTCGTCAATCTGTTTGCGCCCGATCACCAGATTGGTGAGACCGGTGCCGAGCCCGTCCCGGGTTTTGCTCAAACCGGCTTTCAGGCGGCTGAACAGCCCCGGTTTTTTCTCGGCGTCGTCCGGGGTCGCCGCGGCGACGCTATCGGGGGAGCTTTTTTTTCTGAAACCAAACATGGCGGTTGCTGTCTACACAAGTCTGCGTATCCTATCACCCCACTGCGGGTACGAAAACAAAAGGAGTAGAGAATGCGAGGATGGCTCGCACTGGCCGTGAGTCTGTTCACGGTTGCCAGTTACGCCGCTCAGCCGGTGCACGAATTCACATTGGATAATGGCCTCAAACTCATTGTCAAAGAAGACCACCGGGCGCCGGTGATGGTCTCGCAAGTGTGGTACAAGGTGGGTTCCAGCTACGAACACGATGGCATCACCGGATTGTCTCACGTCCTGGAACACATGATGTTCAAGGGCACCAAGGCGCATCCGGCCGGGCAATTTTCGCAGATTATCGCTGAAAACGGGGGCCGGGAGAACGCTTTCACCAGCCGCGATTATACGGCCTACTTTCAGACCATGGAGGCGGCCAGGCTGCCGGTGAGCTTTGAACTCGAGGCCGACCGCATGCGCAATTTGGCTCTACCCGAGGAAGAGTTCAAAAAAGAAGTGCAGGTGGTCATGGAAGAGCGGCGCATGCGCACCGATGACGACCCCCAGTCGCTGACCTACGAGCAGTTCAACGCTGCGGCTTATGCCAGCAGTCCCTACCGTATTCCGACCATCGGTTGGATGGGCGATCTGCAGTCGATGCAGGTCGGCGATCTGCGCGCCTGGTATGACAAGTGGTATGCGCCGGACAATGCCACGGTGGTGGTGGTCGGCGATGTCGACCCGCAAGCGGTGTATGGTCTGGCAAAGAAATATTTTGCGCCGCTGAAACCGAGCCACATTGCGCCGCTCAAGCCACGCCATGAAATCAAACAATTCGGCCCTAAGCGCTTGGTGGTCAAGGCGCCGGCGAAGTTGCCCTACCTGTTGATGGGGTATAAAGCGCCGGTGGCGCTGAACGCTGAGCAGGACTGGGAGCCCTATGCGCTGGAGGTGCTGGCCAGCGTGCTCGACGGCGGTGACAGCGCCCGTCTTTCCAGCCGTCTGGTGCGCGGTAGCGCTGTGGCTGCGAGCGTCGGCGCCGGGTACGATGCGTTCGATCGCAAAGAGACGCTGTTTCTATTGTCCGGCATACCGGCCAACGGTCATACCCTTGACGATTTGAACAAAGCGCTACAGGCACAGATCCGGGACGTGCAGGAGACGCCGGTCAGCGCGCCCGAACTGGCGCGCGTCAAGGCGCAGATCAAAGCAGACAAAATCTATGAGCAGGACTCTATTTTCTATCAGGCGATGCAGATCGGCATGCTCGAAACCGTCGGCCTGAGCTGGAAGGACGCCGATCAGTATCTGTCGCGTATTGAAGCGGTGAGCGCCGAGCAGGTGCAGGCGGTAGCGAAAAAATACCTGATTGATGATCGGCTGACGGTGGCCGAGTTGCTACCGCAACCCTTTGATCCTAAACATCCGCCACGCGAGGGAGGCGTCGCCGGCAATGTTCGCTAAGCACAATTACTCCATGCTGCGCCAAGCGTGGCCGCTTCTCGCGCTGTTGTTCGCCGGCGGCGCGCAGGCGCTGCCGAAGATCCACAACTGGACCACTGCGGGCGGGACGAAGGTGTTGTTCGTGGCGGCCCACGAACTGCCGATGCTGGATGTGCGCGTGGTCTTCGATGCCGGCAGCGCACGCGACGGCACACTGGGCGGCGTCGCCGCACTGACCAACAGCATGCTCGGCAAAGGCGCCGCGGGGCAAAATGCCGATGATATCGCGGCCGGCTTCGAGCAGCGCGGTGCGCAGTTCGGCTCGGGTTCAGAGCGTGACATGGCGTGGCTGTCGTTGCGCAGTCTCAGCGACAGCAAGCTGCTCGATCCCGCGTTAGAACTGTTCGCCAACGTGCTCAGCCGGCCGGATTTCCCGGCGGCCGATTTCAAGCGTGAACGGCAGCTCACCCTCACCGGGCTGGAGTATCAGCAGCAGCAGCCGAAATCCATCGCTGAGAACGCGTTCTATAAAGCGGTTTACGGCCAGCATCCTTATGCGGCCAATCCTGATGGCACGCCCAAAACGGTCGCTGCGCTGACGGTCAAAGATCTCGAGGCCTTTTATCACCGCTACTATGTCGCCGCTAACGCCACGCTGGTGATCGTCGGTGATATCGATCGTAAACGCGCCGAAGCGATTGCTGATACTTTGGCGGGTGCGCTGGCGCCCGGGCGTAAGGCGCCCGCGCTGCCCGAGGTGGCGGCGCTGAAGGCCGCGTCTACCGAGTTTATCGAGCATCCGTCCAGTCAGAGTCATGTATTGATGGGCGCACCGGGCCTGCGTCGTGGCGATCCGGACTATTTCGCGCTCTACGTCGGCAATCACGTGCTCGGTGGCAGTGGGCTGGTGTCGCGTATCAGCGAAGAAATTCGCGAAAAGCGCGGTCTGTCCTACAGCGCCTATAGCTACTTCATTCCGATGATGCGCAAGGGTCCCTTTACGCTGGGCTTCCAGACTCGAACCGACAAGCGCGACGAGGCTTTGTCAGTGTTGCGTGAAACGGTGAAAAAATTCGTCGCCAACGGCCCGACTGACAAGGAGCTGCAGGCATCCAAAGACAATATCATCGGCGGCTTCCCGCTGGCTGTCGCCAGCAACAGCAAAATCACCGAGTATCTTGCCATGATCGGTTTTTACGATTTGCCCCTGGATTATCTGTCGACTTTTACCGGTAAGGTCAAGGCGGTGACTGTGGCGCAGATTCGCGATGCGTTTCGACGCCGGGTGCATGTCGATGATATGGCGACGGTCATCGTCGGCGCCAAGGCACCCGGAGACACCGATTCCTGAGCCCTTCATAGGGAGAATGCTTACAGTATTTTACGACACGGCTCACATAGCTTTCAGAAACTTCCCCTGAACGCCCGCGTTTCCAGCGGCTAATCTACCTCCTGGCACATCCGCACCCGCCGGGAGTGGATGGATGCCGGGACGGATGACGATATTGTCAGGGAGGATGTCATGAAAGAGCGTTTCGTTTTATTGTGGGTCGGGCTGGCCGCCGGGAGCCTGGGCTTTGCCAGCGCACCGGTCGGTGCGGTTACCGTGATTTCCGAAGTGTTTTACGACGCCAGCGGCAGTGACAGCGGGTTGGCGTTTATCGAGTTGTTCGGCACGCCCGGCGATAGCCTGGATGACATGGTGCTGGAGGGTGTGAACGGCCAGAACGGCACGGTGTACACCCGCCTCGCCCTCAGCGGTGTGATTCCGGGAGACGGAGTAGTTCTTATCGGTGACGATGCCGGGGGCGGAATCACCGGGGTTTCCGGTGTCGATCTGGTCGGTGACGTGGACTACCAGAACGGGCCGGATTCCGTGGTGCTTCGCAACAGTGGCGGTATTCTGGATGCCGTCGGTTACGGCAGCTTCGGTGGCGCGGAGATTTTTGCCGGCGAAGGCGACGCGGCTCCCGATCCGCCGGGCGGCGCCAGTATTGCGCGCTTCAATCCAGCGCTCGACACCGACAACAACCGCATTGATTTTATCGCTATGACGAGGCCGAGCCCGGGCACACTGCCGGTAATCAGCAGCGTGCCGTTGCCGGCCGGGTTGGGGTTGTTCGGTTCGGGGCTGATGGTGATCCTCGGAACCCTGCGGCGCGCGGTACGCTGAGAGCCAGGGTTGTCCGGCGGCGGGGGCTATTGGGCGGGTTGACCTCGGCGCGGGAGCTGCGCAACATGCGTTGCCATGAGTGCCCGCGCCGCCAACCAGATCAGAATTATCGCCGGGCAGTGGCGGGGGCGCCGGCTGTCATTCCCTGATGTCGAGGGTTTGCGTCCGACCTCGGACCGTTTGCGCGAAACCCTGTTCAACTGGTTGGCGCCGGTATTGCCGGGCGCCCGTTGCCTGGATCTGTTTGCAGGCAGCGGTGCACTGGGTTTTGAAGCGGCTTCGCGCGGAGCCTCGCGGGTGGTAATGGTGGACTGTGATTCACAGGTGGTGAGCGGATTACAGGAAAGCCGTGCCCTGCTCGGGGCCACCCAGGTGGAAGTGTTGCGTGGGCGGATGCAAAGTGCTCTCGCCCAAACCGAGAAAAGCTTCGATATCGTTTTTCTGGATCCGCCTTTTGCCCAGCCCGGACTGTTGGATGCGGCGGTAAGCTTGCTGGTGCAGACGCAACGGGTGACAGCGGACGGGTGGGTCTATGTGGAACAGCCGAGGTCGCGGTGTATCGAGGGCGTGCCGCCTCATTGGCGGTTGTTTCGCCACAAACAGGCGGGTGCGGTGAGCTACAGGCTGTATCGCTGTGCCTCCGAGTGAGGCGGGGTCCACCCGGCGCGCCGTGCCGTCTGGCGGTGGCGCCGGGCTTGTCGCCGTGGGCGTTTGTGGGTAGATTTCAGGCGTGATTTTCTTCTCTAATGCGGAACATTATGCAGATTGCCGTCTATCCGGGCACCTTTGACCCTATCACCAACGGCCATACGGACCTGGTCGAACGCGCCACGCGACGGTTCGCCAAAGTGGTCGTGGCCATTCACCGCGGTGGCTCCAAGGCGCCGGCCCTAGCCTGGGAGGAGCGCGTCGAGTTGGCCCGCCAAGTGCTCGGCGGGCTCAGCGGCGTGGTGGTGGAAGGCTTTGAGGGGCTGCTGGTGGATTTCATGCGGGCCAATCGGGCCGGGGTTATTCTGCGCGGTCTGCGCGCCGTTTCGGACTTCGAGTATGAATTTCAGCTGGCCAGCATGAACCGCCAGCTGGCGCCGGAAATCGAGACGTTGTTTATGACGCCGGACGAGCACTATGCGTATGTTTCGTCCAGCCTGGTGCGTGAAATAGCCAGACTTGGCGGCGATGTGACGCCCTTTGTCCATGAAAAGGTAGTGGCTGCATTGCGCCGGCGTTTAGGCTAATATATGGAAATCCTAATATACTAGGTAGTAGACCGTTATCAGGAGACCCAAGTATGGCGCTGATGATCACCGACGAGTGTATCAATTGCGACGTCTGCGAACCGGAATGCCCCAACGGGGCCATCGCCCAGGGTGAAGAGATCTATGTCATCGATGCCAATCTCTGCACCGAGTGCGTGGGCCACTATGAGACCTCGCAGTGTGTGGAGGTCTGCCCGGTCGATTGCATCCCCTTGAACCCCGATGTCAAGGAAAGCCGCGACGAGTTAATGGAGAAATACCAGCGGATCACCGGCGAGAATGCGGCCTGATGAGGGTTGCAGACATCAACACGCTTCTCAGGCCCCCGTTCGGGGGCTTTTTGTTGGCACTGCTGACACTGTTGTCGGGCGTCCAGGGCGCCAACGCCGCAGCCGATGGTCCGCCCCCGGGCGAAGCGGTGGCCAGTGCCCATCCGCTGGCCACCGCCGCCGGCCTGGCCATACTCCAGGCAGGCGGTAATGCCTTTGACGCCGCGGTTGCCGTCAGCGCGGCCCTGGCGGTGGTGGAGCCCTACAGCTCCGGCATGGGCGGCGGTGGTTTCTGGCTGCTGCACCGTGCCAGTGACGGCCGCCAGGTGATGGTCGATGGCCGCGAGCGTGCGCCGCTCGCGGCACGCCGCGACCTCTACCAGGATGCCGCCGGCGAGGTGATACCGGGGCTGTCGATGGATGGGCCTCTGGCCGCGGCGATTCCCGGCCAGCCCGCCGCGCTGGCGCACCTCGCCGAGCACTACGGCCGCTTGACGTTGGCCGAGGCGTTGGCCCCGGCGATTCGTCTTGCCGAGCAGGGTTTTGCAGTCGATGAGCACTATCGCCGCATGGCCGAATTCCGTCTCCAGGTGCTGCAGGGCAACGCCGCCAGTGCGCGTACGTTTTTGCATGCCGGTGCATTGCCGCCGCCGGGATACCTGATCCGCCAACCGGAACTGGCCGCGACATTGCGCGCCTTGGCCCGCGAGGGCAGAGAGGGTTTCTACGCCGGTAAGGTCGCCGAGCGTCTGGTGCGCGGGGTGCGCGAGGCCGGTGGTATCTGGACGGCCAAAGACCTGGCCGACTACCGTGTCCTCGAGCGGCCGCCGATCACGTTTCGCTACCGGGATTTGCGGGTGGTCTCGGCCTCGCCACCGTCTTCCGGCGGCGTTGCGCTGGCCACTATGCTGCATATGCTGGAGGGCTATCGGTTAGATCGGTTCGATCAAGGCACGCGTGTGCACTTGATCGTCGAAGCGATGCGCCGCGCCTACCGCGACCGCGCCGAATACCTCGGCGACCCGGATTTTGTCGACCTTCCCGTGCAGCGCCTGACCGACCCCGACTATGCGGCCGGTTTGCGCGCCTCGGTGCGACTGGATCGGGCCACCCCCAGTGCGCAGCTACCGGGCGCGGTGTCGCACGGCGATGGCACCGATACCACCCATTTCTCTGTTCTCGACCGGGCCGGCAACCGCGTTGCGGCGACGCTGAGTATCAACTACCCGTTCGGCTCGGGTTTCGTCGTACCGGGCACAGGTGTGCTGCTGAACGATGAAATGGATGATTTTTCCGCCAAGCCGGGCGTACCCAACGCGTATGGGCTGGTGGGCGCCGAGGCCAACGCTATCGAGCCTGGCAAGCGACCGCTCTCCAGCATGAGTCCGACGTTCGTTGAAAGTGCGCGTGGCGTGGCGATCCTTGGCACCCCCGGCGGCAGCCGTATTATCACGATGGTACTGCTCGGCATTCTGGATTTGGAACAGGGACACGGACCGGAGTCGTGGGTAGCGCTGCCACGCTTTCACCATCAGTACCTGCCGGATGTTATTCAGTACGAGCCCGATGCGTTCAGCGACGACACCCTCGAAGTGCTGCGCCGCGATGGGCATCATTTGCAACCGCTGGCCAGTGATTACGGCAATATGCAGGCGATTTTCTGGGACTATGACCAGCATCGGGTAGAGGCCGCTTCAGATCCGCGCGGTATCGGTCGCGCCAGTGTCCGAGCCCGGACGGCTGGTCCGCCCGCAGCCGGACAGGTATTGGGCGCCCCCGCCCGGGAACCGGGCAGGTAAAAGGGCGGCGAGTCAGCAGAACCGCTCAGCGTATCAGCGCTGACAGCCGGGGCAGTAGTAGCTCGAGCGTTGGCCGATACGCACGTCGCGGATAGTCCTGGCGCACTGCTGACAGGCCATCCCACTGCGTTTATAGACGCGCAGCTCGTGACGGAAATAACCCGGTTTGCCTTCGCCATCGACGAAATCGCGCAGCGTCGTGCCACCCTGGCTGATCGCCTCGGTCAGCACCTCCTTGATAGTCGCGACCAGTCGGCGATAGCGGGGTGCGCTGATGCGCCCGGCCGCGCGTGCCGGGTGGATGCCGGCCCGGAACAGTGCTTCACTGGCGTAAATGTTCCCCACCCCGACCACCACCTGGCTGCTCATGATAAAGCTCTTGATCGCCAGCCTGCGCCCGCGCGACAGGGCGTGAAGATATGCGGCGTTGAACTCCGCCTCGAGCGGCTCCGGTCCGAGTGTGGCCAGCAGCGGGTGCTGTTCGCCCGGGCCGGCACTCCACAGCCAGGCGCCGAAGCGCCGTGGGTCGGTGAAGCGCAGCCGGCTGCTATCGTTCAGCAGCAGGTCGACGTGATCGTGCGGACCGGGCGGTTGGTCGTGGCGCAGGATGCGCAGGCTGCCGGACATGCCGAGGTGGATAATCAAAGTGCCCTGGCCGATCGACAGCAGCAGGTATTTGCCGCGACGCCGCACGGCGCGCACACGGTGGCCCTGCAGGTGGCGACCGAGGCGGGCCGGTATCGGCCAGCGCAGCCGCCGTTGGCGGACAATCAATCCACTGACGCGTTGTCCGCACACGTGAGGCTCTATGCCACGGCGCGTGGTTTCTACCTCTGGCAGTTCCGGCATGCGCGCAGGCCTAGTCGGCCACGTAAATTCAGTAACCGCGGATTGGGTTTTCGCCAGACCCAGAGGTTCAGCCGGGCAAGCTCTCGATGGTGCATGCGCCGCTCGCGGCGCCCTAAGCCATCGAGAGCTTGCCCGGCTGAACCTCGCACCAAGGCCACCGACCTTCCAAATGTCTCGGCACACTTCGGCTTCAGCGCAAGCGGGTTTCGACCGGTCCAGGGTTTTTGGCTTAGGGCGCCGCGAGCGGCGCATGCACCAAAAACCCTGGACCGGTCGAAACCCGCTTTCTGTGAACCGGCACTGCACGGCGTTCCTTTTATTTGCACAGCGCCCACTAGTCGGCGAGATCGGCTTTGGCAGCATCCAGTGACAACATCGCTTCGCCGCGATTACCCATGACGTACTGTATACCCCAGGCCGGGCGGCTCAGCACCAGTTCGGGTTCGCGCTTGATGATCTGCAACATCACCGGTTCGCTCTGGCCCTGCAGGTGAATTTCCACCGGTTCTCCGGACTGCTCGGGATCGGCCGGCTGGATGGTAAGACCGCTGGCGGACTGCCAGATATCGGCGAACTGTTGCAACACGTCTGCACTGACCGGCTGCGCGGGCTCCGCGTGCCAGCCTTTGTCGTCGCGAGCCAGATTCAAGCCGGGCAGCTTGATCGTCTGAATGTGCGCCTGAGCGTCGAACAGCCGTGGGCGCACGAATTGAGTGAATCGCGCTTCGATCAGTGGCAAATAGTTTGCCGGAATCAGGTACACGTGGTCGCGCACACGCACATAGCGCAGGCGATTTATCGGCTCCAGGCTGCCAAACTCTATCGCGGTGTCGTCGACAATGACGCTGGCATAGGGAGGGTCGAGTTGCAGGGCTTCCAGGTCCATCCCGGCGACCGGATAGCTGCGTTGTGGCTGCTGTTCGGCCAAGCGGAGCAGCGCGTTGACCTTGAAGTTATCGGCGGGCAGGGCGACGGCGCGCTCGAGTTGCCAGTGTTGCGGCGCTTCGCGGCGCAACACCAAATCATCACGCAGCGGCCGGTTGATATGGATGCGGTGCACATCAGCGGCTTTCAGCGAGGTAATGGCCGCGCTTTCAGCCGGTGCTTCGATGCCCGGTTCGTAGCGCGCTATTACGCCCAGCAGTACGATGCCGGCGATCAATAAGAGATTGACGATAATACGTGATCTCATCGGTAGCGCCGCCGCCACCAGATGCTGAAACCGCTGATCAGCAGTAGCACTGGCAGGCCGAAAAGAAAGCCGAAGGCGATCACCGTTTGCGTGAGGCGGCTCAGCTCCAGATTGACATCGCTCGCAGTACGCGCAGTGATGGCAAGAAACCCATCGTCGTGATTGAGCCAGTTGAACAGATTCAAGCCGAGATCAATATTGGCGCCGTTACCCAGATAGGTGTTGGAGAGAAAGTCGCTGTCACCGACCACCACCACGCGCTGTTCGCCCTGTTGTTCGTCGCTGCTGCTGTTCTTTGCCGCCCGGCTGCGGGTGAAGGCGTAGGCGATGTCCAACGGCCCCATGCGCTCATCGCTGTCCTGGTCGAACTTGATCGTACCGCTGATGGGACCGATCTCGGTCCAGGAGCGATCGAGAGTGGTCAGCAGCGGGTCTGCCTGCCAGTGCTCGGGGGTTTCGACTTCGAGCGCCGTGGCCTGCGGGAACAGTGTCAGGCTGTTCATTTCGCGGGTGATCGGGTGCACGGGGTAGCTGGGAATGATGGCAAAGGCCGGATTTTCAATGCCGAACAGGCGTGTGGTGGCATCGACCACTACACCGGGCAGGAACTCCACGCCCAGCGTTTCGGCCAGCGGCTCCAGGCCTTTCAGGCCGCCGGGCTCGGCCAACCAGAGCAGGTTGCCGCCCTGTTTCACGTAGTTATTCAGTATGTGCACTTCCCCGGTCAATAGCGCCACTTGCGGAGCGGCGATCACCAGCAGGTTGATATCGGCGGGAATCTGTGGCGTCTCGGCCAGATTGAGGCGGGTCAGCTCGAGGCCTTTACGCTTCAACAGATCGCCGAACTGACCGTAGTCGTGATTAGCCTGGCCGCCGGGATCGGCTTCGCCATGACCGGCGAGAAAGGCGACTTTGCGTTGCTTTTGCCGGGCGATGCGCAGCAGAGTATTGGTGAGGCTCTGTTCGGAAAGCGTCTGCAGCTTGTCGCTGCGGCCCTGGTAAGCGACCAACAGTTCGCCGTCGACGGTGATGCCCAACTCCCGGGTGCGCTCCGGCTCAGCGTCCGGATTGATGAATTGCAGTTCGACGTCCTGCTTGAAACGCTGGTAGCGCCCCACCAGATCGCGAATATGACCCCGCACCCCCTCGTTCTCGGTGGCGAAGGCGCTGATATGGATGGGCTCGGGCATTTCCGCCAGCAGCTGACGGCTGTCGAGCGACAGCGTATTGCGGCCGCCGTACGTCCAGTCGGCCTCGAGGCGGTAGCGGGTGCTCAGCCACGCCAGCAGTCCGATCATGATCAGCAGCCCGAGGACGAACACCAGATTCTGCAATTGCAGCTGTCGTCGTGAGTGTCGTGTAACCCGCATCTGCTCAGCCGGTCAGCCGCTGTTGGTCGAGACGGCGTATTGCCAGGACCAGGAATAACGTGGTCAGCAGCAGGTAATAGGCCACATCGGTGCTGCTGAAAAGACCCTTGAGAAACGACCCCAGGTGGGTTTGCAGCGACAGGTAGGCGAACAGCCCCGTGACCCCCTCATTGCTGGTGCCGCTCCAGTCTATGATCCACAGAAATAACAGCAGGCCAAAGCTGCTGATGGCGGCGACCACCGGTTGTTCGGTGAGCGTGGACATGAAGATGCCGATCGCCGCGAAGCTGGATAACAGCAGTGCCAGGCCGAGCAAACCGGCGGCCAGCTTGCCGCCATCGAGTGTGGTTCCCGCGTACAGGGATACCGGCATGGCGGCGATCAGCAGCAACAAAGTGAAGAAGAACAGCGCCACACCAAGAAATTTGCCGAGCACGATATCGCTCATGGATACCGGGGCCGAGAGCAGCAGGCTCAGTGTATGGTTGCGCTTTTCGTCACTGAAAGTGCGCATGGTTATGGCCGGTGCGATGAGCAGGAAGACAAAACCCACGGTTTGCAGCAGCGGGGCGACGACGATATCAGTGACCCCGGGGGCCCCCTCGATACCGGCCAGCCGTGGTTGCAGGGTCATATAGGTCTCGACCTGGGTGAGAAACAGATAGGCGAGTATCAGTTGCAGCACCGCCATGATGGACCACGCCAGGGGCGAGAGAAACAGATTGCGGAATTCTCGGCTGGCGATGGTGAACAGCATTAGGCGGCGGCCACGGCGGCGTTGTTCTCGCGGCAGGTAAGCTCGACGAACACTTGTTCCAGCGTCTGGCGTTCCAGCGCCAGCTCCACCAGCCCCCAGCGCTGAGCGCTCACGCACGCGGCCACTTCGGCGGCCGGATTGTCACCGTTAAAGCGCAGGCGCGCGCGCCTCGCCCCCAGCGATTCCACAGCGCCGACGTTGCCCAGCTGTTGCAACACGCTTATATCCAACGGTTCGACGGTTTCCAGTACCACCGCGTTGCCGGTCAGGCGCTGCTCCAGCGCGCCCATCGATTCCGCAAATACCAGTTGACCGTGATGAATAATCTGCACCCGTGTGCAGGTGGCCTGTACTTCGGGGAGGATGTGGGTGGAGAGGATAATGCCGTGGGTCTCGCCGAGCTCGCGTATCAGCCTGCGGATATCGCGGATCTGATTGGGGTCCAGGCCGACCGTCGGCTCATCGAGAATAACCACGGCCGGGTTGTGTAAAATGGCCTGGGCGATGCCTACGCGCTGCTGGTAGCCTTTGGACAGGTTGCCAATCAGGCGCCGGCCCACGCCCTCGAGGCCGCAACGCTGCACGGCCCTGGTCTGCGCCGGCCCCCTCTGGGCTTTGCTGACGCGGTGCAGACGGGCACAGTAGGACAGGTATTCATTGACTGTCAGATCGGGATATACAGGCGGTTGCTCGGGCAGATAGCCGATCTGCGCTTTGGCCAGGCGCGCGCGGTCCAGCAGATCAATGCCGTTGATGGCGATCCGCCCGCCACTGGGCGCAAGGTTGCCGCTGATCATCCGCATCGCGGTGGATTTGCCCGCCCCGTTGGGCCCGAGAAAGCCCAATACTTCGCCCTGGGCCAGATCAAAGCTGATGGCGTCCACAGCCAGATGCTGACCGTAGTAGCGGCTGAGGTTTTCCACCGCGATGAGAATTTTGGTATCCATCTGCTTTATGGTTAAATCTGAATCACACGCCTGTCTGTCGGACGGGGAGACAAGCATAACCGAAAGCCGGACAGAATTGGATAGCCACTGATGCAGGCTGGAAAACCCGCCACACCGTTGTGCGATCAGTTCGCCTTTGACGCCCAATGGCGCGCTGCGCAGCTGACGCTGATCGGTTTGCAGGCCTTCAGTCGCGATCAGGTCGATCTTTTGCATCGGCGGGTGCTGGATGCGGATACTTCGGCGACCATTGTCGACCGGTTTTATCTGCAGCTCAGGCGTCACGCTCAGGCCGAGGAATTGCTCTCAAGTTTCGATATCGCCCATCTGCGCGAACGCCAGATCGAGCTTCTGGTCGGGTTCGGCAATTGGTTCAAGGACGCAGAATATTTCGAAAGCCGGGCCCGGCTGGGTGTTACGCACGCCCGCGTCGGCGTGCCGCTGAGCCTGTACGTGGCTTCCGTCGGTTTGCTGCAGAGTCTGATCCTGGAGGTCGTGTTGGAGCGCCTCGAGGTGCGCGCGGAGCGCCAGGCGCTGACCGAGCTGGTGGTCAAGCTTGCCAGCCTGGATATTTCGCTGGCCACGGAAGTGTATCATCGGGCCCGCCTCGAGGCTCCCGATCGCTCCGCCAGAGACCTGGAGCGGCAGCGCGAACAACTGCGCCGGCAATTGGAGCGCGATTCGCTCACCGAGGTCTCCAGCCGCACCGCCTTGCTGCGCGAAATCAGCGCGGCGATCGAGCGTGCCAACAAGACCGGTCAACCGCTGGTCGTTATCATGGCCGACCTGGATCATTTCAAGGCGGTGAACGATCAGCAGGGGCATGCGATCGGTGATCGGGTGCTGAAGGGCGTGGCCAGCCGTATCAAGGGGGCGCTGCGCAGTTTTGATCTGGTGGGGCGCTACGGTGGCGAGGAATTCGTGGTGTTGCTGGAAAATACCTCGCCGCACACCGCCAGACAGGTAGCCGAGCGTATCCGCCGGCGCATCGCCGAAGAGCCGGTGAATACCGGCGCGACGGCTGTTCAGATGACCCTCAGTCAGGGGCTGGCGCCCTACCGCGAAGGCGGCGACGTGGGCTCGCTGTTGAAGCGCGCCGATCAGGCCATGTACCGCGCCAAGGCGGCCGGGCGCAATTGTGTGGTCGAGGACTGAACCGGGCCGGAGCACCGGACGGCTCGGGGCGTAGCGCTGGATTTTTTGCCGGCGTGCGGAACATTTGCCGCCGTCTCGGTTATAGTTGCGCTTTCGGGGTTTTCTCAGTCAGCGACTCAT
>JASBSN010000043.1 GCA_030148915.1 Thiogranum sp.
CAAGGAGAAGTTATTTTGAATCGTTCACGCTTGACCCGTTGCCTGCATGGCCTGGTGGCCATCGCAGTGGTCCATCAGTTATCGGTCAGTTTACTGATGCAGGCGCCCGAGGAAGGCGAAGTCGAGAGCGGGCTGGGCGGCTTGCTGTTTGAGTTTCATGAGACGGTAGGTCTGGTGACCTTCGGTATTATCCTGGCGTACTGGCTGTGGTCGCTGATGCGGCGTGGCGAAACTTCACTGGGCCAACTAGTTCCGTGGTTTTCCGCGCCTGGCTTAGCCGCACTGGGCGATGATCTGCGCGAGCACTGGCACTCCCTGCGTCGCCGCCAGGGGCCCAAGTATCAACCCGCAGGGCCGCTGGCCAGCGCCGTGCATGGACTGGGCTTACTGGCGGTGACGATGATGACCCTTACCGGCACACTCTGGTGGTTGACCGAGAGTCCGGCCGGTCTGTCGAGCACGCTTGCCGAGGGTGCCAAAGAAGTTCACGAGCTCTTCGCGCCGCTGGTGTGGACCTACCTGATCGGGCACGCGGCGATCGGTGTGTGGCACAGCTTGCGCGGTCACCGTGCCATCCAGACCATGTTTCAGTGTCGGCGAGGCGCGGTACCGGTTGCCGAGGAAAGGGAAACTCCTTAGGGAAGCTCTGGTTCATTCGTCATTCCGGCGCATGCCGGAATCCAATGCACTAATTTTGCTGGATTCTGACATACGCCAGAATGACGGAAAAGGAATTAATCAGGGCTTCCTTAGAGTGGTCGGTCGATGGACTCCATCGTCCGGCACCAGGGCGCTCGCGGCATGTGGGTGCGGGAGCATTAAACGCCGCTGTCTAGGGGCGTTTCCCGCTGCCGGGTTGCGGGTCCGGTGCGGCACTGACCAGCAGCGGCCATTGACGCAACGCATAGGGCATGGCGCTGGGCATCTCGGCCAGTCGGCTGCCGACCCAGGCGGCCGTGCGCCGTGCCCGATCGAGCAGCGTCGGGGTGTCGCTCAGACGGGCGAGGGTGATCAGATTGCCGATGCTGATCGAATTGACGCCCGGCTCGACGCCGTCCTCGCTTTGCTTGTCGCGCAGCCAGATCCCGGTGTCGGCCGGACTGTTGAAGAAGCCTGCTGCCTTGTGGTCCCAGAACAGCGCGATCTGCGTGTCGTTCAGCGCCTTGGCCCGAGTCAGCCAGCGCGCTTCCCCGTCGGCTGCGTAGAGGGCCAACAGCGCTTCACAAACCGCGGCGTAGTCGCCGGCAAAGGCTGGCGCGCCGCGTCTGCCGCCACTGAAATCCCGATACAGCCGTTTGGACTGCGCATCATAGAGCTGCCTCAGCAGGGCCTCGGCGGCTTGGTCGGCGGCGGTGATATAGGCCGGTGCCTTTAGGTATTGTCCGGCTTCGGCCAGGGCGGTGATCATGTAGCCATTCCAGGCGGCGACGATTTTGTTGTCCCGTGGAGGCGCCGGCCGGGTGGCCCGTGCGGCGAGCAACAGCCGGTCGGCGCGCTGCAAACTTTGGCGCAGGCTGGCGGTATCGGTATTCGACGAGCCCTGCTCGGCCAGAGTTGCCAGGGGCGTGGCGATATACAGCACATTGCGACCCTGCATCTCACCGCCGGGCTGGCTATCGGCACTGCCGGCCTGACGAATACCATAGTGCCGCGTAGCCAGATCCCGCAATGGCTTGTCCGGCAGTGCCGCCTGCCACTGTTGCCAGGTCCAGGTGTAATAGGCGCCTTCCTCGGCGTGCCGGCTGTCGGCAGCCGGCAGGCTGTCGGCGGCAAAAGCGGCATAAAAGCTGCCGTCGGGTGCGCGCATCTGCGCCAGCACGAAATCCAGCGTGCGGCGCGCCACCGCAGCGTAACGCGGCTGGCCGCTGACGCGCCAGGCGGCCAGATAGGCGCGGGCGTTCAGCGCCTGGTCGTAGAGCATCTTCTCGAAATGGGGTAAGCGCCACAGCGGGTCGGTGGCATAGCGGTGAAAGCCGCCGTCGAGCTGATCGTGAATGGCGCCCTCGGCCATGGCATCAAGGGTGTGCAAGGCCATGTCGCGATCCGCCGCCTGCGGGCTCTGTAGCAGAAACAGCAGCTGTGCGGCCTGCGGAAATTTCGCTGCGTCGCCGAAGCCGCCCGCCAGCGCGTCGTAGCGTTGCCGGAAGTCTTCGCGCGCTTTCTCCGGCAAGCGCGGATCGAGGTCGGTCGTGGCACTGGCGAGCGAGCGCTTTTGCTGGCGTATCTGCAGCACGGCGGAACTGGCGGTCGCTTCAACTTGCCGGGGGTCTTCGGCCCACACTTGTTGAATCCGCTCGAGCAGCTCGGCGAAACCGAGGTGGCCGTCGCGGCTGTGCGGCGGAAAGTAGACGCCGCCGGTAAAAGGGTAACCTTCGGGCGTGGCGAAGACGCTCATCGGCCAGCCACCGGCGCCACGGGTCAGCGTGATAAAGGCCATATAGGCCGCGTCGATATCCGGACGCTGTTCCCGATCAACCTTGATCGAAACAAAATGCCGGTTCAGCAGGGCGGCGATATCCGCATCCATGAACGATTCGCGTTCCATGACGTGACACCAGTGACAGGTGAAATAGCCGACGGAGATAAACAGCGGTTTATGTTCGCGCTGGGCCTTGGCAAAGGCCTCTTCGCCCCAGGGGTACCATTGCACCGGATTGTCGGCGTGCATGCGTAAATAAGGGCTGGCGGCATCGGCCAGCCGCCAGCCGCCACTGCGCGGGGGCTCTTCGGCCAGGGCTTGTGTACACCAGGCGCCGAGAGCGAAGGTCAACCAGCAGAGCCAGCGCAGCGGTATAGGTTGCGCCCTCGCGCAGGAACGGTTTGTCAGCATGCTGTGGCGCTCCGTTGGGGAAATAACCAAGTTTTGAGTCCGGCTGCTGGGTGAAGTTCCCGCCTTGCCCGACGGGACCTCGGACCGAAGCCAGCGGCTGTCTCGAGGTGGTGCCCACACACAGCCCAGGTGCAGACGGGCTTCGACCGCCGCCGGCGGTCGAAACCCGCTTGTTGCGTGTGCCGGCTTTATCGGGCTCATTCCTTTAGATCGGCCAGATAAGCGAGCGCACTGTGCGAGAATTCAACGCACTTGCGCCCGGCGTCAATGGCCACTTCGGCCTTATCGAAGTCCATCAGCCCGAGATGGGCGAGCCGGGGCGAAAGAATGATATCCGGGGGTTCGCCGGCCATGCGGCTACGGGTGATGCGATCCTGCATGATGTTGATGGCACTGGCGATGACTTCAAACATGCCCGGTGATTTTTTTCGCGGCCGGAACATTGCCGACCAGGTGTCGTTGCGGTTCAGCGATTGCCCCAGCCGCGCCAGCGTCTGGTTCCACAAATCACTTTTAAACAGCGGTTTTGGCTCTCCTCCCAGTGTGTCGACCGGCAGCGACTTTTTCAGATGCCGGCCGGCGAGGTTGTCGTTGAGATTGACGGCGATGACCATTTCCGCGCCCATCGCCCGGCACAGGGAGACAGGGACCGGATTGACCAGTCCGCCATCGATATAGTACCGATCGTCCAGCAACGCCGGGGTGAACAGACCCGGAAGCGCGATGGAGGCGCGCAATGCCTTGCCAAGGCGGCCTTCCTGGAACCAGATTTCGCGGCCTGTCGACAATTCCGTGGCGACCGCCGCGAAGCGTTTGGGCAGGTCTTGTATATTGACCGATTGCAGGGTGTCGTGGAAATGGGCGAACAGTTTGTCGCCCTGTATCAGGCCGGCACCGCTCCAGCTGATGTCGAGAAAACGGATGATGCCGCTGCTGTCGAGCTCGAGCACCCATTTTTCCAGTTGATCGAGGTGGCCACTGGCATAGGCCGCGCCCACCAGCGCGCCGACCGAGCTGCCGGCGACGATCTCGGGCTGAATGCCCATCGCTTCCAGGGCGCGCAGGATGCCAATATGCGCCCAGCCTCTGGCAGCGCCGCTTCCCAGGGCAATACCAATTTTCATTGCGGCTCGTCCGTTGTCCGTGGGCGGCGCCGGGAGGCGCCGCTACAGGCACGCGCCGGGTTTATCCGGTGCAAGGCTCACCGAGTATACCTCACGACCGCGCTTGACGGGCCCGATGACAGTCAGCGAGCTTGCGTCACGTTGCGACAGCCCTAAGAGCCGGGCGTCAATCGAATTCAAGTATTTCGCCGATGGCATTGATTCCGGCTTGAGCGCAGGCACCGTCGATGCTGTCCCTCTCGGATTTCCCCGGCGGAGCACCGGACACGCCGATACCGCCCACTACCTCGCCCTGAGACTGAATAATAAGGCCGCCGCCGACCAGTAACGCACCGGGATTATGCTGTACTTGGTGGGGAATGGTGCCTTCTGTTAAAAGCCCCGCCAGATCCGCGGTGGATTGTCGGAAACTTGCCGCGGTCCAGGCCTTGCGAATCGACGTTTCGGGGGTATGGGGGCCTGCGAAGCGGTCCCGGTACAGGGCCTGAACATTGCCACCCCGATCGACGACGGCAACGGCAATGGAGTAACCGCGTTTGCGACATTCGAGCAGCGCCTGCCACGCGGCTTTCGCCGCGGTTTCAACCGACATGGAGCGGGAGGAAAACATACCAGCGTTGTCATCGCCGTAAGCAAGTGGCGCTGATAGCGCCGAAAAAATGATGTAGGTAAATGCCGTAGTGAGATAACCTGGCATAATAATCCTCCTTAGGGGCGCCACCGGCGAGTAGGTCAGGGAAGCGGATGATTCGCGTCAACTGTGCTCGCGTACCTTCCAGTTTAGCAAGAATGTTTTTCTGCCAGAAGTTATTGGTTACGCCCCGCAGTCACACCGCCATCTATGGGCAGGACGACGCCGGTAATCCATCCTGCGCAATCGCTGTTGGCGAGAAATAACACGGCTTGCGTGATATCGCGAGCCTGACCGTTGCGACCTAAGGGGTGAAAAGAATTGAATTCCGCAAGCTGCTCTGGGGTCAGTAATTTGTCGAATAGTGGCGTTTCCACGACCGCTGGCGCGATGGCGTTCACACGGATATTATCTGCTGCAAACTCAATCGCGAGATTGCGGGTCAGCGCGTGTACGCCGCCTTTTGCCGTCGATGAGCCGCTGCACGGGGTTGCGGCAATGGCGTGCAATGCCCACATCGAGCCGATGTTGACGATGCTGCCGCCCCCGCGCTTTCGCATCGATGGGATTACCGCTTGTGAGGCGAAGAAATAACCTTTTAACAGATTCAAGTATTGGTCCAGGTCTTGATCCGTGTGGTCCAGGAACGGCTTTGGTGCGAATACGCCTGCGTTATTGAACAACACGTCGATGCCGCCGAACCGCTTGATCGCTGTGGCGGCCAGACGCCGGCTTGTTTCTGCTTGACCGATATCGCCCGGCACGCAGGCCACGCTCTGGCCGGATGAATCCAGTTGCGATGCAGTGTCGGCCAGCAGATCTTCACGTCGACCATTGAGCACCAGTTTTGCTCCGGCGGCGTGGAAAGCTGCTGCGGCGTGCGCGCCGATACCGGTAGCGCCGCCCGTGATGAGAACGACTTTATTTTCAAGGCTCATGTAAAATCCTCTGCGACTTGGGACATCCGTTGGTATCAGAGCAGCTCAACGGGTAAGCGAGGATAGTCGGTAAAACGAGAGCCGGAAAGAGAGCACAATGTTGTTAGGTAGGGTACTTCTATGAAAGAATCGCAGCAAACAGGGCCACGGCAGCAAAATAAAATTTCAGTCGCAACACCGAATGTGGCAGAGACTGTAGAAGCGATTTTCGGCTGTAAGTGGTCGTTGCGTATCCTCGAACTTATTCGCCGCGGCGTAAGCCGTCCCGGCGCCATTCAGCAGGCATTGGAAGGGTTGACCCCCAGGGTCCAAAACTATTATTTTCGGCGCATGATGAGCTTGGGCGTTCTGGAGAAAACCATATTTCCGGAAGTTCCGCCGCGCGTGGAATATCGACTTACCGCCTTTGGGCTCCGTTTCGTTCCTATACTCGATTGCATACAGGAATTGCAGCGCAAGCTTGAGGAGGATGGCCTAGAGGGAACCGACGACAGAGCTAACTCGTCCTCAGACAGGCCGGTGAAGACATAGGGGACCTCTGATCAATTACTTTTCGTCATGCAGTGGTTTCAATAACTTGGATACCGGCCTGCGCCGGTATGACGAATTGATCAGAGGTTCCATAGGCTTTTAAGGCCACTAATTTGCAGCTTTGAACGGTCTGGATTCAGCCGATCTGAAACCCGGCGACCAGCCGCTCAAGCTCGTGGGCGAGAGCGGTAAGCCGATGGCCGATGGCGGTAGTTTTGGCGGCGCTCTCGGAAGTTTTCCCGGCAGTGCAGCTGATGTCGGCGATATTTCGGGTGACCTCTTCGGTAACGGCGCTCTGTTGTTCCGCAGCGGTTGCGATCTGCGTGTTGCGGTCATTGATGGCGGAGATTTCCCCGGCAATTGTCCCGAGTGACTCGGCGGCTTGCTCCACTTGCTCGGAGCCTTGTTCGGCACGGCCGCTGGCCGCTTCCATTGCCTCTACCGAATGCCGCGCGGTGGCCTGCAGGGTTTCGACGATCTGTTGAATTTCCACGGCCGATCCCTGGCTGCGCGCGGCAAGCGTTCGGACTTCGTCGGCCACGACGGCAAAACCACGGCCTTGATCACCGGCACGCGCGGCCTCGATGGCGGCATTCAGCGCCAGAAGATTGGTTTGCTCCGCGATGTTTTTGATCACGTTGGATACCATACCGATGTGTTCGCTCTGATCCTTCAGTTCGTCGATGGTCCGGGCCGCAGCATGCACGTCCTGCACCAGGCGCTCCATGCTGCCTAATGCCTGGGTCGAAATATAGGCGCCTTGGCGTGCCAGTTCGTCCACCGCTTGCGAGGCCCGGGCGGTTTGTTCGGCGTTGCGGGCCACGTCTGAAACCGTGGCGCTCATTTCCTCCATGGCGGTTGCCACCTGATCGGTGGCCGAGTTCTGTTGCCGGACGTCGGCAAGGGTTTGTTCGGCTACGCTTGTGATTTGCTCGGTTGTCTCTTGAAGCCGGTGGCCGGAGGCTGCAACCTGTTGCAAGCTGTCACGAAAGCGCGCCAGCATGCGGGTTAGGGTGACCCCCAGGATACCGACTTCGTCACGGGACGATCCGGTGTCGACCTTGCGGGTCAGATCGGCGTTCGCTTCAATATCCTCCATGGATCGGCGCAGGCGGATCAGCGGTCCGGTAACGGTATGGCGCAGAACAAAAATCAAAGCCAACAAGCCTAACCCGGACAAGGCGGCCGTGATCAGACCCGAGACGACAAGGTTGCGGTTTACCTGCGCGTCGAGCTGCGCCAGGGAGTAGCTTACCCGTACTGCGCCCATCACACTGCCGGGGGCTGCATTGGCGTGACAGCTCAGACAGTTGGTGCCCCGATAGTCCTCGCTGGCAATAATAGGGTTCAGTACAGTGAGTATTCGTCCCGTCTTGCGCTGTTCGATGTGAACGATTTTTTCCCCCTGGATCGCGCGCCGGTCCAGATTGTCCGCCGCGGCCTCTTCCGCCTTGCCCGTTCCAAACAGTTCGGTGACCGGCCGGCCGCGAATAATGCGTGCGTCGATTACCCCGGGCCGATCGCGCAGTTTTTCCCGCACCAGAGCGCGCTGGTCCATTGTGCCGGTGATCATCATCGTATTGATGGCGTCAAAGTAGGAATCGGCGGCATCTCTGGTCTGCTGTTCCACGACCTGCTCTATCAATTTCCGTTCGCTGCGCACGGTATGGAACATCGACGCGGCGAGCATGAGCGCCAATACCGAGACAATAGCCAGATTGATTTTGATGGATATGGAACAACTCTTGAACAGCGACCGCAACATTATGGTTCTCGCACGAATCCGAATGGGGCGAATGCTCCGGGTTCGAAACATACGCTCCTTTTACTGCGACAGGAGCACGCTGAACTTGACTCCCTTTATTGACATGGATCAACAAAGGTTCGAATCGCGGGAAGACGCGCCGGTTCAGATGCGACGAGCGATTCTCCGATACAGTTTTCGCACCAGACATTCGCTACGATCCAGGCTGCGGGCGACGACCAGCGATTGAGAAGCGAGCAGGGCCAGACCGGGAAGCCAGAGCAGGAACCCCGGCAACAGCGGTGGCAGTGAGAGCAGCAGGCCCAGCGCCAGCAGGAGCAGCCCGGCGCCGATGCGCACTACACGGTGCCAGATTCTCGCCGCCGGTCGCTTGCGGTTATGGTGGTAGCGGCAAAAACGCTCACCGGCGGGGTGGGTGGTGATTTCGCGGTAAGCTTTACGCAGTTTGCCTATCACGGCACTGTCCGGGCCTCGGCACGCCCGCCCCGGGGAGTCTCAGGCGGCAGCCGGGGCGCCGCCTGGTATTTCTATGATGACCATCGGCGGACTGACGATGTGCAGGGATGCGTCTTCGCTGCGCAACACGTCGACCAGCAGAGCAAAGTCTTCCAGGCCGTTAATTTCCGACACCGTATTGAGTAGCTCGGCATCGCCGGACTTATCGATATTCTCCACCGCCGCGCGCGGCGCCTCGGGGTGAAGTTTCTGAAACAGCGCATGGTTATACTCCGGCGCCAGTTGGATTTCGATCAGCTCCGTACGGCCGAGCATCTGACCGACCATCGGTACGGTTTCCCGACCGTTCCACTGCAGGTGGATGACGGGTTCTTTCTTCATGGCGCTTTCTCCGTCTCAAGCTGCGTGTCGGTGCACGGCAGGTAAATGGGTAAGAGCAGGTCGTCGACCGCCCGGCGGCGGCCGGAGCCCGGATTAAATACCCTAGGAGAAATGCCGCCCAGACGCATTATCAAATGTTCGATGTCCACGGCCGGATACCGTGCGCCGATGCCGTTTATTCGGGTCAAATAAAACGAATAAACCGGGGGGTTATTGCATCTTGCATATTATGGAACTGATACGCCGCCTGCTGGTCACCCGCGATCTCAAAAAAAGGATGGCCGATAATCGCGACCGCCTCTACCGGGTGGCGCTGGCGTGGTGTGGCGACCCGGTGGTGGCCGACGATCTGGTGCAGGAAACGCTGATGATTTCCCTGCAGCGGGCCGCGCAGCTGCGGGACCCGGGTGCGCTCAAGGCGTGGATGCACGTGATTCTGGGCAATTGCTGGAAAAAACACCTCCGCTGTCTGCGCCCGAGCGTGGACATCGACGAAGCGGGCCTGGCCAGCGAGAATGATGTGGTGGGCGCGTGCAGTGAACAGGAAATAGTCGAGCGCGTGAGGCGGGCGATTCTCAAGCTTCCGGTCGGCCAACGGCAGACATTGACGCTTGTGGACCTGGCCGGTTTCTCCTACGCTGAGGTCGCCGAAGTCATGGATATTCCGATAGGAACAGTTATGAGCCGGCTGTATGCCGCCCGGCAAACCTTGCAAAAAGCCCTGGCCAGTTTCCATTCGTCGACGCCGCCCGGCACGACCACATATTTGCGGAGGGTGAAGTGAAAGAGTCCCAGTATTGTTCCGATCGCATGCTGCATGCCTACGTGGACGGTGAACTAAGTACCGGCGAAAAGCAGGCCATGCTGTCGCAGTTTGAATCCGACCCCCAGTGCCGCAGGCGGGTGTGTGACTTGCAGCGGACCAAAGAATGGGTGCAGTTTTCGTTTGAAGGGGAGTGCGCACCGACGCGTGAGCTACCCGCGGCGCGCGCGCCTGCGTGGTTGGCCGGTACGGTGCGGGTGGCGGCCTCGGTGCTGTTGCTGGTGTTTGTCTTCGGTGCCGGCTGGTATGGGCACAGTCTGCGCGAACAGCGTGATAACCGCGCGACACTGCAACAAGCGGTCCCCGACACCAAGCACGTCATTTTGCACATCGGCGAGTCCAACGAAAAGCTCTTTGCGGCGCTGTTGCGCAAGACCGAGGGTATTCTCAAACAGTACAGCGCCCAGGGTATTCAGGTCGAAGTGGTGGCCAACGCGGGCGGGCTGGATCTTATGCGCACCGCCGCCTCGCAGCATATCGACGATATCAAACAGTTGATCGGGCATTACCCGAATGTGCGTTTTATCGCCTGCAGCAAGGGCCTGGGGAGACTGCGCGCAAGCGGTAAGGATGCCTCTGTGATCGAGGGGGTCTACGCCCACGAACCGGCCGCCGACCATCTGATTCAGCGGCTCACCGAAGGGTGGACATTGATCAGGCTCTAATGTCGCTCGCCGCTGGTTTCGCCGCCAGGCCCGGTCTCGGCGGCATTTACGGTTTGCGCAGTGGCAGTTCCACGCACATCAGGTCTTCGGCCACGGTTGGCTTGCCGCCGTAGGTTTTACCGATCTGCGCCAGGCTTTCTTCCAGTACGCTTTCGCTGCGCGGCATGATATGACTCAGCAACAGGCGCCGTACGTTTGCCTGTTCGGCCAGTTGGGCAATCTCTGTCGGACGGGCGTGCAGCTTGGCGGCGACTTTGTCGGCGTTTTCGCCCACCGCGTGGTCCATCACCAGCAGGTCGGCGTCGGCGATCATTTTGCCGAATTGCGGGTTATCCCCGTTCTGATCGCCGCTGAAAGCGATGCGTCGACCGTCGACTTCCACCAGGTAAGCCAGCGCGGGTACCGGGCCGTGAACGACGCCAACCGCTGAAACGACCAAATGCTTGGTCTCCAGGACTTTTACCGCTTTGCGATTGTCGGCGTCGGTTTCGTACAGGGTGGTCTTGAAATAGCCCTTGGTTCCCGACAGGTAACCGGAGAGGTAGCGGAAAGCACCCTGTCCGGGGCCGATGAGTTGTTGCATGAATTCGGTCAGGCCGGGAAACTCGAGGTTACCGGAGGGGCCGATAAGCGGCAGCGCTTGTTGGCGGTCGCCAAACCAGGCACTTTTCAGATACGCGGGCAATTCCACCGCGTGGTCCACGTGCAGATGTGTCAGGGCGATGGCTTCAAGATCGGCGATAGATGCCCCCGCACTACCAAAGCGCGCGAACGTTCCGCCGCCGGCATCCACCAGCAGTCGGGCTTTGCCATCTACCCAGATCAGATAACCGGAGCTGGCGCGCCGCGGGTTGGCGATCGGACCGCCCGATCCCAATACCTGCACACTGACCTGACCGGTGCACACCGCTTCGCCGCTGATCGGCAGCGTGGCGCTGACGATGAGCAGCAGCCAGCTGAGAAAGTGGCCTGGCCGGCGCACAGCGCAGATACTCAAGTTGGATTGCGGCATAACGGTTTCCTGGTTGACCCGGGGAGACGAATTTTTCGCACTTTGCTGCGAGGGAGCTGGAGCGTCATTCACATTTGATAATGTTAGGTTAAGGCCGCAACTGAGGGCGCGGCGTCTGTGTGGTAGGCTAGCGGCTGACGCCGCGGGGCTCAGGCCCGGCGGAGGCTTGACACTTCGAGGAGAAAGAGCATGACACAATGCGTGCGCAACGTCTTGGTCGCGTTAGTTGGGGTAATCTGGATGGCCGGCGCCGGCGCCGACAATGCCACCCCCTGGGGCAGGGCCTCGCTGGAGGCGATAGACTATAAGCCGGAGAAAGTCGTTTATGATGTGGCGGTCAACAGTGTCGAGGCGCTCTCGGGGGTACTCGACCGAGTCAGCTACCTGAACAACATCTATGAGGCTGACCCTTTCGAGGCCTCGATAGTGCTGGTGTTGCACGGCAATGAAATTCCCTTTTTCAGTGTAAAAAACACCGACCGATACCGCGCATTGATGCAGCGCGCACAGAGTCTTACCCAGTCGGGTCCGATAGAGTTCCGCATGTGCCGGGTCGCGGCCAAGGCTCACGGGTTGGAGCCCGAGGATATCCACGGTTTTGTCAAGGTCGTGCCGATGGCTGACGCAGAGATCGTCCGTCTGCAACGGGAGCAGGGTTATGCCTACATGCGTTAAACGTCTCGCCCGATGCGTGGGAATGGTGGTGATGCTCGTTTCGGCTACTCCGACGGCGTGGGCGGGCGAGGGCGTAGCGACGCCCTATGGACCGGTAAGCCTGCCTTTCGAGCTGCACAAAGTGCCCAAGGTTCCGGTGTATTACGTGGTCGGTCTGTCCGGGGTGCCCGGTGCGGACAACGAGGGGCATACGTCGAACGCAGGTTTTGTCGTCACCGAGGGCGGCGTGGTGGTGTTCGATGCGCTGGGTACTCCGGCGCTGGGTTACCGGTTGTTACAACGTATCCGTGAGGTCACCGACAAGCCGGTTGAGCGCATTGTCATCAGTCATTATCATGCCGACCATGTCTACGGCCTGCAGGCGTTCAAGGATCACGCCGGCAACCCGCCGGTCTGGGCCCAGCGACTGACCCTGGGCTACGTCGGTGGCAGCAGGGCAACCCAGGGTGAAGACTCGGAGCGCCGGCTGGCACAGCGGCGCGAGGCGCTGTTCCCCTGGGTGGACGAAAACACCCGCGTCGTGCCACCGGATCGGACTTTCGACGACGGCGCCAGTTTCCAGGTAGGTGGCATCACCTTTGAGCTCAAGCATCTGGGGCCGGCGCACGCGCCGGGAGACAGCATCATGCTGGTAAAGGATTACGGCGTGTTGTTCAGCGGAGACGTCATTTACAAAGGTCGGGTGCCGTTTCTCGACAGTCCGCAGACCGACATCGACCGCTGGTTGCAGGGCTTGGACTATCTGCTGAAGCTGAAACCGCAACCGACCTATATTATACCCGGGCACGGCTCGGCGTCGCGCGACATGGGCGAAGCGATCGCCGCCACTCGGGATTATATCGACTATGTGCGGGCGGCGATGTCCAAGGCAGTGGCTGAATTCGTGCCCTTCGACGAAGCCTACGAGGCGACCGACTGGTCGAAGTACCGAAATCTTCCGGCCTTCGATGCCAGTAACCGCGGCAATGCCTACCGTATCTATCTTGAATCGGAGGCCAAGTCATTCTAGGGAAAGCCTGCGCCGGAATGACAAAAAGGGAATTAATCAGCAATTCCTTAAGTCTATAACCGTCAATCCGGCCCGCCAGTCCCGTGCTGGTGTCTCACCACCTGCCCCCTGTCGTTGCCCGCCTGATGCGGATCGACGGTTGCTCCAGTCAGGCCTGACTGACCGTCGCCCGGCGATTTATTCCGCGCGCAGTGCTTCGACCGGATCCAGACGGGCGGCGCGTTGTGCCGGCAACACGCCGGCGGCTAAGCCGATCAGCACGGCGAGGCTCTCCGCCATGACGACAAATATCCACGGTGTGTGCACCGGTAAAGCGGGCACTGCCAGATGCAGCAGGCCGGCGATGCCTACACCCAGCACCAGACCGGCAATGCCGCCGGCCGCGGCGAGCACCACCGCTTCACCCAGGAACAGGGCCAGTACTTGGTTGCGGCGTGCGCCCAGGGCGCGGATGAGGCCAATTTCCGCAGTGCGTTCGTTCACCGAAATGGTCATGATGGTGACGATACCGATGGCGCCGACCAACAGCGAGATGCCGCCGATAGCGCCCACCGCGAACGTAAGAATATTAAGGATTGAACCGAGCACCTCCAGCATCTGTTCCTGGGTGGTCACCGTATAGTCTTCGCGACCGTGACGATTGACAAGCAGTTTGTGGATGCCTTTGACCACCTTCTCGGCACTGATCCCCTCTGTGTAAAGCAGATCGATCTCGAACAGTGAATCACGATTGAACAGTTCCATACCGCGTGCGGCGGGTATATACACGGTATCGTCCAGGTCAAAACCCAACACCGAGCCTTTCGCCTCCATGACCCCGATAATCCGATAACGGCTGCCGCCGATACCCAGGCGTTGTCCCAAGGGGTTTTCGGTGCCGAACAGTTCATGGCGCAATTTGCTGCCGAGTACGGCGAAGGCGCGCGGCGCGGTGGGATCGTCCGCCGGCAGGAAACGCCCGGATGTGACCTTCATGCTGAACGCTTCGGGCATCTGCGCGCCGACGCCGTAGACGGTGGTGCGCCGTCGCCGGTTGCCGGCTTCCACTTCGGCGTTACCCTGCACCAACGGTACCACGGCCCGGGCGAACGGTAGGCGCTTCAGGGCTTCGGCGTCCTCGATGGTCAGCGGTCTTACCGTGCCGAACACGCCGGTGGAGGTGCCGTGGGTGCTGGTTTTGCCTGGGTTTATGCCGACAATGGTGGTGCCGAATTGGGTGAATTCCGAGAGCACGAACTGGTGAATGCCCTCGCCAATGGACGTCAGCAGCATCACCGCGGCGATGCCGACGGCGATGCCGAGCATGGTGAGAAAATTGCGCAGGCGGTGGGCACTCAGCGAACTGGCGGTGAGGCGCAGAAAATCACGGCTCAACATAACTCACCGGCGCGCTAGCGCCAACACCGGGTCGAGCCGCGCGGCGCGCCTTGCCGGCAGCAGGCTGAACAACAGACCGGTGCTCAGCGCCACCAGTACGGCGCTCAGCGCAGCCCATAGCGGCGCGTGCGCGGGAAGTACCGGAAAGGCGTAGCGGATCAGCGCACTGGCGCCTTCGCCCAGCAGCAGTCCGCTGCCGGCGCCAAGAGCGGACAACAATAACGCTTCGGCCATGATCAGGGTGACGATCTGTCGTGGCGCGGCGCCCAGTGCTTTTAGCAGACCGATTTCGGCGGTCCGTTGGGAGACAGCCACCAGCATCACGTTCATGATGAGGATCCCGGCCACCATCAGGCTGATCGCGGCAATGCCGCCGACGGCATAAGTCAGCGCGGAAAAGATCCGGTCGAAGGTGGCGAGCACGGCGTCTTGGGTAATCACGGTGACATCTCTTTCGCCCTGATGGCGTTCCTGCAGGGTATCGACGATGAACTGCTTGACCGACGGGATGGATTCGCGTGACTTGGCCTCAACCAGAATGCGAAACAGCGACGGCGTATTGAACAACTGCTGCGCCGAGGCCACCGGGATCATCACCGTTTCCTGTACATCGACGCCGATCGATCGTCCCTCCGAGCGCATCACGCCGATGACCCGGAAGCGCCGGTCGCCGATGCGCAGCCATTCACCGACCGCCCGTGTGGCACCAAAGAGTTCGCGACGAATAAGGCCGCCGATGACACATACCGGTGTGGCCAGATCCATATCCGTGGCCGGCAGAAACTTACCCTGCGAGAGTTTCCAGTGGCGGATCGCCAGCATCTGCGCGTTGGTGCCGATGACTGTCACCTCGCGTTGTCGGCCGCGCCAGCGGATATCCGCGGAGCCGACGTTCAGGGGTGCAATCCGCCGCACGCTGTAACTGCGCCTGAGCGCCAGCGCGTCGTCGAGTGTCAGATCCCGCGGCGTTTCGCCCATCATCGTGGTGGGGTTGGCCCCGGCGGTCTCCGATCGTCCCGGCAGTACGATCAGCAGATTGGTGCCGAGCGAGGAGAACTGGTCGGTAACATAGCGGCGTGCACCTTCGCCGAGTGAGGTTAGCACTACCACCGCGGCCACGCCGATGGCCATGGCCAGCAGCATCAGCAGCGTGCGGGTGGGGTAGCCGCGCAACGCGCCCCAGGCAAAGCTCGACACATCGCGGCCGTTCATGCCGGCGTGTCGGCTTCGACGCGACCGTCGCGCATCAACACCCGCCGGTGCGCGCGGGCCCCGAGTTCCGCGTCGTGGGTGACGACAATGAGGGTGATGCCGCGCCGGTTCAGCGCCTCGAGCGTGTCGATGACATCGCCGCCGGATTTATGATCCAGGTTACCGGTCGGTTCATCGGCCAACAGCACTGCGGGCTCGGTAATGGTAGCGCGGGCGATGGCGATGCGCTGGCGCTGGCCACCGGAGAGCTGGTCGGGCTTGTGGTGGGCACGGTCGGTGAGGTTCAGCGTCTGCAGCGCCGCGGCGACGCGGGCTTTGCGTTGGTCCACCGGCACCGCTGCCAGGACCAGCGGCAGTTCAACGTTTTCGGCCGCCGTCAGCCGCGGCACCAGATGAAAGGCCTGGAAAACAAAACCGATGCGCCGGTTGCGCGTTTGTGCCTGCTGAACATCGCTCAGGGTCGTAACATCGTCGCCGTCGAGCAGATACTGGCCGCTGGTGGCGCGGTCCAGCAGCCCGACAAGGTTGAGTAGGGTGGATTTACCCGAGCCCGACGGGCCCATGATAGAGACATACTCCGCGCGATCGATGCACAGGTTGATGTCATCCAAAGCATGTACTGTCTGATCGCCGACCAGGAAGTCGCGGCGAATGTGCTGCAGCTCAATCATCGTCGGCGGCGGTCGGATCCAGTTCGGCGTGCGCCCCGTCGACCACGCCGTCGCGATCAACCGAAACCACCACCTTGTCACCGGCCTCGAGACCGCCGCGCACTTCCGTGTAGGCCCAGTTGCTCAGACCGGTTTTGATGCGCCGCTCCCGCAACACGCCCGCGCTGGAGAAGAGCATGACTTTGTCGCCTTCCAATACCGCCTCGGTGGGCACGCGCACCACGTCGTCGCGTTGCTCGAGGATGACCGAGATATCGGTGCTGTAACCGGGCAGCATGCCGCGGGTATCCTCGGGATTGGCGAAGGCCACCTCCACGTCCACGGTGCGCGCCTGTTTTTCCCGGTCCAGTACATAGGGCGCGACCCGCCGGACGTTGCCGGCAAAGCGCCGCTGCGGAAAAGCATCCAGAGAAATAGTCGCCGGCATACCGACGCGAATACGGGGCGCGTCCACTTCGTCGATGGGCGCCGAGGCATACAAGCAGGTGATGTCGACCAGATCGACCGCCGGCGGAGTGGGGATGCCGACCGGTGAGGGCGTGACGAATTCGCCGACTTCGCCGTTGATCTCGGCGACAGTGCCGGCAAAGGGCGCGGTCAGGCGAGTGCGTTGCAGCGTGGCGCGAGCCACATCGAGCTGCGACCGGCTGACCGAGGTGCGGGCGCGGGCAGCCTCGCAGGCCGCCGCCTGGGCGCTGGCATCGCCCTCGGCTTTGTCGGCGGCCTCTTCGGTGGTCAGGCCTTTTTTGCGCAGGGTATGTGAACGCTCGGCCTCGCGTGCGGCCACATCGGCCAGTACGCAGGCCTGGCGGGCAAGCGCTGCGGTGGCTTTGGCTTCGCTGCCCGCCAGCGCCACTTGCGCGCGCAGATCGTCGTTCCACAATTCCAGCAGCAACTGACCGCGCTTTACTTGCTCGCCGACGGCCACCGGCAGCCGCGCGATCTGACCGCCGGTGGCCGGCGACAGGCCGGCGCGGCTGCAGGCTTTGACGGTGCCGGCACGGGTGTTGGCGGTGGTGTCCTGGACACCACCGCGATCGACGGTTTTGACCACTACCGCCACCGGCCTGGGGCGTTGCAGCCAGACGATCAGGGCGATAAGGACGAGCGCTGCGACGATGCCGTAGCCGAGCAGTTTGAGGCGCTTGGCAGCCATAGTTAGGGTTCCGTAAATCCCGTGAGATACCTGCTGATGGTACCGAGTACCTTACCAGAAAGCATGCGCGGCGCTCACATGCGATATACTCGCAGCATGACCCACGCCACCCTGCTCAGTGATCTGATCGATCTTACCACCGCCCTCAAAACTGACAACGCCACCGACCTGGAGCAGCGCAAACAGCGCGATCGCGCCATTGGCAAAACCTTGCAGGCACAGCGCAAGCACCCGGCGCGGCAACTACGCGGCTGGCTCGAACGGGTTGAGATCCGCGGCTGGCAGCGGCGCGGTCAGGCCGGCGTACAGCTCTATCATGTGCTCGGCGTAGTGCTCGCTGTCGCCGGTCTGAGCGCCGGCTGGGGGCTGGCCGGCGCGCTGTTGCATTACACCGGCGCAACGCCGATCAACGTCTTCCATGCGCTGGGTGTGTTGGTGCTGGCGCAGATCGCGCTGCTGGTCCTCTGGGCGTTGAGCATGTTGCCGGTGACGTTGCCGTGGTTCGCCGGTCTGCGTTCGGCGTTGGGGTTTCTCCACCCCGGGCGTCTGGCGCGATGGATTGCCGGCCGGTTCCCGCAACGCGGCGGCTCGGCATTGGAAGTTGTCTGGCATGGCGACAACCTGATGGTAACGGCGCCGGCGGCGCGGTGGTTGTTGTCGTTCTGGTCGCAGCTGTTTTCTTTCTGGTTCAATCTCGGCGTGCTGGCGGCGGTATTTTATCTGATTGCGTTTTCCGATCTCGCCTTTGCCTGGAGTACCACGCTGAAGCTGAGCGATGCTGATTTTCACGGCCTGCTGAGAGTGCTGTCGTGGCCCTGGCACAATCTGGTTCCGGCAGCGGTGCCGAGTCGCGAACTGGTCGAGGCCAGCCGTTACTACCGGCTGGACGCCGGCCCGCTTGGCGGCGGGGCGAAGCTCTCCGGCGCGCAGCTCGGCGGCTGGTGGCCGTTTCTGGTTGCCGCGGTGGTGTGTTACGGGCTGGTGCCGCGGCTACTGACCCTGCTGATTTCGTGGCAACGGACCCGCCACCATCTGGCCCGGGCGCTGCCGCGCCTGCCCGGGGCGCCGGAGTTACTGGCGCGACTGAATTCACCGCTGGTGACCACAGCGGCCGGCGGCGCGCAAGAGCGTGCAGCGGTAAGGCCCGTGGCGCCGGAAGAGGCCGGGCCAAGGAGCGCTCTGGCGCCTGTTCCTTGCACCATCGTTGGCTGGTCCGATACGCTCGACCATCGCGCTGCGCTCGGCGGCGGATTACAAGCTCTGGGGATACAGCCGCGTGACTGGTTGAGCGCCGGCGGGGGTCGGTCGACGCAGCAGGATCGCGAGACGGTGGCGGCGCTGTGTCAGCACGCCGCCGAGGGTGTGGCGGTGGTGACCAAAGCCTGGGAACCGCCGCTCCTGGAATTTCTGGATTTTCTCCAGGCGCTGCGCGCCCAGTGCACTCGGCACCAGCCGATCCTGGTGTTGCTGTGGGGCGCTGGCGATGGAGTGTCGCGCGCGCAAAGCGATACCTGGCGCCAGACCTTGCGCCAGCTTAAGGATCCCGACTTGCACCTGGAAGTCCTCGGAGCGGCGCGATGACACGGCCTGTCTTCGCGGTGGTCGGACACCCCAATAAAGGCAAGAGCAGCATTGTCGCGACCTTGGCAGGCGACGAAAGCGTGGCTATTTCCGCGTTACCCGGCACCACGGCCGCCGCGCGTGAGTACCCCATGGTGGTCGATGGCGAGACCTTGTACGTGCTCATTGACACGCCCGGGTTTCAGCGCGCGCGCGAAGCGCTGGAATGGATGCAGGCGCAGAGCGGTTCCAGCGTCGATCGCCCCGATATCGTGCGCCGTTTCGTCGAGCAGCACCGGCAGGACGAACGTTTTGCCGCCGAGTGCCGTCTGCTGGCGCCGCTGCTCGAGGGCGCGGGCATCCTCTATGTGGTCGACGGCTCGCGCCCCTTCGGCGATGAGTACGAGGCGGAAATGGAAATCCTGCGCTGGACCGGTCAGCCGAGCCTGGCGCTGATCAATATGATTGGCAGCGGCGACTACCGCGGGGAATGGCAAAAGGCGCTGGGACAGTTTTTCCGTATCGTGCGGGTGTTCAATGCCATGAACGCGGATTTCGATAAACGCGTTCAGCTGCTGCTGGCGTTCGGGCAACTGCGCGAAGACTGGCGCCCGGCGCTGGAGCGCGCGGTGCAGGCGCTGCAGGCCGAACAGGCGCTGCGCCGTTCGTTGGCGGCCCGCCTCATTGCCGAATGCCTGGCCGCCATGATCGTGCACAGGCGCCGCCAAGCGGTGCCCGATACGGCGCCTGGCGAGCCATTGCGCGAGCAGTTGCGCGCCGCCTACCGTCGGGATCTGGTGAGCATGGAAAACGACTGCCGTCGGCAAGTGGAGCAGGTGTACCACTACCGTCACCTGCAGCGCCAGGAGGCGCTGGTAGAGGTGCTCGACGCGGACCTGTTCGCCGCACAGACCTGGCGGCTGTTCGGATTGACGCGCCAGCAGTTGGTCGCCACCGGTGGGCTCGGCGGCGCCGCCGCGGGCGGGGTGGTCGACGTCGCCGTGGGCGGGCATTCGCTGTTGCTCGGCACCGGTATCGGCGCGCTCATCGGTGGGATTTCGGCCTGGGCGACGGCCGACCGGGTGGCCGATATCAAGCTGCTCGGAAGGCCACTGGGTGGTCAGGAGCTCAGCGTCGGCCCGATGCGCAACATAAACTTCCCTTACGTGGTACTGGGGCGCGCGCTGTGGCACCAGCGCATGGTGGAGGATCGTACCCACGCCAGCCGGGCGCCGCTGGAGATCGCCGCCGTACCGGGAGCGCTCCAGGTCGCCGGCCTGCAACAACGTAAAAGTCTGGAAAAGATTTTCGCCGCGCTGCGCAAGCAGGCCGCCCTCGAACCGGCGTTGCTGGATCGACTGAGTGCCTCGATCGAAGGGCTGATGCAAGCCGGCGATACCGCTCCGCCCTGAGTGCGGCCTAGTCAATTCATACTCGCTCAGCGATACAGTAGCGGGCGATATCGTGAGAGAATCGTCCCCACACCGGTACGCCGATCACCTGGAAGCTAACAGTCGCCCCCTATGCATTCCGATATTCTCGCCATCAGCATCGCCTACCTAAGCGGCCTGATCGCACGCAGCCTGGCGCTGCCGCCGCTGATCGGTTACCTGCTCGCCGGCTTTGTCCTGTATGCCGGCGGCAGCCGCCTGAGCCCGACATTGACGGGGCTGGCCGATCTTGGCGTCACGCTGTTGTTGTTTACCATCGGTCTGAAATTAAGGCTCAGCAGTCTGCTGATGCCGCAGATTTGGGCGGTGGCCGCGCTGCACATGCTCGGCGCCGTCGTGCTGGGTACGGCGAGCGTGTGGCTTCTGGGGGCGCTCGGGGTGGGTCTGTTCGCCGACCTGGACGCCGCTTCGGTGGCGCTGGTGGCGTTTGCGCTGAGCTTTTCCAGCACCGTTTTTGCCGTCAAAGTGCTGGAAGAGAAAGGCGAGATGTATTCGCTCTATGGGCGTATCGCGGTGGGTATTCTGGTGGTTCAGGACATCGCCGCGGTGTTGTTTCTGGCCGCCTCGCTGGGCAAGGTGCCGACAGTGTGGGCCCTGGGCCTGGTGGCGCTACTGCCACTCAAGCCGGTGCTGCAACGCCTGCTGGATAAATCCGGCCACGGTGAGCTGCAGATCCTGTTCGGTCTGACCCTGGCCCTGGGCGGTGCGCAGTTGTTCGAGTTGGTCAACATCAAAGGCGATCTCGGTGCGCTGCTGCTCGGTGTCTTGCTGGCCAGTCACCCGCGCGCCTCGGAACTGGCGCGGCAGTTGCTGGGGTTTAAGGATCTGTTCCTGGTGGGCTTCTTTCTTTCCATCGGGCTGTCCGGTCCGATCAGCGTGGAAGCGGTTGGTGTGGCGCTGCTGCTGTTAGCGCTGGTGCCGCTGAAAAGCGGATTGTTCTTTTTGCTGATGTCGCGCTTTCATCTACGGCTGCGTACTTCGGTGCTGGCCTCGCTCAGCCTGAGTAATTACAGCGAGTTCGGCCTGATCGTCTGTGCTATCGGTGTCACCCAGGGTTGGATCGGCAGCGAAGTGCTGATCACTCTGGCGATTGCGCTGTCGCTGTCGTTTATCATTGCGGCGCCGCTGAATGTGGCCTCTTACCGAATCTATGTGCACTTGCGACCCTGGCTGGCGGGTTTTGAAACATCGCAACGTATCGCCGAGGAGGAAAGTATCATGCCCGGCGACACCTCGGTGATTGTGTTCGGCATGGGACGGGTCGGTACCGGTGCCTACGACGCCATGCGCCAGCGCCTGGGCGATCTGGTGCTCGGGGTGGACGTCGATCAGATGACCGTTGATGAACAGCAGACGCAGGCGCGCCGGGTGATCCTCGGCAGCGCCACCGATCCGGATTTCTGGGATCGTATTCAACTGGATTTCGAGTCGGTGAACCTGGTTTTGCTGGCGATGCCCAACACCCAGGAGAACCTGTTCGCCGCCCGTCAACTGAAAGAGCTCGGTTACACCGGGAGGATCGCCGCCATCGCCAAATACGCCGACGAAACCGACGCGCTGATGCAGGCCGGCGTGCACGCGGCATTTAATCTGTATGCGGAGGCGGGCGCCGGCTTTGCCGAGCACGTGTGCAGCGAATTGCTGACCCAGAGTGACGATCCCGCGCCCGGCGGTGGGAGCGGCGCTAAAGAAAACGCGACAACAAGGTAGCCAGACCAAGGAAACTGAAGAAACCGACGATATCCGTGACCGTCGTGAGGATGATCGACGCCGACTGCGCCGGGTCCAGACCCACGCGCGTCAACAGCAGGGGGATAGCGGCCCCGGCGAGGCCCGCCAGGGCCATGGAGAGTACCATGGCGCAGGCGATCACCAGCGCCAGTCCGACAGAGTGACTCCAGATCAATACGCCGAGCCCGGTCACCAGGGCGATGGCGATACCGTTGAGCGCGCCGGCCGCGACTTCTTTGAACACCACGCGTTGCCACTGACGCAAGCGGATCTCGCGCAACGCCAGTCCGCGCATAATCACCGCCAGCGCCTGCGCCCCGGTGTTGCCCGATTGTCCGGCGACGACCGGCAACAGGACCGCCAGCGCGGTGAACTGGGCGATGGTGTTCTCGAACAGGCCGACCACGGCAGCGGCGAGAAAGGCGGTGACCAGATTGATGTTCAGCCAAGGCAGGCGCTTGCGTACGGCGAACAGCGGCGAGGACAGGGCGCGCTCCTCACGGCTGACACCGACCATCGCCTGCAAGTCGCCGGCGGCTTCTTCCTGCGCCGCCTGGATGACCGTCGCCTGGTGAATGACGCCAAGCAGATGGTCGTCGATGTCGACCACCGGCAGGAACTCCAGACGGTAACGTGAAAACAGCTCGACGATATCTTCGCGCGGCGTCAGCGCGTGGACCCGTACCGGTGCGCTTTTGGCGATCTGGGCGAGTGGCGTGTCGGGATCGGCGCGCACCACGTCCACCAGCCTCGCCAGGCCGACCAGTTTCCCTGCCGCGTCGGTTACCAGCAGTGCGCCGCTGTCGCGCGGCGACAGGCGGCGCACTCGCGCCAGTGCCTGTTTGGCCGTGTGCCGGGCCGGTATGCTGGGTGCGCGCGGTTGCATCAGCCGCCCGGCGCTGCCTTCGGGGTAATCCATCAGCTCGCGCAGCTCGCGCGCCAGCTGTGGCTGCAAACCGGTTAACAGCGTTTCGCGCTGGGCATTGGGCAGGCTGCTGACCAGCAACGCGGCGCCGACCGGATCCATGGCGCCGAGAATGCGATCGGCGAGCGCGGGGCGCAGTTGCTGCAGGCCGGCTGCGGCGAGCGCCGTGGAGATACGCGTGAGGATCCGCGCGGCGCGTTCCGGGGTCTGCACGCGCAGCAGCTGGACAATTTCCTCCAACGGCGCGGACTCCAGCGCCTCGGTGGCTTCTTGTGGGTACAGGTCGATGTAGGTATCGGCCAGCGAGCGCGACAGCGTGCGCAGGTCAGTCATGGCGCTCGGGAGGTTGCAGTGTCTTACCGGTGGCGATCAGCGTCGAGAGCAGGTGTCCGGCGGAGACCGAAAACAGTTCGCCGACCGCCATAAAGGTGTTCAGGCTGCCGCTGACCGCACCGCGCTGTGGCGCTTGCTCCTGGAAGCGGCGTAAGGTCTTGTGGCGGATGACGCCCAACAGCACCTGGTTTTCATCGGTCACCGGCAGGGCGTGAAATTCCTGCCAGTAGGGGCTGTCGTTGACGCTACGCAGCGGGTCTGACGCCCCCAGACTGATCACCCGGGTGTGCATGACCTGGGCGACCGTGTCCGAGGGGGTTGCATTGATCAGTTCGTGCAGTGTCAGTACGCCCATCAGCTGGGATTGTGAATTGGTCACGTACAAGTAGAATTTGGCTCCACGGCGCATCCGTTTGACGCGTTTAATGGCGTGACGAACGCTGAGCTCAGCGGGCAGACTGGCGAGCGTGGCGTCCATCAGCGCGCCGGCGGTGCCCTCGGCATAGGGGAGCAGACGGCGCAGCGCGATCGCCTGTTCGCTCGGCAGTGTTTCCAGCAGTGTCTCGCGTCGCGGGCGCTCGAGCCGGCGCAGCATCATCACCTGAAGATCCGGCGGCAACCGGGCCAACAGTTCTCCGGCACGGGCCGGTGCGCTGGCCAGCAGAAAAGCGGCGGCGTAACCCGGGCTGAAGTGCTGCAGCACTTCCTCTTGGATCGTGCGGCTAACAGAGGCGAGATAACGCGCCACGCTGTCGGCCGGAAAATCCTCCAGAACCTGTGCCGCAGCCTGCGGCTGGTCACGCAGAAAGGCACTGCCGAGGCGCGATAGCGGATTCACGTGGGCCCGTTCCGGGACAGTTGTACCGAGACTTCCTCCTGGAAACGCCGTGCCGGAATCAGCGTCTGCCCGTCTACGGTTTCGAGTACCACACTGGTGCGCGTGAAGCGCAGAATCCGACCTTCGATGTCGCCGATACGCACCTGATCGCCGACATGGTAGGTCTGGGCGATCGACTGGGCGGCCAACAGGTTCTCGATCGAAACGCGCGCGCCAAAGGCGAAGGCCAGCGCCAGGGCGCCGAGCACCACGGCAAACAGAGTCACGACCAGGGCCACCAGCAGACTGTTGTCGATGCCGATCTGCCCGGCGGCAATGGAAAAGACAATCAGCAGTACCAGCGTCTGCCCCAGGCGCCCCAGCACTTCGCCCTGTTCAATGCCGAGGTTGTGGCTGCTGCGTTGCAAAATAGCGCGCGTCACCTCGGCGAACCACAGGCCGATAAACAGAATCAACAGACCGGCGATCAATCGCGGCAGGTAATTGGTGACCGCCGCAAGCAGACTGGAAATGATCTTCAGCTGCAGCACCTGTGCTGCGGCGAGAACGAAAAACAGCAATACCATCCAGAAGACAACGCGACTGACGATTGCCGGCGCGGCGCTGTAAGAGCGCGGCTGCTGAATGCGGGTATCCATCGGCCGCGTGCGCGCCAAGCGGGTCAGGGTGCGTTCGGTGATCTGTGCGGTGGCGTAGCGTAACAACCGCGCCACACCCCAGCCGACCAGCAGCAGCACCGTAGCGCCGAGCAGCGACGGCAGGTATTCCAGTATCTGCACCGCCACCCGGCTGACCGAGGCGGTCAGGGTGGCGGTCCACTGTTGCAGTTCCACGGTGCGCAGCCTTTAGCCGGTAAGAGAAGACTATCTTGGTGCGAAACAGCAGGCTTTGCAACACGCTCGGCAAACTGCTGCCGGCGGAATCGGTATGTATCTGGTGGTCCGATTGCGTTATAGTCAGCCTATGCGCATCGACTGGAACCAGTACGACGCCGGCGGCTTCTACGATGAGATGATCAGTTCGCCGGGCCAACCCCGGGCCGCGGCACGCGTCCTGGCAAATTACCTCAAATCCCTCAGTGACCAGAAGCTCGCCCGCCGTCAGCGGGCCGCGGAACTGGCCATTGAAGAAATGGGGATCACCTTTACGGTCTACAGCGAAGGCGAGAATATCGACCGCGCCTGGCCGTTCGATATCATCCCGCGGGTCGTTGCGCTGCGCGAGTGGCGCCAGATCGAGGCCGGGTTGAAACAACGCATGCAGGCGCTGAATCTGTTCATCGACGACGTCTATAACAAGCAGCGTATCATCCGCGACAAAGTCTTCCCCAAGGACATGCTTACCAGCTCCAAGGACTATCTGCCGCAATGCGCCGGAGTCAGTCCGCGCTTTGGTGTCTGGGCCCATATCTGCGGCTCGGATCTGGTGCGTGACGGGGACGGCACGGTCTACGTCCTGGAAGACAATCTGCGCGTGCCTTCCGGTGTTTCCTACATGATCCAGAACCGCAGCGTGGCCAAGCGGGTCTTCCCTGAGCTGTTCCGCCGCCAGGCCATTTTGCCGGTCGACGACTACCCGGCGGCGCTGTTCGACATGCTGGCGGCGTTATCGCCACGGCCGCTGGACTACCCGGAAATTGTCGTCCTCACCCCGGGGATCTATAACTCCGCTTATTTCGAACACGCTTACCTGGCGCAGCAGATGGGCGCCGAACTGGTGGAGGGCGGCGATCTGGTGGTCGGCAGTGACGATTGCGTGTACATGCGCACCATCGACGGTCTGCAACGCGTGGATGTGATCTATCGCCGCGTCAACGATGATTTCATCGACCCCGAGGCGTTTCGAGAAGACTCGGCGCTGGGGTGCCCCGGGCTGCTGCGTGCCTGGCGAGCGGGTAATGTGGCGCTCGCCAATGCTCCCGGCTGCGGCGTCGCCGACGACAAGGTGGTGTATACCTATGTGCCGGACTTCATCCGCTACTACCTGGACGAGGAACCGATCCTGCCCAATGTGCCGTCCTACCGTTGCGAGGACGAGAAACAGCGCGGTCATGTGCTGGCCAATCTCAAGGATCTGGTGGTCAAACCGGCCAATGAGTCCGGCGGTTACGGCATGCTCGTCGGTCCGCAGTCGACCCTCAAAGAGCGCGAAAAATTCGCCACGCTGATACAGCGCCGGCCGCGCAACTACATCGCCCAGCCGGCCCTGGCGTTGTCCACCGCGCCAACGGTGGTCGGGCGTCACCTGGAGGCGCGTCATCTGGATCTGCGGCCCTTTATTCTCAGTGCCAAAGACACTTACGTAACTGCCGGGGGGCTGACCCGGGTAGCGCTGCGCAAGGGTTCCCTGGTGGTCAATTCTTCCCAGGGGGGCGGCAGCAAAGACACCTGGGTGGTGGACAGCGGCGGGCGTTCCTGATGCTTTCAAGAGTGGCCGAACGGCTGTACTGGACCGGGCGCTATATCGAGCGCACGGAGAACACCGCGCGTCTGCTCAACGCGTTCAAGACTCTGATGCTGGATCTGCCCAAGGGCGTCGGTCTGTCGTGGGCGCAGCTGATCGATATCAGCGGCGGTCACGATGACTTCAAGGCCCGTTACCGCAGCGCCAACGAACGTAATACGCTGGCCTTTATGCTTTCCGACCGTGACAATCCCGGCGCTATTATCACCTGCCTGGGATTGGCGCGCGAAAATCTGCGTACCACCCGCGACATCGCCCCCAGCGAGGGTTTCGAGAGTGTCAACGAACTGCTGATGTTTGTGCGCCGGCGGCTGGCCTCGAAACGTCCCGGCAATCATAACTATGAGTTTTTGTCGCAGATTGTACAACGTTGCCAGGGTATCACCGGCTTGCTGGCCGGCACCATGAGTCAGGACGCCGCCTACCAGTTCGTGCGCGTCGGGCGCAACCTGGAGCGCGCCGACATGACCACGCGGATTCTCGATGTCGGCTCGGCGACCCTGATCGCTCCCGATGCAGAGTTGGAACGCCTGGAACACCGGCTGTGGACCTGGTTACTGAGCGCCTTGAGCGCCCACCAGGCTTATCGGCAGAGCGTGCGCCGCCAGGTCAGCGCGCCGGTGGCCGCCGGCTATCTGTTGCACGACACCCTGTTCCCGCGTGCCGTGCTGCACACCCTTTGCGAGATTCGCGCCTGCCTGAAACAACTGCCGCGCAGTACCTCGGCGGTGCGCGCCGTGGGGCGTGTCGAGCGGCTGGTGAGAGACAGCGATGTGCACGAAATATTTCCGCAGACCTTCCACACTTTCATCGACGATCTGCAGGTGGCGCTCGGCGATATACACGCCAGCATTCAGCGTACCTGGTTCGAGCCGGCCGCCCGCAGCGATTAGCCGTTGCTGGTCGGAGGGGTGTTTTTCGCTATCCCGCCCCGATCCCCGGGCGACTCACCCGGTTGCCAGTTGTAGCGGCGCAGCTCGGTAAAGGCTTCTTTCAGTTTCGCATCCCAGGCCAGCTTCAGATCGCTCAAGTAGGGATCTTCGGCGGCGAAAGTGAAATGGCGGTCGGTGCACAGCTGATCGGTGGCGTAGATCAGCACTTCGATCGGCGGGCCGACGGTGGCGTTGGAACGGGTGGTCGAGTCCATCGACACCAGCGCGCACAGCGCCGCTTCGCTCAACGGGGTATCTTTGCGGATAATGCGATCGAGAATGGGTTTGCCGTACTTCACCTCGCCGATCTGCAGATAGGGTGTTTCATCGGTGGCGGTGATGAAGTTGCCTTCCGGATACACCAGGCAAACCACCGGCGGGCTGCCGGCGATCTGTCCGCCAAGGATGAAGCTGGCGCTGGTATCGGCGTTGCTGGCGCTGTGTTTGGCCTGTTCCTCACGGTTGAGCATGCCGAGGTAATGCGCCGCTTCTTCGACCGTTTCCAGAGTGTTCAGATTCGGTTCGAGACCTTTTTTCATATCTCGCTGCAGGCGGGTGATGACCGATTGGGTGGTCGCCAGGTTGCCTGCCGTGAGGATCGTGAAAACACGCTGTCCCTCGGTGCCGAAGGAAAACATCTTACTGAAGGTGCTCAACTGGTCGGCACCGGCGTTGGTGCGCGAGTCGGAGGCGAAGACCAGCCCTTCTCTGACTTTTATGGCAAGGCAATATGTCATAATAACGCTGTAATGAACCCTGTTGCTGTAATTTCGGCCGCGGTGCGGTGAGGGCAGAGTGTCTGCCAGATTGAGGTGGACGTCAATCGGCGCCGAGGATATTTGGTGGATCCGGGCGAGTCCGGCGGAGAACGGTATGCGAAGCGCACAATGCGTTGCGGCGGCGGTGGGTCTGGTGGCCTGGCTGGCGTTCGGCCCGCTTTTGGCCGGCGAGTTGCGCGTTGCCGTGGCGGCCAATTTCACCGCTGCCATGAAAGCCCTTACCCCCGGCTTCGAGCAGGCCAGCGGGCAGCACCTGGTGGCCAGCTATGGGTCCACCGGCAAACTCTATGCGCAGATCCTTCAGGGCGCGCCTTTCGATGTGTTTCTCGCCGCCGATCAGCGACGTCCCAAGTTGCTCCAGCAACGGGGGCTGGCCACCGGGGCGTTTACCTATGCCGTCGGCAGGCTGGTGCTGTGGAGTGCCCACCCCGGGCAGCAGCTCGGCGCGCAGACGCTGCGCCAGGGCCATTTTCAGCGGCTGGCGCTGGCCAATCCGAAGACCGCGCCCTACGGTGCCGCGGCGCTCAGCGTCATGCGCAGTCTGGGTGTCGAGAAGGCGCTGATGGCCAAACGGGTGACCGGTGAGAGTATCGCTCAGACGTACCAGTTCGTGGCCAGCGGCAACGCCGAACTGGGCTTTGTGGCCCTGGCGCAGGTCGCGCTGGAGACCTCCGGCAGCCGCTGGCTGATCCCGCAAGGGCTCTACCCGGCGATCCGCCAGGACGCCGTGTTGCTGGTGCGCGGTAAGGACAACCCGGCGGCCAAGGCCTTCCTGGCGTATTTGCGCGCTGATGCCGCCAAAAAGGTTATTCAGCGCTATGGTTACAGCACCCGATAGGCGCATGTCACAGCGGCGGAGCGTCTGATGGCCGATTACTGGCAACCGGTCTGGCTGACACTCAAACTGGCCACCATCACCACTTTGGTATTGCTGGTGCTGGGTACACCGTTGGCTTGGTGGCTGGCGCGCTCGCGCACCTGGTGGAAGGATCTGCTCGGCAGCCTGGTGGCGCTGCCGCTGGTGTTGCCGCCGACGGTGCTGGGCTTCTACCTGCTGTTGCTGCTCGGACCACAGGGGCCGGTGGGACGGCTCACCGACAGCCTCGGGCTCGGCACGCTGCCGTTCACCTTTGCCGGTCTGGTGGTCGGCTCGGTGATCTATTCGCTGCCGTTTGTCGTGCAGCCGATACGCAATGCGTTTGAAGCGCTCGGCGAGCGACCGCTGGAGGTGGCCGCCACCCTGCGCGCCTCACCGCTGCAGCGTTTCTTCGATGTCGCCGTGCCCTTGGCGCGCCCCGGGTTTATCACCGGCGCGGTGCTGGGTTTCGCCCATACAGTCGGAGAATTCGGTGTCATACTGATGATCGGCGGCAACATTCCAGGCGAGACTAAAGTGCTGTCGGTGGCCATTTACGACCACGTTGAAGCGTTGGAATGGACCCAGGCCCACTGGTTGGCCGGCGGCATGCTGGTATTCGCTTTTGCGGTCATTTTCGCGATGTACCGTTTGCAGCAGCGCTGGCAATGAACGGCCTCGAGATCCGCCTGCAACAGCGCCTGGGAGACTTTCAGCTCGATGTGGCGTTTGCCGTTCCGGGCCGCGGGCTATGCGCATTGTTCGGCCCTTCAGGGTCGGGAAAGACCAGCGTGTTACGCGCCGTCGCCGGACTGCTGCGGGTGCCAGCGGGCGTGGTGAAGATCGACGGTGAGATTTGGCAGGCGGACGGGCGCTTCGTTGCGGCGCACCGGCGTGCCTTGGGTTACGTGTTTCAGGAGGCCAGCCTGTTCACGCATCTGTCGGTGGAAGGCAATCTGTTATACGGCTGGCGCCGGGTGCCACCGGCACAACGCCGGCTCGGTTTCGACACAGTGGTCGAGCTGTTGGGTATCGGGCCACTGTTGCCACGCGCCACGCTCAGTCTGTCGGGCGGCGAGCGACAGCGCGTGGCGATCGGTCGGGCGCTGCTTACCAGCCCGCGCCTGCTGCTGATGGACGAACCCCTGTCGGCGCTGGACCATGCGGCGCGGCGCGGCATTCTGCCTTATCTGGAGAGCCTGCACCGGGAGTTGTCTATTCCCTCGTTGTATGTCTCGCACGATGCCAACGAAGTGGCGCACCTCGCCGACCATATTGTGCTGATGGATCAGGGCCGCGTGCTGGCCAGCGGCGGCGCCGCAGTGCTGCTGACGCGGCTGGATCTGCCGCTGGCGCAGTTCGATGACGCCACGGCTATTATCGAAGGCACGGTGGCCCTTCACGAGCACGACTATCAGCTGACATGGGTCGGGGTGGGGCAGGAGCGTATCGCCGTGGCCGGCACAGAGCGGCCAGTGGGCAGTCGGGTACGGGTACAGATGCATGCCCGCGATGTGAGTCTGGCGATGGGGGCGCGTCGCGATACCAGTATTCTCAATCTCCTGCCGGCTCGCGTGTGCGGCGTGCGCGAAGTCGGACGCGCGCAGTTGCTGGTGCGCCTGCAACTGGAGGACGGCCAGACATTGCTCTCGCGCATCACCCGCCGTTCCGGCGCCACGCTGGGCGTGCATGAGGGGTTGTCGGTGTACGTTCAAATCAAGAGTGTGGCGCTGATCGGCGCCTGATCTGCCACCCATCCGACAGGGTTTGCGGCAATGGCCTATAATCCCGAGCTGATGTCATCAGGAGTCCGCAGCAATGGTCAGCATAGGTACCCCTTTTTCGCCCACGGCAACTCGCGTGCTGCTGTGTGGTGGCGGCGAACTGGGCAAAGAAGTGGTGATCGAATTGCAGCGTCTGGGAGTGGAAGTGGTGGTGCTGGATCGCTATGAACAGGCGCCGGCGATGCAGGTGGCGCACCGCAGTTACGCCGTCTCGATGCTCGACGGCGATGCTTTGCGGGCGATTATAGAAAAAGAACAGCCGCACTATATCGTTCCGGAGATCGAGGCTATCGCCACCGATACCCTGGTGGCACTTGAGACGCAAGGCTTCACGGTCATTCCCACCGCGGGCGCGGCCAGCTTGACGATGAACCGCGAGGGCATCCGCCAACTGGCGGCCGAACAATTGGGGCTGAAAACCTCACCTTATCGGTTTGCCGAAACGCGCGCGCAATTTGCCGCCGCGGTCGGTGAAATCGGCCTGCCGTGCGTGGTCAAACCGATAATGAGCTCGTCGGGTAAAGGGCAGAGTTGCGTGAAAAGCGCGGCTGAGATCGAGCCGGCCTGGGACTACGCCCAGGCCGGCGGGCGTAGCGGGGCGGGGAAAGTGATTGTCGAGGGATTTGTCGAATTCGATTACGAAATCACCCAACTCACCGTTAGACACGCCGCGGGCACCGCGTACTGTGAGCCCATCGGACACCGCCAGGTCGATGGCGACTATCGCCAGTCGTGGCAGCCGCAGCCCATGTCGCCCCGAGCATTGACGGCGGCCAGGGACATTGCCGCCAGAATCACCGCCGCGCTTGGCGGCCGCGGCCTGTTTGGCGTCGAGTTATTCATCAAGGGTGACGAGGTCATTTTCAGCGAGGTTTCGCCGCGCCCGCACGATACCGGCATGGTGACCATGATCTCGCAGGACCTGTCGCAGTTCGCCCTGCATGCGCGGGCGATTCTCGGCCTGCCGATCCCCAACATCCACTTTCACGGGCCCTCGGCTTCCAGCGTGGTTATGGTCGAAGGGGAATCCCGGCAGGTGAGCTTCGGCGCGCTCGAACAAGCGCTGGCCGCAGCCGATACCCAATTGCGCCTGTTCGGCAAACCGCAGGTGAGCGGTCAGCGGCGCATGGGCGTGGCACTGGCGCGTGCCGACAGCGTCGAGGCGGCCCTGGAGAAGGCGAAACGCGTTTCCGCAAGCGTCTCTGTCACACTCTAGCTCCCTGCGTGGAACTCTTCGTGACCATGAGTCATAACTAACACAACTTGCCTCAAGCGGGGTTCAGCCGGTCCAGGGTTTTTGGTGCATGCGCCGCTCGCGGCGCCCTAAGCCAAAAACCCTGGACCGGCTGAACCCCGCCTGCGCCAAGGCCAAAGAACATCAGTACGGCGCCGGCTCCCTAAGCCTTACTTCGAGAGCCAGTCCGGCGGCCGTTCAGTCCTATTCACCGCGCCCGGTTGGCACAGTGGTTATTTGCCGAGCAGCCCATCCAGCGCGCCATCGAATTTCTTATCCAGCTTTTCACGGGCCTTTTGCTTGAGCTCCTGCTTGGCCGCTTCGACGCCGGCGCGCCCGGCGGCGCGGGCCGCCTGCTGCGTCAGCCGTTCGAGGATTTCCTTGGCGATCGCCTCGCCGCTGGCACCGCCGCTGGCCTTGCCCAGATCGGTCATTTCAAAAGGGGGCAGGTCGGTGATCACCGGTTTGTCCGGACGCAAGGTGGTCGAAGCACTGACGCGACCGCCCTCGAATACGAGCTTGCGGATGATGAATTTGAGCGGCGGGGTATCGGCTTGCTCAGCGTCGGCCGGCGTGGCTCTCGAGGCGCTGTAGCTCTGGACATTTTTTTTCAGTACGTTGAGGTTCGACTGACCCTCTTCGTTCAGTTCCAGAAAGACTTGCGGCTGAGCGACGGCCAACCGGTCGATGATCACGGGCTCTTTTTTCAGCGACGCGACATCGATAGCCAGGGCGATATCATCGAGCATGAAAATCGTCTGACCGGTAAAGCCGGGCGGATTCGCCACTTTGATGCCGGACACGCCCGCTTTGCCGTCGAGCAGCTGCAGCTTGACACCGCTGACGCTAACCGCAGTGCCGCTGACGTCGCTGCCGACATCCTCAATAGCTCTGGCGACAATGGCGTCGAGGTTGACGTAGAGGCGCCATACCACCACGGCGATGACGGCGACTAGAACTGCCAGGACGATCAGAGTTTTTTTCATGGGCACCTCATGCTACGGGTGGTCGGGGCGAAATAAACACAGGCCTCTCAGTATGGCCGAGCCGCCGGCCTGCCGCAATTGTCCGGTGCGATTCAGGGCGCTGCCACCGGCTGCCCGTATCCTTTACAATGACCGCCAACGCCTCGGCCGACCTGGATTGACGTTAATTTGATCTCACTGAAGCTATCGGCATTTTTCGCCACCACCGTGCTGGTCTGCCTGATAATTTGCGCTCCGGTCAGCGCCAGTGCCGCGGGTAACGACACCTGGTTGCTGGTGGATACGCGCCAGATGACCTTACTCGTGATGCAGGGCCGGGAGGTCAGGCGCCGCTACGCCAATATCTCCATCGGTCGCGGCGGCGCTACGGCCGATCGGCGCATACACGATGACAAAACGCCGCTCGGCGAGTTCCATATCGCGCGGATCGCCCAGGACAGCGATTTTCACCGATTTTTCGGCTTCGATTATCCGTCCCTGGCGCAGGCCGGGCGGGCCTTGCAGGCGGGGGACATCGACGGCCGCCAGTATCAGCGTATTCGTAAGGCGCTGGCGGCGGCAAAAATGCCGCCGCAGCAGACCGCCCTGGGCGGTTTTCTCGGTATTCACGGCATCGGCGCCGGTGACCCGCGTATCCACGAGGACTTCAACTGGACCAGCGGCTGCATTGCCCTGACCAACGAGCAGATCGACGATCTGGCCTCCTGGGTGCGTCTGGGTATGCGCGTCGTGGTCCGCTGAGGCCGTGCGCGGGCGGTTAAAAAATACGCGACCTTACCGGCCACCTGTTCTACACTTACGCCTGAACTCAGGTTCAAACCGTTTTTTCAACGTTGTAACTTCAAGGGGATCAAGTATGACACGCAAGGATATGAAAACCGCCGCGGCCCTGGTCGGCCTGCTCTCGCTGACCGGTCTGGCCGGTTGCGCCAGCACCGCCGGGACGGATTCGCTGCGCAGCGAAGTTCGCCAGGCGAACGAAACCGCCCAGAGCGCGGCGGCAGACGCTGCCGCCGCCCGCAAGGAAGCCGCAGCAGCTTCGGCGGCGGCCGCCGCCGCCCAGTCGACTGCCGACGAAGCCAAGGCATCGGCCGATGCGACCGCCGAAAAAATCGATCGCATGTTCAAAAAGTCGATGTACAAGTAACAAGCCGCCGGCGGTTTCGGCCGCCAAGGTACGGTGTGGCCGGTCCGTTACGCGGGCCGGCCAACGCTTCCATCAATCGCGCAGCGTATGGCCGATGGCGAGCGGAATACCGTTTTGTTGTTCAATCGCCCGATTGAGCATGCCACCGTCGAGCTTGAAAGGCCGTCGCTGGTATTGTTTATTGACCAGATCCATGGCCAGCGCGGTCAGATTCGTACGGCTACGATCTTCATCCAGCGGCGGATGTACTTCAATGTACAGAGTGCCGCTCAGCCAGCCGACTTTGACCGGTTGATTGACGATCTGCACCGGCGTGTTCACCGGCACCTGCGGGAACAGTGTTTCAATATCCTCCGGATACATACGTACACAACCGTGGGTGACGCGCATGCCCACGCCATACGGTTTGTTGGTGCTGTGGATCAGATAACCCGGCAGTCCCAGACGCAGCGCGTATTTACCCAGTGGATTGTCCGGCCCGGCGGGGACAATGTCCGGCAGAGGCTCGCCCTCGGCGGCATGTTCCTGTTTGATCGACTCCGGCGGATGCCAGGCGGGGTCGCGCGTTTTGGCAATCACCCGGGTGGTGCCTTGCGGGGTATCCCAGTCCATGCGCCCGACGCTCACCGGGTAGGTCTGCAGCACGTCAGGCTGTCCGGGTTGCGAGGGCGGAAAATAATACAGGCGCATTTCGGCCACGTTCAGTATCAGCCCTTCGCGTTTGGCTTGCGGCAGAATATGGCGCGTCGGTAGCAGTACCCGGGTGCCCGCCTGCGGCAGCCAACGGTCCACGGCCGGGTTGGCGTGCAGGATTTCGTCCTGGCCGGTGTCGTAACGCCGGGCGATATCGAGCAGTGTGTCTTCGTGCAGAGCCTCGACGCTGCGCACTTCGCCGACCAGGTCCACGTCCAGCGGCGGACGAATCAGCGTTTCTGCGCTGAGCGGCAAGCTGTGCAGCAGCGCTCCGACCAGCGGCGCCGCGCTGCGTTTCAGACGCACCCGGTGGGCTTCGGCAGGCCGCCGTACTTGGTGATCGGTTTCATCGGGCCGCTCATCCACATCTTGAACATGAGCTTCTGATCCTCGCCGACATACTTGGCGAATTTGCGGATCGGCGGTACCACCGCGTGTTCCTCGTAATACTGCCGCGCCTTGAGAATTTGTTGCCATTTGCTGTCGTCGAGTTCGACGCCATCCTCGGCGGCCATAGCCCGGCCGATTTCCGGTGTCCAGACGCTCATGTCTATCAAGTAGCCGTCGCCGTCGCGTTGTGGAAGTTCCATAATGACCTCACAGTTGAATTGTCAGTTGGTTCAAAAAAGCATAAAGCAGACCTGGGCGGAAATCCACGCGCCACGGGGTACGTCATTTGATGTCAGGATAAATGGTGCGGAATTGGTATACTGACACCGACGCTTTGACAGCGTCTGCGGCAACTTGCCGACTATACCCTATAAACTCTGAGGAGACCCTGTTATGCAAATGATGCAACGCACGTTGGCCGTGCTGCTGTCCTGCGTGTTGATGATACTGCCGGTTATGCCCGCCCAGGCGGCCATGGTTGGAACCGGCGAGATTCTCAGCCCTACGGCGGCGCGCCAGGATGAAAGCAGATTACGGCACTTTCTCGCCCAGGAGTCGGCTCGCGAGCAGCTGCAAAGTTGGGGTGTGGATGCGGCCAGTCTCGATGCGCGCATCGCCAATCTCAGTGACAGCGAACTGGCGCGGATCAGCCAGGGTATCGAAGCCCAGCAGGCCGGCGGCAGTGTGCTGGGGGTAGTGGTGTTGATTTTTGTGATTTTCGTTATTACTGACGTCATCGGCGCCACCGATATCTTTCCGTTTATACACCCGGTCAGGTAGGACGCGGTGCGCGGTGCAGCGTGCTGGTCTGCCCTGGCTCTGAGCGGTGCGTTGTTGCTGGCAGGCTGCGCGACGGCACCCCAGTCGCGCGCCTTGCTGGCGCATTCGCCGGCGGGGCTGCCCTCGTCTGTGGAGCTCAGCGAGACGCCGTTCTGGCCGCAACAACGCTATCAGTGCGGCCCGGCCGCCCTGGCGACCGTTCTGGGTGCACAGGGTGTGAACGTCGAGCCAGAACAACTCGTCGCCTCCGTCTATGTGCCGGCGCTTAAAGGCAGTCTGCCGGTGGAGCTCGCCGCGACAGCCCGCCGCTATGGGATGCTCGCCTATCAGCTGCGGCCCTCGATGTCCGCTCTGCTGAGGGAAATCGCCGCCGGTCACCCGGTACTCGTGCTGCAGAATCTGGGTCTGGGTTGGCTGGCCAACTGGCACTTTGCGGTGGCGATGGGTTACGACCTGGAGCAGGATGAAATCCTCTTGCGTTCCGGAACCACCCGGCGCTGGCGCACACGGTTGTCAACCTTCGAGCAGACCTGGGCACGCGGTGATTACTGGGCTCTGGTGGTGTTACCGGCGGGTGAGGTGCCGGTTTCAGCGAGCGTATTGGGCTATCTGCAGGCGGTGCACGATATGGAAGGCGGTGAGGCCGCCGCTGTCGCTGCCGCGTATCGCGCCGCGCAAAACCGCTGGCCGGAGGCCGCCGCCGTCTGGTTGGCTCTGGGCAACAATCGCTACGCCGCCGGCGACTATGAGCAGGCGGCCAGGGTGTTTGCCAAGGCCACCCGGTTGGCTCCCAAGGATCCGCGTGGCTGGAACAATCTGGCCTATGCACTGTTGAAAACCGCCTGTCCATTGCAGGCGCGCAGGGCGGCGGCGTGTGCTGTGCGCCTGGCGCCGCAGGAAGCGAACTATCAGGACAGCCTGGCCGAGATCGGCGCGGATCCTGGTAAACTGGACGGCCCGGCCTGCCAACCGGTGAACTGTGAGCCCCCGGTTTAAGGGGCGCTGTGGCCGTCGAACTCCAAGCGTCGCGTTGCTGGCGGTGCTGCTCGGTTCGCCGCTCGGTCAGGTAGCCCAGGCGGGGCGGGACGCTGCCGTGGCGCGGATTGCGGCGGCCATCGACACAGCGCGTTTCGTTGCCTATACGCCGAGCGATCTGAACATTGTCAACGGTCAGGTGCAGGCTGCCTCGAAACAGCGCATACGGGCCGATCTGGAAACGCTGCGGCGGGACTTTCAGGGGCTGGTGACCTACTCCACCAGCGGCGGTGTCGAACAGGTTCCGGGCGCGGCGGCAGCCCTGGGTTTCCGCGCCATCATTCTGGGTGTGTGGGACCCCACCTCCACCGAGGAGATCGACACCGCCATCCAACTGGCGCGGCGTTGGCCGCAATTGGTGGTGGCGGTCGCCGTCGGCAATGAGACACTGCTGGCACAGCGCCACGCGTGGCCGCTGTTGCGCGCCGCGATGCAGCGCGTGCGCCGCGCCTTACCCGGGGTGGCGGTGAGTACCTCGGAACCCTTCTATTATTATCTTGACGGCACGCCGGCGGATTTCATCGCCAGTCAGGATTTTCTCCTGCCCAGCGTACATCCGCTGTTTCAGCCCTGGTTCGCCGGGGCGAGCACCACGCAGGCGATAGACTTCGTGGTGGAGGTGGCGAACCTGTTGGCGAAAAAAACCGCCAAGCCGATTTTGATTAAGGAAACCGGGTTGCCCAGTGGTCCACCGGGTAGCGCGTTTTCGCCCGCCCGCCAGGCGGCTTTCTGGTCCGGCCTGTGCAAACGCTGGCCCCATCGGGCCGGCCTCGGGGTGGTCTATTTTGAAGCCTTCGATCACCACTGGAAGATCGAAAACGCGCGCCTGGAATTTGGCGATCACCCGGAGGAGGCTTATTGGGGACTGTATCGCGCGGACGGCCAACCCAAGCTGGCCATGGAAGAGTTGCGTAAACTGTGGCGGCAGCCGGACCGGGCGGACAGAATGAAGGAACCGCAGACATGTGTGGCGGTCAGTCACAGTGAGGGAAGCCCCCGACCCCATAGAGCGGTACCCGGGCGGGGCAGTTGATCGCCGGCCCCAATCTGTTTGCGTCGCTGACGCGCCGGGGGCGGCGTTCGCAAGTCTGGCGCGGGATAAACGCCGCGGCAGCGGTTTAAATACGCAAGGGAGAGGAGAGTATGGACAAGAGCATTACGCCCACCGCCGGCGTGGCGCGGCTCGGCCAGAGCCTGTGGCTGGACTACATTGATCGACGCATTCTCGTTGACGGTTCGCTGCAAGAGCTGATTGCGACCGATCGGATTGCCGGTCTGACTTCCAATCCGGCGATCTTTGAAAAGGCCATCAGCCACGATACCTGCTACGACGAGGATATCAAACGGCTGCGTGAGTCCGGAGCCGATCGCGAAACGCTGTATGAAAAAATTATTTTCGACGACATTGCGCGCGCTGCCGACGCCTTTGCCGACGTCTACCGGGATAGCGGCGGACGCGACGGTTATGTGAGTATTGAGGTGTCACCGCTGCTGGCGCGCGATACCCAGGCGACCATCGCCGAGGCACGCGAGCTGTGGCAGACACTCGATCGTCCCAACGTCATGATCAAAGTGCCGGGGACAGCCGAAGGACTGCCGGCGATCAGGCAGTTACTGAGCGAGGGCATCAACGTAAACATTACGCTGCTGTTTTCCGTCGGGCGCTACCTGGAAGTTCTGGATGCTTATCAGGATGCCATGCAGGAACGTCTCGACGCCGGCCTGCCGTTGGACAAGGTGGCCTCGGTGGCGAGTTTTTTCCTCAGCCGCATTGATGTCATGGTCGACCCGATGCTGGCTACGATCGCGGCCGGCGGCAGTGGGCGCGCCCCGCAGGCGGCGGCCTTGCGCGGTCAGGCGGCCATCGCCAGTGCCGGTTTTGCCTATAAGCGCTTCCTCGAGATCAGCGCGCAACCGCGCTGGCAGGCACTGGCCAAGGCCGGGGCACGGGTGCAACGGCTGCTCTGGGCCAGCACCGGCACCAAGGACCCGGATTACAGCGACATTAAATACGTCGAAGCGCTGATCGGCGCCGATACGGTCAATACGCTGCCCGTCGAAACCCTCGAAGCCTACCGCGCCCACGGCGAGCCGGCGTTGCGCATTGATGCGGCCATGGCCACCGCCCCCGCGGTGATGAAAGGGCTGGCCTCACTGGATATCGACATGCACGCCGTGGCCGATCAGCTCGAACGCGAAGGCATCGACAAATTCGTCAAACCCTATCAGTCGTTGCTCGATACGCTGGGCCGCGTGCGCGCCAGCGCTTGAGCGGCGTAGCCCCGTGAACGATAAGACCGATATCGATCTCTCCGCCAGCGAACGTCAGGATGCGCATCGGCGCAGCGCCCCCGGCGTGGCGGTGGTTTACGAAGCGATCCGTCAGGAAGCCGAGACCGAGCTGAGCCGGCCCAACCACGCACTGTTCTGGTCGGGGTTGGCGGCCGGTTTATCGATGGGCTTTTCTTTTCTCGCCGAGGCTCTGCTGCAATCGGCGCTGCCCGATGCGTCCTGGCAGAGTCTGGTGTCGAAATTTGGTTATGCGGTTGGCTTTCTTTTTGTGATTCTGGGACGCCAGCAGCTGTTCACCGAGAATACCCTGGTGCCGGTACTGCAGGTGCTGCATAAAAAGACGCTCGCCACGGTGGTCAATACGGCGCGCCTGTGGGTAGTCGTGCTCGGCGCCAATCTGGTCGGGACGTTGATCTTTGCCTTCGCCTTTTCAGTGGGCTCTATTGTCGATACGCAACAGTTCGCTGCGCTCGATGCGATTGCAAGGGAGGCCATGCAAGGGGGCTTTGGAAACACCCTTCTCAGGGCGATTTTTGCCGGTTGGCTGATAGCTCTGATGGTCTGGTTGCTGCCGGTGGCCGAGACCGGGCGGGTAACGGTGGTGATTATTATCACTTATCTGGTCGGCATCGCCGGTTTTCCACATATCATCGCCGGTTCCACGGAGATGTTTTATGCGGTGATGAACCAGCTGAGCTCTCCCGGCGAGGCGCTGCTACAGTTTTTTCTCCCCACCCTGATCGGCAACACCATCGGCGGCGTGGCGCTGGTCGCGGCAATTAATTATGCGCAGGTGCATGCGCGCAATAACGATGAATAGACGCGATGGACGGACAATAAAGGGTATAAGATGAAACAACCGGTCGTCATTATAGGTATGGGTGAACTGGGTTCGGTGTTCGCGCGAGCGCTGCTGCGTAGCGGGCACCCGGTCTATCCAGTCACCCGCGAAATGGATATGGCCGCGCAAGCGGCTCGTCTGCCTGACCCGCAGATGGTTGTGCTGGCGGTCGCCGAGAAAGACCTGCAGGCGGCGCTCGCCGCTATGGCTCAACCTTGGCGCGACCGCATGGTGTTGCTGCAGAACGAGCTGCTGCCGGGCGACTGGGAACGCCACGGATTGCGCGACCCGACGGTGATTTCAGTCTGGTTTGAAAAGAAAAAAGGCACGGAGCCCAAAGTGCTGCTGCCTTCTCCGGTGTTCGGTCCCCAGGCTGCACTGCTGAAACAGGCGCTGGCGAGTATCGATATTCCGGCGCGCGTGCTGGCGAGCCCGGACGCGCTGTTGTTTGAGCTGGTGGTCAAAAATGTGTACATACTCACCACCAATATAGCCGGCCTGGTGGTCGGTGGCACTGTCGGTGAACTCTGGGAGCAACATGAAGGTTTGGCGCGCGAGGTGGCCAACGAGGTCATCGACATCCAACAGCATCTTTGCGCCCGTGAGTTTGACCGAGAGGCGCTGATTCAGGGGATGCTCGAGGCATTTCGCGGCGATCCGGCGCACGGGTGTATGGGGCGCAGCGCCCCGGCACGCTTACAACGCGCCTTGACGCTGGCCGATGAAGCCGGGCTTGCGGTTAAGCGCTTGCGTGCGATCGCCCGGCAATATGCCGGCTAGAAGATTGTAAACGCCCGACGGCTCAGGGCACGGGACCTTCCGCTTCCACGCGCGGATCCAATTCGAGCACGGCAGACGAGGTGCGCGCCATCATGACGAACTCCGCCTGTTGCTGCGCGCCGAGAGGCGTGCCCACGCGGTGGCGCTGCCAGGCAAAGAGCGACAGCATCAGGGACAGGGTGGCGAGATAGAGCATCAGCACATGGGCGTCGAACCACTGCATGAGCAGCCCGACAGCGAGCGGGCCGATGCTGGCGCCTATACCACTCAGCAGCAATAACCCGCGGGTGGTCTCCAGCACATCGTCGGCGTGCAGATGGTCGTTGGCCTGCGCCACGCTCAATGAATAGATAGCGAAGGATCCGCCGCCGTACAATACGGCGGCCAGCAGGGCAAGGCTGCGGTGCTGCTCGACGAGAAAGTACACGCCGAGAGCCGCGGCGCCGGCCAGCAGACTCACCGCGGATATCACCAACCGCCGGTCATGACGATCGGACCAGTGACCCAATGGCCATTGCAGCAGGGCGCCACCGAAGATAACGCCACTCATGAACAAGGCGATGCCGGCTTTATCGAATCCGGCGCCGAGGGCGAAGACCGGCCCCATACCCCAGAAGGCTCCGCCCACCAGACCGGATACCAGCGCACCGATCACCCCCAGGCGAGAGGTGGCATACAGGTGTTGCAGTCCCAACCGTGCGGAGGGCACCGGCTTTGGCTGCGCCATCTTGGTCAGCGCTATCGGCACCAGCGCCAGTGCATAAAACAGAGCGGCGAGCGCAAAAGGCGCCAAGCTGCCGATGTCATAGGCCAGCAGCAGATATTGGCTGCAACCCAGCGCCAGCAGGTTGATGGTCATATAAACGGCAAACAGGCCACCACGGGTTTTGTTGGTCGACAGACTGTTCAGCCAGGATTCTATGACCAGGTACAGACCCAGCATACTGATGCCGGTGATCAGACGCAGCAGCAACCATATCAGTGGATGGACCCACAGACCGTGCACCAGAATACTGGCGCAGCCTATCGCGGCAAAGACCGAAAAACTGCGGATGTGCCCTACGGCGCGAATTACCCGGGGACAGAGATAAGAGCCCACCAGATAGCCGCCGAAAAATCCCGACATGATCAGACCGGTCGTGCTCTGAGAAAAGGATTCCATGCCCGCGCGCAGCGCGATTACCGTGCCGATCAATCCGGAGCCGAGCAATAGAATCGCTGTTGCCGCCAGTAATGAATAAATCGAGCTGATGTTCTTGAGCATCGGTGTTCCTGCACATTGGTGCGGCAATAATTGTGTTTTTACAGAAGCTGAACTGCAACCGCAAAGTATGCCAGAAAGGCGGGGGGAAGCGCACGCACAAAACGCTTGGTACAGGTGTACGAGTCGTTCATCAACCGGCGAATCCACATCGCCCGCCAGGGTTTAACGCCCCGTCCGGGGGCATTGCCGGGCGGAGTGAATACATAAAAAATAACCGCCCTGTCATAGCCGTGTCATATTGGCGAAGTAGTTTGCATCCATGCAGTTCGCGGTGACGGTGACATCCCGTCCGGTCGTAGATCCTAATCAACCAGAGGAGAGTCCACATGCACGGTTGTTCCAGATTGACAATGCGCGCCGGTTTGTTAGCCGCCGCTATGTTACCGGTCATCGGCCACAGCGCGTACGACGGGCATGGCCGCAAACACGAGCAGGGCGAGGCTCGCGGCGAACACGCCGCCCGGCATTCGCGCCTGCGGGTCGGCTTGTGGGGAGACGAGTTCTACAGCGATGACCCGCAACTCAAGTCGGTGACGATCGATCAGACCATCGATTCCATGAATCGTCATAAACTGAATTTCACGATTTTTGCCGGCGACAGCAAAAACGGGCATAGCCTGTGCACCGACGAAGCCATCGGTCAGGATGTCGTCGATATTTTCAACCGGTTGAAGGCGCCAACGCTGTACTCGCTTGGGGACAATGAGTGGACGGATTGTCATCGCACCAGTAACGGCGCTTATGACCCGCTCGAACGACTGGATTATCTGCGCAGCGTATTTTTCAGCAAAAACACCACCCAGGGCGAACGGTCTATCGAAGTGGAACGCCAGGGCGAACTCGGGCAGGCCTACAGCGAGAACAGCCGCTTTGTCGCCAGTAATGTGGAATTTGTCGCACTGCACATACCGGGCAGTAACAATAACCTGGTGGCTACCGAAAAGCAGTGCACGAAGAAATCCGAGCGCACTCAGGCCGACTGCGACGCCGCGACTGCCGAGTACCAGGCGCGCAATGAGCGCAATATCGACTGGCTTAAAACGGCGTTCTCGGCCGCCAGAGAGCAACACTACGCCGGCGTCCTGATTGCCATTCAGGCGGATATTTTTTTTCCGTTTGAGTTAAGCGACGGCGGTTACCAGGAGGATTTTCTACCGCAGTTGGACAGTAATAACGGCTATGCCGATTTCTTTCACACCCTGATTCGCGAAACACAGAATTATTCGGGCAAAGTCGTGTTGGTGCACGGCGATTCACATTACTTCAGAATCGACAAGCCGATGTTCAACGACGATGGGCGCCTTACCGCCAATTTTACTCGAGTAGAAGTGTTTGGCAGTAAGGACAACAGCTGGATAGAGATGACCGTGGACCCGTCGACCGAAAACGTATTTTCCTTCGCACCGGTCATACTGGAGTCACCGTAAACGGCATGGGTTCTAGGGGGCGGGCTCCATCAGTTCGGTGAGGCGTGCGCGCAGTGTCGCCCCGCGGGCGCGCGGTATCCGAAAGAGCCAGCCCTCCAGGCGGTCATGCAAATCGTTGTCCAGTTGTGCGTCTTCGGGGGGTTGATCCGGGGCATCGCGTGCAGCGCCGGCGACATCAAACCAGACAAACATCGCGTTGTTCCATTCGACCGTATAGGCGGTGATCCGTAAACCGTCCCAGGTTTCAAAAACGGCCGTCACGGCCTCTGCCTGGGGCAAGCCGGCGTCAGCGCGTACCAGCATGTCATCCATCTTCAGCGCCGCAAGCCCCCTGGCGAGCGGATTGATCTGCGCGTGGTGTTTCGCCACCAAACCCTCGGGAGCGTTCCGCACGGTGTAGTCCGGAGCGCCCTGATAGGGTTTTTCTATTACCAGTGTGTCACCGTCGGGGTGGGTGATAGTCAGCCGGTGCACACGTTTCGGTTTGAGGTGGATGATGCGCCGGTCGACCCAGTCGACCGGCTGCTGCGGCACATCGAGGTGGCCGGCGACCAGCCAGGCCCGGCGTTCGCCGGAGAGGCGAATATAGATACCGTCCCGTGCGCCGGCCATCAATCCTGTTCTGACGCCGCCGACAATCAACGAGGCGACCGGTGCCGGCGCGCCGGCGTATAAACTCAGGCGGGTGTTGTCGCTCTTCTTCGACGGCGCCTGCACCCCCAACCGCGCGTAGTTCTCCGCTTTGTCGGTTTTCGCCTCGACTATTTCCAACAGAGTTATGTCAAGCAGTAGGGGTTTGATGCGTTCAAACAGCACGGGATAACCGCCTTTGTCCGGCAGTTGCCAGTGCTCGGCGGTTTTCACAACGTCGTATAGGTTGCCGCCGTGTTCCACTCTTATCCGCTCGATGTCGTTGAGTTGTGTGGCGAGCCGGGGAAACAGGCGTTGCTCTTCGACACGGTGCTCGGGCGGCGAGGCGCGTTGGCTCAGCAACCAGTAAGCGCCGGCCAGGAACAGCAGCGCCAGAAGAGGGATAACCAGTGTCTTACTGCGCATGTCTAGGAGCGCCTAGGTGCGAAGACGGCTGGGGGCTGAGAGGCGTACATATCCGTTGTCGCTACGCGCCGCTACGGCGCATACGCCGAGCGCGCAGTAGCCCCAACACCACAGCCACCACTACCACGAGCAGGGGTACCAGGCCGATATTGATGAGTTTCAGCCGGTTGCCCAGTTTTTCGATGTTGCGGGTCAACTCATGCTGTACATTACGCAGCGCCTTGCGGGTTTTGCTCTGCTCGCTCTGGAATGCGCGCAGCTCCTCGCGCTGCTCGGGGCTGATGATGAGTGTGTTCCCGTCTTCATTGCGTTGGCGAAGGGTGCCGATTTTTTGTTCGGTCTCGCTGAGTTTTATTTGCAGGGCGCGCTCCTTGGCGCGAAATTGTTTCTCGGCGGCCTCCTTCAGTGCGGCCACTTTGCCGAACGGGCGCGCCGAGCGGGCGCGGCTGCGCAGGCTGATCAGGTCGCTGCTGCCGCTTAAATTCTCCAGGGCGTTGATCAGAAAGGCGCCGTTGTCGGCGCGGGTGGCGGCCACGCGGCGACCGTAGAAGTCTTTGAAATCGACCCAGAACCGGTCCTGGAGCATGTCGCTGTCGGCCACTACGATAAGGTCCACCGGTCGTTGCGCCTCAGTAAGGCGGTGGCTGTTATCCGCGCCGTCGAGACCGTTTGGAAAAGCCGATTTAAGCTCGCCCCGGATGCGCGCAGCCAAAACCAGGGGGGTTCCGCCCGGCGCATAAGTCTGCAGCAGGTCAGTCGGCTTGGTGCCGTATTTGACATAGCCTGCGTCCAGCTGCATAGCCTGATCGCTGGTCTGAATCAGGGGCACCATCTGTGTGGTTGCGCCCGGGCGTTTGAGCAAATAGCCCGAGCTGGCCATCACCAGGCTCTGCAGATCGGCGGTGACAAAGTCCTGGTGGTTAAAAGCGTTCTTGCTCAAGCTCAGCCAGACGACATAGTCCACCGGCGTTCCGCGGCTGGTCATGACGCTGGCGGCCGCGCGCCGATCGACGGCGATATGACCGGGTGCCAGTTGCACGCCCCAGGCGTTCATTAACCGCTGCAGATTTGCATGACGCACGGCCTCGACATATCCCTGCTCGGGGCTGGTCACCTTCGGCAGCGACGTATCGGCTTCCGAAAATGCGTCGAGAAACACAACTACCCGCCCGCCAGCCAGCACATACTGGTCAATGGCGAACAGCGTTTTATCCGGCAGATTTTTCGGATACACCAGCATCAGTACATCGATATTGTCGGCAACATGCGTCGTCTCGGTACCCAGGCTCACGACATCGAATGATTGTTTTATCTGCGTGAGGGTAAACCAGTCTTGCTGCGGCTCACTGGGCAAGGAACGCGCGGCTGCGGAACCGCCCATCGCCGGTAAGCCCGACAACAGACCCACCACGGGCTTGCGCGGATTTGCCAGACTGTAGATCAGCTTGGAGAGCGTGTATTCCAGCGCATCTTCCTGGTCCGGTTGAAAGAACGGGATGCGTCGGATATCCCCCACCGAATTGCTGCCGACCAGCCCGAAATAGGCGTAACTTCCCGAGCTCTTGCCGGGCACGCCCTGCATACCATAGCGCGCCGCCTGCTCTTCGGTCTCAGAAAACGGCTCGGGTTGTTCAACTATCAGTCGCAGCTTGCCGTCGCTGAGCGAGGCATATTCTTCGAGCAGTTCGCGCACCCGCTGCCCGTAGGTGGAGACCACGGGCATGTCGCTGAACTGTTTGTTGGAGAAATAAAAGCGCAGTGTAAGCGGTTCATCGAGATTGGCCAGAATGCTGCGGGTGCCGGCGGACAAGGTGTAGAGTCTGTTTTCGGTCAGATCGAAGCGGACGTTGTTCAGAAATACATCGGCGAACACATTGATAATCAGCAGCAGCGCGGCGAGCGCTATCAGCCCCGAGGCGGAATAAAATGCGCGCCGCGTCAGCATCGCCGTTTTGCGCTCTGCTGAAAGAGCGCCATCAGTCGGATTTCCCCGTTTCTACGGCGATCACGTTGGCCATCAGCCAGCAACCAATGAAGGAGAGGAAAAAAATTGCATCGCGCAGATCGATGACGCCTTTGGTGATTGATTCGAAGTGGCTCAGAAAACTCATCCTGCCGACCGCGTTGATCAGCGCCGGCGGCGCCCAGCCCTGGAAGATATCCATCACCATGGGAAAACCCGCCAGGACAAAAACCAAGCAGATAACGAACGAGAACACAAAGGCGATGACCTGGTTGCGGGTAAACGCCGATACACAGGCGCCGACGGCGAGATAGGCCCCTGCCATCAGGAAGCTGCCAAAATAGCTCAGCGCGATGACGGGATTATCGGCGTGGCCGAGATAATTGATAGTGAGCCATACTGGAAAGGTCAGCGCCAGGGCGATGCCGGTGAACGTCCACGCGGCGAGAAATTTGCCGATTACCGCCGCGCCGACCGATACCGGCAGCGTCATCAACAATTCAATCGTTCCGCTCTTGCGCTCCTCCGACCACAGGCGCATCGACAGCGCCGGAATCAAAAACAGATAGAGCCAGGGATGAAAGGTGAAAAAGGGCTGCAGATCGGCCTGACCGCGCTCGTACAGTCCACCCAGGTAAAATGTAAAGGCGCCGGACAGCACCAGAAAGATGACGATAAACACGTACGCCACCGGGGTGGCGAAGTAGTTGCCGAGCTCTCGCCTGAGGATGGCGCCGGTCACCGTCACGCTGGCTCCCCGCGCTGCGCGGCTTCGGCCGGGCCGGTGATACGGCGAAACACCTCATCGAGCTGTCCGCTCTCGACAACCAGTTCCTGGAGCTGCCAGGTTTCGGCGCGCGCCAGCTGTGCTACCTGTTTGACGATGGCCGTTGCGTTGTTGGGTAGCACCATGAGCTGATCGGCTTCGTCGCTTTGGTTCACCCGCCCGACTCCGTGCAGATCCAGCAGGCGTGCTGCGGCGTCCGCCGGGACGTTGCCTGCAAAGCGCAAACGCACCGCGTTGTGCAGACTGGACATGCACAACAGCTGCTGTGGTGTCCCGTCAAACTTGAGTCTGCCGTGCGCGATGATAATAGCGCGATCGCAAATCGCGTCCACTTCTTCGAGGATATGCGTGGAGATCAGAATAGCCTTGTCTCTGGCCATCTCCCGGATCAGTGTACGCACTTCATGCTTCTGGTTGGGGTCGAGGCCGTCGGTCGGTTCATCCATCACCAGGATCGGGGGATCGTGCAGGATCGCCTGCGCCAGTCCGACGCGCCGTTTAAAGCCTTTTGATAGGGTCTCGATGGGCTTGTAGGCGACCGAGCCCAGATTTGCCTTCTCAACGGCCGCCGCCACCCGTGAGCGCCGTTCGCGGCGGCGGTAACCGCGCATGCGGGCGATAAAGGTGAGAAAGGCGCTGACCGACATATCGGCGTAGGCGGGAGCGCCTTCGGGCAGATAACCGAGACAACGCTTGGCTTCGAGCGGCCGCCGATCGATGTCGTACCCACCCACCCATACCTGCCCCCGGGTGGGTGCCAAGAACCCGGCGATCATCTTCATCGTGGTGGATTTGCCGGCGCCGTTGGGGCCGAGAAAGCCGAGCACTTCACCGCGGCGGACCGCGAAGGAAATGTCCTTGACGGCGCTAAAAGCGCCGAAATCTTTACCCAGCGACGCGACTTCGACCGCTGCGCGTGACTGTGCGCCGGCGCTCGTCATGTGGGGCGGGGAGAAGATTTAATCATAGTGCCTGGAGCGGTATTTGTTAATGCAAAGTTATTTATAGCCGACTAATCGCAAGACGCAGATGGAGCCGGTTTATTCTTTTTCCGTTTGCGCGGCGGCCGTTGCCGGTACCGGGCGATAGCTGACAAATTTGCGTTCAATCAGCTTTTTGTCCTGATACCAGATCTGGAAGATCCAGTCACCTTCGACGAGTTCATAGTCTTCGTTGAATACGTAGCCGTCGAAACCCATCACCTGCTGGGTTTCCACCCGGCCTTTGAAGTGACGCTCCCAGCCGGTGGTTTTTGAGCCGTCGGGCAAGGTCATTTGCGGATGAATCAGTACTTTTTTCAGCTCCATGACCGGCTTGATCAGCGCTTCCGGCGGCAAATCGAATAAACGATACTGATAGCCGAAATAGGTCTCTTTGAGCAAGGGGATACGATCTGTCATGCTCACGTGCTCGAGCGTGGGTTTGCGTATGACTTTGCCGGTATTGGTTTCGCTGCTGTCCTTGAGTTGGCCTTTCCGCAGTGCTTTGTAGATGCCGAACTGGAAGACGTGAGCCGTCGGCCCTTGGGACTGGGAATCGGTTGGCGCAGCGACACCCGCGCTCGCTCCGGCCTCGGTGGCGTTCAGTTCGCCGCTGGGGGCTGTCGGCTCGCTAACACTGCTGTCGGCCGTACGTTCGCAGCCCGCCAGCGCGATAACAAACACGAGCATGATTACGCGTATCATAATCCGTCCTCTATGGTTCCAGCCGCCGGCGCGTATAACCAGTATCCCGGTAAGCGGTGGCTAAGTCCAGATTGATTCGGGAGAGTAGGGAAAAAAATAGGGGCGCTACATGCGCAGCGCCCGAGAGAGGAAGGGGTCATACTTGCTCTTTATGCCGGTTGGCGTTTTATGGTTAGTGGGCCTTCTGCGCTATAGCAGCTTGTCGTGCAGCTTGCTCGGATGCGCTTCAGGGATACTGGAACCAGGCTTCCCGGGTCGCCGGCGACAGCCCGTGGCTGGCACTGTCAGTACAGTGCGAAACCACCCTGATCAGAAAAGGTGTGCCTTCCTGACCGGGCTCTCTGGGATCGGCAATCGCCGTGGGGACATTGGCGTGTCCTTCGTGTCCGGGCCGCGAAGTTGTCGTCATCTGAAACGGGTAGGCGCCGCGTACCAGCGGAAAATCGAGCGTAGTCTTGAACTCGCCACGGCCGGATGCATCAGTGGTGAACGAGTTGATTGATGCGCTGGCCCCGGCGGGGTCCACCCACGGACTGATCCCGTTCAGGGCGTCGAGGGCGGAGCCTGGCGCCAGCGGGGTTGCGCCGCCGCCGGTCAGAGGGCTGCCGGCGCTGTTCAAGCCGTTCTTGCCCTTGATGCGGACCCACACGGTGAACAGCGTGTCCGGCGCGGCGCCATTGACTTCGATCTCGACACGGCTTGCGTCGCCCTTCTGGCTGACTTCGAGCGTCGCGGTCGCGCCCTGCCAGCCGTTACCGCTGGGGTCCAGTGCGCAGTTGGCCTCGACGGTGTCGCCGCTACCACTGGCTGAGCCGGGGCCTCGCCGGCTCATGTTGTCATCTATCACGCTGGAGCCGGCCAGTGCCATGGAAGAGGCCGCGCCCATTGTCAGCAGCGTAACGGCGAGTGTCGTCATTTTGAAATTGATCATCGTTGCATACCCTCTACTTTTGTTTTGATAGTTAAACAAGTTATGCGCCCCCGGCGAACGGCCGCTGAACCGGTCAGGGCAAAGTCCACCGGGAGCATCTCCCAACAGCTACTTACTGAACGAACGCTTCGTGAATGACCATCAGCATGCGCGGATCAACAAAGTCCGTGCCGCCGGTGACATTGTCGCGGCCGAGATAGGTGGCGATTGGCTGGGCGCAGCCACTATTGTCGGCGCCGGCGGCCTGATCACCGGTGCAGGTGCCGTCCTGGGCATCGGCGTCTTGCGGTGCGATCGAGTATTCACCGACGCCGCCGCCCTGGACGAAGCAGCGCGCCGGGGGTACCGATCCGTGCTCCGTGCAGCCCGGGTTATACGCCGATGAGGCGATCAGCAGGGTCTCGACGTCACAGGCGGTACCCGCCGGGTTGCTGCCGTTTGCCGTCGGGCCACCGATATTGTCGCAGGCCACCGCGGACATACGGTTGGGGCGAATGCCGGCAATGACGTTCACGCCCGGGTCCAGACCGATGGTGCGCGAGGGGAAATCGTCGCCGAAATCGACCACGTCAACGCGCTGCCGGAACACGCTCGGGTTACAGCCACCCGGTGTGCCGGGAACTTCGCCGCGCAGACAATCGCGCGAACGCGCACGGTCGGTGACATAAATGGTACCGTCCTCGTCGTAACCCCAGGCGCGCAGCGAGTCACGGCGCGACGGGTCATCGAGCGGTTTGCCCGGGCGCAGGTCGATCCAGCGGCTGACGTGAGCGCGGTTCTTTTTATCGCCGAGCTCGAAGTGCTCGTCCAAATCATTAGAACCCACTCCTGCCACGTCGTCTTTAAGACCGCGTTTCCAGTCCACCATGGCGATGGCGGCGCCGTGGAACATGCTCAGCCCCATGCCTTCGCTGCTGAAGGCGATACCGGCGATACAGGTCCAACGGGGATCCTTGTTTTTTGGTTGACTGTATTCGTCGATCACCTGCATGGTTTCCTGGTCGATGACCAGCACCCGGCTGTTGGCATTGCGCTCGGCGGTCGTGTTGACGGGCGGGAAGTACTGATTGGCCTCCAGTCCGCCTTCAGGCGCCACATCGGAGTTGGAGGCGTTAAAGAAGTTCGCATCGCAGATGGCCTGCACCAGGTTACCGTTGGGCATCATCTGTGTTCCCAGCGGCCGCGGTACGGTGCCGCGCCCGGCGGGGCCGGTGGGATTACCGAGCAGCGGGCGGTAGGAGACGGTACGGATCGGCGTGCCGTCACGATGAAATTCGGTCAGCGCCTGCTGGCCGGCACTGGTGATGAAGGCGTGTCCGTTCAGACCGCCCGAGAGTACGCCGGTCGGTTTGAACGGACCCGGGCATTCCAGATTGCCGCTGCCATTTTCGCACACCGGGCCGTTGGGGTCCGCGGAGCCGCCAAAGGGATTACTTACCGTAATGCCGCGCGCGCCTGTGACGATACTGACTTCCAGCACCTGGCCGGGACCCTGCACGCCAAACGGAGCGTTCATGGCGTCCGCCATCATGAAATTGGCTTCCAGACAGGCCGGTTGGCCGACCTCATCCAGACCGTGAGCGGTGACGCCGCCGGCAACCATGGCGAGACCCAGGCCGTAGGCCAGGCTCGTAAGTGGTTTTATTGTTGATTTCATCAGTGTTGAGCTCCTCACAATATTTAGTATTGGTAGAATGAGTGTTATGTAGCGAAGGCATGCGGCGCGCCTGAGCGGCCGCTGCTAAAGGTAGGGAGGCGCGAGCGGTGTAATTTATTCGAATTTACTTAGCATCTTAAGGCACATAAAGACTGAATCTATGCCGCCGCCAGAGCGGCCCAATTTGAATAATGCCCGGACTGGCGCGTCTGAAGAAGAATATGAGTCTCTTAAATCAGATTTTCTCCCGCCGCGACCAGCGCAGGACAATCGCCGCTGACCGCGACCGCCTCTACCGCGTGGCGTTGTCCTGGTGCGGGGACCCCATGGTGGCCGACGACCTGGTTCAGGAGGCTCTGCTTATCGCCCTGCACAGCATCGATCAACTGCGGGACAGCCGCTGTCTGAGTGCCTGGATGTACCGAATTCTCAGCAACTGCTGGCACCAGCACCTGCGCCAGCTGCGCCCGATGACTGACATCGATGACGCCAGCATCGTCAGCGACACAGACGCGGAATCCTGCTGTTGCGAACAACAAACCGTGGCCCGGGTCCGGGCCGCTATCTTGAAATTACCGCCCGGACAGCGCCAGACCTTGACGCTGGTCGATCTGGGCGGATTCTCTTATGCCGAAGTTGCCGAGGCATTGAATATTCCTATTGGTACGGTGATGAGTCGCCTGCATACGGCGCGCCGTTCGTTGCGGAGACTTTTGCTGGGTATCTGCGACTCGACGCCCGTGCCGGTGGCCCGGATAGGCGACCTGAAGTAAGGTATTCCGGCCTGCCCAGCGCCTTCTATCTGTGACTTAACGCACAGAAGACTCCGTATCACCGGACAAATAACTCCGAAAGCTAAAAATATCGAATAAATCCGGCGTCTGAATACTCTCTCATCGGCGGGTTCGGATGGGACGGTTTGCGGCGGCCTGGATTAAATCCGCCGCTTTATCCGTCTTTCAGTGTGGGAGCTATTTTTCTCTAAATAATAAGTTCTGCAGAAAATAATAAACCTGCGACCGTACCGGTACGGAAAAAAATAATGTTTAGGAGAGGAGCGATGTTGAATGAGGTTCGACATACGGCAGGCGTAATAAACCATCAACAGACCTGGCTGAAGCAAATTCCCGGTCTACAGCATATTACCGAGGATGTCTGGAAGGAGGCGTTGACCAAATCCGAAATTATTTCATTTCCCGCCGGCGCCAAATTGGTGCAGTGCGGCGACGCTGCAACCCATTTTGTGATTGTTCTGAAAGGCGTTGTCCGGGTGTTTCAGATCGCGGAAAGCGGCCGGGAGATTTGTCTTTATCGGGTGCGCAGGGGGCAGGTCTGCGTGCTGACCTTGACCAAGCTGCTCACTACCCGGGATATTTTCGCCCAAGCGGTGGCTGACGAAGATGTGCGCATTCTGGCCATGCCTATTGACTATTTTCGGCGCCTAATGGCCGAGTCCGAAGATTTCAGGCAGCATGTCATGTGCTCCATGGCCGATAGTTTTACCGAAGTGGTTCAACTGGTGGCCAATGTCAGTTTTCAGCGTCTGGAATTAAGGCTGGCGTGTTTGCTCGGAAAACTGGCTCAAGCGGAAACCTCCTGCACACTCAAAGTCACCCATCAGGAAGTCGCCAATGAATTGGGGACTACGCGTGAAGTGGTCAGCAGGATATTGAAAGATTTCGAGAACATCGGTTGTATTAAGCTGCGCCGCGGCAGCATTGAAGTGCTGTCGGGCGAAACGCTGCAGGGGATCTCCGGTTAACCGAGCGGCACTGTCAAGCGAGTCGAAACACCACATACCGTGTTCGAGGCGGGCGCGTTCGATGAGGGCGCCTCGCGTGTTGGCCCTGCTGCTGGCCGCGACGGTGCTCGCCTGTAGCGACCGGGCGCAGTATGACAACCACAGCGCAGCCTGTGATGCCGCACAACGACAGGGTCTTCTGGCGCTGGCCGTCAAGGCCTGTGGGCAGGCGGTGGTTGCGGCTGAGTCGGCTGGCTTGCCTGCGGCGACCAAATCCCAGGCGTTATACAGGCTTGGGCGGCTTAAACGACAGCAGGGAAAGTTTGTCCAAGCCGAGGCCCTGCTCAGCCGATCGCTTGGCGAAGAGGCGACGTTGGATACTGCGCAAATCGGTGATCGTCTGATTGAATTGAGTTTAAGCCTCGCCGGCCAGGGGCGCTGGTCCGAGGGCGCGCTGATACTGCAGCGCTTGATAACCTTACTTGATAATCTCCCGGAAACACCCCGCGCTGACACCGTCAATATTATTCACCGCTACCGTATACAGCTGAATAAAACCGGGCGCAGTGAGCTCGCGAGTCGCCTCGAAGCGGCGGCCGCAAAGCTAAAACAACCGCTGCCTGCAGATCGCAGCTGATGGGCGTTCGTCGGCGTTTGCGGTTTTATTCGCGCCCGGTACAACGCCCAAAAAAAACCGGCCTCTGAAAGGCCGGCTAAATTAGGGCAGGTCGCCCTGAAACGGGCTTAACGCTGTTTGTGTTCAGTCCTCGTCATCCGGCGCCACCACCTGCAAGGTCTTAAGAAACTTCACCACAGCGATCTGATCTTGCGCGGCGCTGGCCAGAAACAGATCGCGGGCGCTGCGCGCTTCCCCGCCGTGGGCGAGTATCGCTTCGGCAATGGTGGTCAGATCCCCGCGGTGTCCATAGGGTGCCGAGTTACCCACGTCCCATAGTTTGCGCGTCAGGAAGAACTCGGTGCCGGGTTTACCGTCCTGGTCAGGACGACCTTGCGCCAGGTGCTCATTGCAGAAGTGGCGCACCGGATCCGGGTCCGTAACCTCGTCGCACAGGTTATGGCGCTTGAGATCGGTGTAGGCGCGCACGATCGCACCACCCTTTTTGCCTTTCTCCAACAACGGACCCTCGCCCTGTTTAGTCATGTCGAAGCGGTATTCGGGACAGACCGTGATATCGCTGCAAGTGCCCGGTGGATTAAAGGGGTTGGGTTCGACAAAGAAGCGGCTTTGCAGCTCTAACTTAGGTACATGGCAGGAGGTACAGCCGACGTCATCGAATACCTCTTCACCGCGCTGAACGCGTTCGCGCTCCTCTTGGCTTTTCGGCATAGCCCGCCCGGGTACCCCGAGCTGCGCTTGCCAGAGCGTATTGGCGGTGATGTCGCCGACGGTCAGTTCGCGCGCTACGCCGTCTTCGTCGAAATCCGGATCAAAGCCTTTTGCCGGGTTCATATCGAAGCGCTCTTCGGCCTGCATGCCGTGGTGGTGGTTCATCGCATTGGCGGTGAACTCGCGCAGAGAAATAACCACTCCGGCCTGGTGAAAGGGCTTGACGACCAGATCAGTATCGACGCCTCTACTCGCTGTGACGACCCCCCCGAGCTTGGTGATTTCAAAATTTATGCCCTTGGTGGTCAGCGTGTGCGCGCCGTCGGGTAAAGCGCCCGCCTGAGTCTGGAGGTCGACGGTCATTTCACGCGACAGCATTTCAATCGCGCCCGACCCGTTCATGCCTAGGGTATTGCGCTCGTTGCTGAACTCAGGGGCCACCGAAAAATTAACCGGATCGGCCGCCTGTGCGAGCACGAAAACGCTGGTGACAATATCACCGGCGCCGCCGGCGCGCGGTTGCGCATGGCACCCGGCGCAGGAATTGGACTCCGGCGCCGAGGTGCGGATAAAGGCCGGTTCATCGGCTACCCGTTTATCTCCGGTACCGGTGGCGGAAGGGCGCCCCTGCCCGTCGCAGGTATTGAATCGTGCGACGAACAACGCTTCGCCGGCATCGGTGATCTGCTTAAAACTCAACGCACCGCTGTTGATGTCGGTTTGATGGACGTGCCCGGACAACACCGGCGCGTCCGGAAAACCGGCCGCGCAAGTATGAATTTCGTGCGCCGTTGCCGCTATCGGCATCAGTGCCAACGCCAATACCACAGGAATGCTTGGATGAGTAGCTGTCATGTTTTTCTCCGCTCAGTGGAAGTCCCTTAACTGGAACTTGTTTCAGTGGTAAAAAATTCCGCTATTTTTTGGCAGACCGGAGCAGTCATGCCAATGGCGGGTTCCGCTTGTAGTTCGTATGGCGCGCAAGTTGGGTTTCGGGCGCATGGTTAGAATGACTCTTAGAGCAAATCTAAATTAAGCCTGGCAGACGTGTCTGTAATATTTGATACGCTTGCAAAGATTTATTCGGGATGACCTTCAAAAGCTCTGTCGCGCATGTAACACGGGCTTTGCACGGCGGACTACGGTGGATCGTTGGTAAACACCGCTGTTAAAACCATTGTGATAGTTGGTACACAAAAGAGTTTGTCTATAGCGCCAAGCAGCCGCGCACTGGTCACCAGTGGATAAGCGATTCATGTCGATCTATCCCCATTGATTGCTGCGGGGGGCTGCAGATCAGGCGGTGGAGAGCCCGGTGCGGAAAAATGAATAATCCCGCCGGTATTGCTATCTACATAGGGTCGCCCCGTGGACGGAATCCTTCCGTCGCCGGGGCGACGACGAGGCCGGTTTTTGCCGGCCTGATTTTACGTTCAGACTTGGAGGAGTAATCTAGTGAATGCAAAAGGAAAGCAGCAAGTGAGACCGGTGTTGACCGCGGCCGCCCTAGCCGGCGCCCTGGCCGCGGGCCTGAGCCTCGGTGTACTCGCCGACGGCAAAGAAAAGTCGGATGATCATGGCAGGTTCGACAATATCATTACCGCTGTTGTCGCGCCGCCCGTGGTCAGCAACGGTCAGATAGCCGGCGAGCCGACCGAGCTTATCGCGGTCCTCAATGCCCCAGGTGCGCCTGACAATCTCGCCGCCGACCCCAACAACTTCGGTCATCAGATCCCGGCTGGCGGGCGTATGGAAGTGGAGGTCGGCGGGAGTATTGAACGTAACGGGGTCGATAACGATAAAGCCTTCGTGCCGGTTACCAGCAACGCATTTTTTGTTCTGGTCACCGGGTTGCCACAGATGCCGATTACCGCGGCGGCGGGTGATGGGGTGCAACACGGTAACTACCGCATTGTCGATGATGGCAACAAAATGATCACCGTAATCCCCAACGGTGGGAGCGGCGCCAATGGTCTGGAGCAGGCTCGGGCAAACCAGATTGGGTTCAAAGTCGTGCATATCCGTCCGCGACCCAATACCAACGCCGGGCCCGCGCCTTTTACCAACGGGCCGGAGGGCAGCAAGGGGACCTTGAAGATCCGTATTTTTGACGCCGCGGGAAAACTGATGGAAAAGGGTAAGGGAAAAATATACTTTCCCGCCGCGGTGGGAAGAGTGGTTGGCGCCACCAACGCCGGCCTGGCTACCGGTGCGCAAGGCAGCCCGGCGACGGTGACCGCTGAGCTTGTCGAATCAGTAACCTTTCAGCACATCGCGCCTGAGACGGTCCTGTCAAATACCGTGCGTAGCGGCTCTTTTTCTGCCGGCGCGCCTTACGCCCCGCGTTTTTTGCTGTTTGAAGAAAGAGCGGGTCAACCCGATTCGTTTATCCCCTTTAAAGGCATTGCCGCGGTGGGTTATGTCGTTGATGCGGAAAAACCCTGGAAAGCCGATCTGGTGGTGGACTCAAACGGCAATGGTGTAGCCGATGAGGACGACGAAGAAATCGGTGACATCGAGATACAGGGTCCGTCCAAGCAATCGCGCGGTACACTGATGGCGAATTCTTCACTCACCAGTTCCGGCGACGGCGTGAGCGGACCGAATGGCAGCATCTTGAATGTACCTGTGCAGGTTGGTGGGCAAAGCGGCGTTTATACCGTGGCGGTTTCCTTGGAGGACGGTAATCGCGCAACTACTATATTAGTAGTAGAATAAGCAAAGCACGTTATGACCTGGGCCCGCTTTTAAAGCGGGCCTTTTTTTGTATCTACTATCACAATCGTTTTATAAGACTGGATTATTTTCGTCTCGGGTAACCTGGGTTACATACCTGTTCGCCAATCTGTTTCATTATGCGCGGCAACAAAAGCGACAAATCGGCAGCGCCGACATTTGTCCAGGAGGTTGGAGTGGCAGGTTCGGGTGTGAGCGTTACCCAGGCTCACCAGAAAAACACAATTACCTAGGAGCTGGAGGGAAAATGGCTAAAAGAAGAGACGTGCTCAAAGCAGGGGCGATGGCGGTGGCCAGCACACCTGCAATTTTTGGCGGAGTTGCATTGCCGCGCGCGGCGCAGGCGCAACTGTGTCGCCCGGAAGGCATTCGCAGTCCGCTGACAGAACCGGACAGTCCTCCGGTGACGCCCTACACCACACCGGTGTACATTCCTCCGGCGATGACACCGGTCGATCCGGCGACGCTCGCGCCTCCTCCGGACCCCAACCGTCATCAGCGCTTCGACGAGTTCACGCCCGCCAAGCACTACGTGCAGCATATGACCGAGGGTCTGTGGAATTATCACCCGCAACTCTCGGCGCTGAACCCACTTGGCTTCGGCTCGCTGGCCTGGTTGTTCAACGGTGCCACACCGGGTGAGCAACTGGTGGCGCGCTATGGCGAGCCCGTGTTCGTGCGTCGTTATAACGATTTGCCGATGACCGAAAATGCGCTGATTCCCTTCGGACTGCCTTACACCACGATTCATCTGCACAATGCACACACAGCCTCGGAGAGCGACGGCTATCCCGAAGACTTCGTCGGCCCGGGCGAGTTCTGGGATCACCACTACGGTATGCTCTACGCGCGCAACGATCCGCGCGAGGCGCTGGGCAGCCTCTGGTATCACGATCACATGCTGGATTTCACCGCGACCAACGTCTACGCGGGCCTCTCGGCGATGTCGACGTTCTACGACGAGCTGGACTCCGGTGACGAGAATGATCCCAACCCGAACGCCTTGCGTTTGCCCGGCACCTACGGCAAGTACGACCTTTCGTTCATTCTGCACGATGTGCGTTTCGACCAATTCGGTAACCCGTCCTACAATGTGTTTGATACCGACGGTCATCTCGGCGATCTGATTACGGTAAACCGAAAAGTATCTCCTTACCTGGATGTGGAGCCGCGTAAATACCGCTTACGTTTTTACGACGGCGGGCCATCGCGCTTCTACGAACTGGGGTTGAGCGATAACGCCGAGATGTTCGTCATCGCCAACGATGGCAATCTGCTCGAGGAGCCGGTCAGCGTAACCAGTATTGTTCTCGGACCGGCCAACCGGCACGACGTGATTATCGACTTTTCGCGTTATCGCCCCGGGGAGAGCGTCAACCTGGTCAACCTGATGGAGCAGATCAACGGCCAGGGCCCGACCGGGCGCCGTCTGGAGGGCCCGGATCGTATGCCGGTGATGCAGTTCCGCATCAAAAATCTGCAAGGCCCGGATAACAGCCGCATTCCCGACTTTATGCGTGAGTTGCCGCCCGTTAATCTCGATGAAGTGGTCGCAGAGCGCGAATGGATATTTGACCACGACATGGGGTTGTGGACCGTCAATCATGAATTCATGGATCCGACCAAGATTTCCGCCGCACCCAAGCAGGGCACCGCGGAAATCTGGACATTCCGCAACGCCGGCAGCTCCTGGGCTCATCCGGTACACGTTCACTTCGAGGAATTCCAGGTACTGGAATGGAACGGCCGACCGCCGACCGGGGTACTTCGCTCGCGCAAGGACGTCGCCACGTTGGGGCCGAACGATTCAGCACGTGTGTTTTACCGCTTTGACGACTTTCTGGGTCGTTACGTCATTCACTGCCATAACAACGTCCACGAAGACAACGCCATGATGGCGCGTTGGGACATTATACCCAACGGTGGTAGCTGAAGCGGCGCGGCAGAGAACCCTGAGTCGGTGCACATGATCGGAATTCCAAGGAGTCTATGATGAAGAAAAGCACAAGAAGAATGTTTTTGGCAGGAGCTGCCGCGGCCGTGCCGGCGGCGGTGACCGCTGCCATGGCGCCCGGGGTGGTAAAAGACAACCCGGCGTTCAAGACCTGTCCGCGCGCCCGGGGCGGCAAGAACGCCGGCCGTTTTCCCCAGGTCATCGTGCAGGACCAGCACAACCGCAAAAACTGGTTCTACGAGGACCTGATTGCCGACAAGCTGGTGCTGGTGAGTTTCACTTCGGTGAAAGGTGAGCAGTACTATCCGTTGCTCAGCAACCTGGTCAAGGTGCACGAAATGATCGCCGATCGGGTCGGCAAAGATGTACAGATGTACACCGTCACCACCGATCCCCACCACGACACTCCGGATGCGCTGCGCGCGCTGGCCGAAAAACACGGCGCCAAGTGGCGTTTTCTGACCGGCGCTCCCGAGGACATTCGGGAAATTCTGGCCTCTTTCAACGCCCGCGGCAGTCTCTATGCCCTGTCTTGGATCGGCAACGAAAGGACCGGCCGCTGGATGAATAAGCCGAGTCGGCTGCAGCCGCTGTACATCGCCGAAGCCGTGGCGCGTCTCAGTACGGGTAAGCAGCACAAGCCGTTCCTGGTGGACATGCACAGCGTCTGACACCCAGCGTTCCCGCGGGAACTGAGCTGGTGGTACACACACAATATTCCCCTGTGGCGCCTAGGCGAACACCGCCGTGCCGCCGGGGAGGAGGTGAAAAAACAATGAAGCAGCAAAGACCATTTGTTGAAGTGCGCATCGCAGCGGCGTTCAGTTTACTCTGCGCGGGCCTCGGGGCGAGCAGTACCGTCTGGGCGGGGTGTGAAATGACTTTCGATCCTATGACCGGTATGACCGGCATGATGGGTCACCCCTGTACACAGCCGCGCCCCGGACCGTCGGTGCAGACTGTGTCGGCTGACGGCATTACCACTTTTGTTGTTACTCCGGAAGGCCACTTCCCGCCCCAGGATCCGTTCGCCGAGCCGCCGGGGAGTAACTTCTTGATGACCGTCTACGAAAATCTCCGCGATTTCAACGGCGACGAAATGCCCAACACGCTGCCTTCGTCGCCCGACAACCCCTATAATCTGCACGACGGACCGGTGTTGACTGAGTCGATCAATCCGACAAACCCGGAAGACGATCTGGACAGAATCATCGACAAGATCGAAAAAGTCGCGCGAAAAGGCAAGAAAAAGGTAAAAGAAGATTTAATCGAACGAGCGATAGATATCCTCGAAGGTAACCCGATCAAGGGGCGCGCCTACAGCGGTTTTCCGCTGTTGCACTACAACGGGCCGAACAAAGTCAAAACCGTGGAGCCTGTGTTTGACGCCGACGGAAATGTCATCGGCGGCAACGTCGATGTGAATATGATCTACTTCAATCAGCACATCGAGAGCGATACGGCGTTTGTCGACCCCAGCGCTGTACTGGAAGTCCCGTGGACTGTGACCTACCACGTCAACATTCTCAACCGCGGCATGGAAGATTTCTCGCCGATGGTGATGAACTTCGACCGCGTCGGGCCCAACCGCGGTCCCTTCCACGCTTCGATGGACCAGAGCTATTTTCCGATGCTCAACGAGGGTACACGCTATACGGTCAAAATTAAGGAGAATAAGGGCAAGTACTTCAACTTGGTCTATACCTGGGGCTGGCGCCTGCATCCGCCACGGGTGCAGGTTATGGAAAATGCGTTGAAGAAGGCCGGGCCACTCGAATGGACACTACCGCAGTGGGAGAAGTCCGCCTTTTGTGCCGATGGCGCAACTGATGACAATTGCGACCCTGTCGGCGACAAGGCGCATAAAGAATACGCTATTTCACGCATCGGCGATCTGTCGCCCGCCAAGCGTATGTGGAACATTTTCAAATCTCTGGAAGAGGACGATCACGACGACCATAGCGCGTCCTCGCTGACGCAGATCGCCGTCGACCTGCGCCAGGCGTTCCTCGACTGGACGGACCGCACGCATCTGCCCGCCGGTGTCGTGGCCGATCCGAATGCCACAGTGACGTTGTTGTACGTTAACAATACCCTCTATGGCAGCCGTCAGGGTCTGCAGGGCGAAGGCAGCGGTCAAGGTCCGGCCAGTTACAAAGGTATCGCCAACGGCAGCGCGCATGAATGGAATATTCGTCCGTACGACTATCAGGTTACCTTATACAACGGCGACCACTTCCCGCACGGCTACATGAACGTGGACTTCGGCGGCTCTCGGGGCTGGGAAAACCATTTTCAGTTCACCGATCCGACCACGCTGGTCGGCCCGCACCCGGTAGTTCCCGCCGGTCACCCGGCCGAAGAGGACCCCTTCAATAACCCAGCCAACACCGTCGCTGGTCACGACAACGTGTTTCCGATCAATCGTGGCGGGGCGGAGGAGTACCTACAACCGTCGCCACGCAATCTGCTCGACCCGGACAACGGGCCGCCGCAGTTGGGATCGGGCTGCTTTTTCACTTTCGGGCGCAACCACGCCTGGCCTAACGCCGGCGGACCTTGGGGCGGTATCGTAGTGGCGCCAGTGGCGGCGGACGGCACGCCGGGTATGCACAAAGTGGATATCACCTATAACTTTGAGCCCAGTCGTCGTCTGCGGATTTATCAGTTCGATCCGTTGCACCATGACGTGGCAATTTATTCGCTGCACTAGCGGCGCGTTTTCAGGAGTGAGCGGACGCCCTTCCCGAGTACTCGGGAAGGGCCTCTGCGTTTAAGATGTTTCGCAGGAGGCCGTACTGGTAGACCAAGCCCCAGATGGGGCGAGGTAGCCAAAAGTTTCGGATGGTTGCTTGAGTGTCCGCTGAACGAACCGAAAGTAAGGGGCCGCACAGCTCCGAGTGCTACTGCGCTGGCCAGCGGTTGGTGAGAGAGCGGTCGTGCCGGCTCGTAAGGGTCTTGATGCTGGCGTTGGTTGTTGGCGGTCTGACGGCCGGAAAAACCTTTGCCCAAGCTCAGCAGAGGTGCAGTCTGGTGACCCAAAATAAGCCGGTACACCCGCCCGGCTTAGCGGTAACCGGTCGTGCGGTGCCGACGCAGCGCTATGAGATCGTGGCGCGGTTTCCACATGCCCGCAATGCGTTCACTCAAGGGCTTGCATTTTATCAGGGCGCACTCTACGAGAGTACGGGCCTACGTGGCCACTCCAGTGTCCGCAGGCTCGATGTGCAGTCCGGGCGGGTCCTCGCCTCACGGCGTTTAGACCAGGGTCTGTTCGGGGAAGGGCTGGCCGTATCGGGCCAATACCTTATTCAGCTGACCTGGCAGGCCGGTAAGGCATTTATTTACGCCGCCGCCGATCTGCGCCAGACAGGCGGCTTCGCGTTCGACGGCGAGGGGTGGGGCGGAACCGTTATCGCTGAACGGTTGGTGATCAGCGACGGGTCGGCACGATTGAGATTTATTGACATGCAAACGCATCGCCAAGTCGCCACCCTGCAAGTGACCGATAGCGGGCGTCCCGTACAAGGACTGAACGAACTTGAAACAGTCGACGGATTGATTTTCGCCAATGTTTATCCGACTGACTGCATCGCACAGATCGAGCCGCGCACCGGCGAGGTTGTTGCTTGGATTGATCTCGACGGGTTGCTGCCGGCGGCACAGCGCGCTAACGGCGCGGCACTCGCCAACGGCATCGCTTATCACCCACAAAGCAAAGCGCTGTTTGTGACGGGGAAGCTCTGGCCCTACCTCTATCAACTTAGGCTGAGCCAAACCAATAGGCTTGCTGATAAGCCGTTCGCTTATTCCGCTACCACCGGTTGGCGGGCGCCAAGATGACAAACGGAGAATAACTATAATGTCGAAATCACTCGTTGTTACAGCCGCGATCGCGGCGTTTCTGGGTTACCTGGCCGCCCAATGGCCGACGCAGGAGAGCGCCGGGCCCGCCCCGCACAACGGCGCCCAGATCCTGGAGCCGGTGGCGACGGGCCCCGCGCAATCGCATTACGTCTGCCCGATGCACGCCGAAATCGTCAGCGGCGTGGCGGGTAGCTGCCCGATTTGCGGCATGCACCTGGTCGAGCGGCAGATCGATCAGAAGGCGGGCGCAGAAGAGGGTTTTCCGGTCGTCACCGTCGCGCCGTCGGTAATGCACAACCTCGGCGTGCGTACCGCCACCGCGGTCTACGGCGACTTGCAGCGCAGTATCGAGACGATCGGAAAAATCACCCGCGTCGACCCGATGGCGCGGCGCACGATCACGCCGCCCATCCGCGGCGAGCTGGTCGCCATCGCCGACAAGCACGACGGCGATTTCATTACCCGTGGAGAGTTACTGTTCAGCGTCAAGTCCGACGAATTGTTCGAACATGAAAAAGCCTTCCAGGATGCCTTTCAAGCCGATGATCGGGCCACCGCCAACGCCATGATCCCCCGATTAAGTGAAATGGGCCTCACCCCGGACCAGATAGCGGGCCTGCAAAGTGGCGAGGCGCCGCGGCTGCCGGTCGCGGTGCATGCCTTCGAGGACGGCTTTATTTATAGCCGCCGCGGGCGGGTCGGAGAACGGGTCCATACCGGCTTTACGGTGTTCAATGTCGGTGGCAACTATCGGGTCATCGAGGTCACCGCCGAGATTTTCGAACGCCAGTGGGGCTGGGTGGAACAAGGTCAGAAGGCCCGTATGACGGTGCGCGGATTGCCGGGCACCGTATTCGAAGGCGAAGTGGTTCGGGTCGAGCCACCGGTCGGTTATACCACCCGCTCGCTGGAAGTTGCGTTGAAATTCAAAACCGATAACCCCGAATTGTCGCAGAGCATGTTTGCCCACGTCAGTATTGAAGGGCAGCCGCGAAGCAACGTGTTGATTGTGCCGGCCGACAGCGTAATCCGCACCGGAGAGGGCGACCGTGTCGTGCTGATGCTCGCCGAGAACCGCTTTAAGTCGGTGCCGGTGGTGGCCGGCGAACAGGCCGGGGGCATGATCGAGATTCGCTCCGGGCTGCGTGCCAACGACCGGGTGGTGGCTTCCGGTCAGTTCCTGATTGATTCGGAAAGCAGTTTGCTAGCCGGCTTGCGCCGGCTCGGAACCCCGCAAAGCGCCGGCCAGGACCGCGCTGCGCTGCCTCGACACGCTGCAACCCCGCGCCCGCGCCGCCCGGCGGTCGACCACCAGCACAGGCACCTCGGATCCGAGGTCGGTCCTGTGACCGGCGCGCCCGATCTGGAAAGCTATCGCCCGGTAATTTATACGCCGACACCGCGTTTCTAGACGGTTCATGTGGTGATCGCCGCGCTGATACGCTGGTCCGTACGCAACCGCCTGCTGGTGCTGTTGGCCGCCACCCTGCTGAGCGCCTGGGGCGTGTATTCGGTGCGCACCATTTCCTTGGATGCGATCCCCGATCTGTCCGATGTACAGGTGATTATCCGCACCGGTTATGCCGGTCAGGCGCCGCAGGTGGTCGAGGACCAGGTGACCTACCCTCTGTCGAGCGCCATGCTCTCGGTGCCCGGAGCGGTCGCGGTGCGCGGCTATTCCTTTTTCGGCGACTCGTATGTTTACGTGATTTTCTCCGACGACACGGATTTGTACTGGGCCCGTTCGCGGGTGCTGGAGTACCTCAGCCAGGTGTCCGATCAGTTGCCGCGCGGGGTGCAGCCGCGCCTGGGTCCGGACGCCACCGGCGTCGGCTGGATCTACCAGTACGCGTTGCTGGACCGCAGTGGCGGGCACGATCTGTCAGAGCTGCGTTCCCTGCAGGACTGGTTTCTAAAATATGAATTACAGACCGTACCCGGTGTTGCCGAGGTGGCCACGGTTGGTGGCATGGTCAAACAATATCAAGTGGTAATAGACCCCGACAGACTGCGCGGCTATTACCTGACGCTGGCAAACGTCAAACGCGCGATTGAACAGTCCAACGGAGAAATCGGCGGCTCGGCGCTGGAGATGGCCGAGGCCGAGTACATGATACGGTTCAAGGGGTATATCAAGGATAGCGAGGATATCGGCATTACCAGCGTACCCACCTTGCGCCGGCGTCTGTCGATCTCCTCGGTGTTACTGGACGATATCGTCACCAGCATACATCTCGGCCCCGCCATGCGCCGCGGCATCGCCGACCTGGACGGCCTGGGTGAAGTGGTGGGCGGTATTATTGTCATGCGTTCCGGTGAAAACGCGCTGAGCACCATCGGCGCGGTCAAGGAGAAGCTTGATAGCTTACGCCGCAGTCTGCCCGAAGGCGTGGAGCTGGTGGAAACCTACGACCGGTCGGCGCTGATCGGGCGCGCCGTGGATAACCTCGGCAGGCGGCTGATCGAGGAGATTCTGGTGGTGGTTCTGGTGTGTGCGCTGTTTTTGCTGCATCTGCGGTCATCGTTGGTGATTCTGATCAGTCTGCCGGTGGGCATTCTCAGCGCGTTTATCGTTATGCGTGTACAAGGGATCAACGCGAACATTATGTCCCTCGGTGGCATCGCCATCGCCATCGGCGCCATGGTCGACGCGAGCATTGTCATGATCGAGAATGTGCACAAGCATCTTGAGCGCGCCGAGGCGCAGGGGATCAGCCGCTTGCAGGCGATCCAGGAGGCCGCCGTCGAAGTGGGATCGCCGCTGTTCTTTTCGCTGCTGATCATCACACTGAGCTTTTTGCCCGTGTTTACCCTCGAAGCACAGGAAGCACGCCTGTTTGCTCCTCTGGCGTTCACCAAGACCTATGCCATGGCGGCGGCGGCCGGCCTGTCGGTCACGCTGGTGCCGGCGTTGCTCGCCTACCTCATCCGCGGCCGGGTGCGCGCGGAGGAATGCAACCCGATCAATCGCAACTTGATTCGCGCCTACCGGCCGTTGATCGGGCTGGCGCTGCGCAGCCCCTGGATGACGATCGGCCTGGGCGGGCTACTGGTCGTCACCATGATTTGGCCATTGCACCGTCTGGGCAGCGAATTCATGCCGGAAATGGACGAGGGCGATTTTCTCTATATGCCTAGCACCTTGCCGGGGATTTCGGTGGGCAAGGCGCGCGAACTGTTACAGCAGACCGATCGGCTGATTCGCACCGTGCCGGAAGTCGCCTCGGTTTTCGGCAAAGTTGGACGCGCTGAAACAGCCACCGACCCCGCGCCGCTGACCATGATCGAAAGCGTTATCCGCCTGAAGCCCAGAGATCAGTGGCGCGCCGGCATGAGTATGAAAAAAATCCGCGACGAACTCGACGCACGTGTGAAGGTGCCCAGCCTGCACAACGCCTGGCTGATGCCGATTCGCACGCGCATCGACATGCAGTCGACCGGCATCAACACGCCGGTGGGCATTAAGATCGCCGGCCCGGATCTGGCGGGTATTCAAGCGCTGGGAGGGCGTGTCGAGGCCGTATTGCGCTCGCTGCCGGGGACACGTACCGTGCTCTCGGACCGCGCCGCCGGGGCGCGCTATATCGACGTCGATATCGATCGTCACGCCGCCGGTCACTACGGTTTGAGTATCGCCGAGATCGAAGACGCGGCAAATATCGCTATCGCCGGTCAGGATATTACTTATACGGTTGAGGGTCGCGAGCGTTATCCGGTGAACCTGCGCTATCCGCAGCAATGGCGCGATTCGATCACCAAGCTCAAAGAACTGCCGCTGGTGGTCACCGAAGACACACAGGTGCAGTTGCAGGATCTGGCGGAGCTGCGGATCACCGACGGACCGCCGCTGATCAAGAGCGAAAACGGCCGTATTAACGGCTGGGTGTATATCACCACCGACGGGGGCGATATCGGTTCGTATATCGCCGCCGCCCGCCAGGCGCTCGACGAACAGCTGAAACTGCCGCCCGGTTACACGCTGCACTGGGTCGGTCAGTATCAGTACCTGCAGCGCGCTGCCGAGCGGCTCAGCTACATTGTGCCGCTGACGCTGTTCATTATTCTGATCCTGCTATACCTGAGTTTACGTACTTTGAGCGAAGCGCTGATGGTCATGCTGGCGGTGCCCCTGGCGTTGGTCGGTGGCGTATGGTTGCTGTGGACACTGGGGTTTCACCTGTCGGTGGCGGTGGGGTTTATCGCCCTGGCTGGCGTGGCGGCGGAATTCGGCGTGGTGATGCTGGTCTACCTGCGTGAGGCCGTCGATCGGCGTCGGCCGCGCACCGATGCCGAACTGCGCCAGGCGGTGATTGAGGGCGCGGTCCTCAGAGTCAGACCCAAAGCCATGACGGCGGCGGTGATAATCGCCGGTCTGATGCCCATTATGCTGGGCCAGGGAAGTGGCGCGGAAATCATGCGGCGTATTGCCGCGCCCATGGTCGGCGGCATGGTAACGGCACCTCTGGTGTCCATGCTGGTACTGCCGGTTATGTATTTTCTCTGGTACCGGAAAAAAATGCCGGAGACACCGAAACGCGCGGAGGGCGTGGTATGAAACCTTTTTACGGGTTGATGGGAATTGTATTGGCGGTTTGTGCTTACAGCTACCCGGTAGGGGCCGAGCCGCAGACCAGATTTAGCGAGGGGGGCGCGTATCAACGTATCGATCCGCCCTCGCCGTTGACCGACCCCAAGGGCCGTGTCGAGGTAGTGGAAATGTTCTTTTACGCCTGCCCGCATTGCTACGAACTGGAACCGAAGCTGCTGCAATGGCTGAAAGACAAGCCGTATGTGGATTTTCACCGCATTCCGGCGATTGTCGGGCCCACCTGGGCCGATCAGGCGCGCGCGTTTTATATCGTCCAGGCGCTGGGGAAGGGCGATCGGCTGCACCGGGCGCTGTTCGAGGCCATTCATCGCGATGGCAAACAAATTTACAACGAGTATGCTGTGGTCGAGTTTTTTGTCGGACAGGGCATAGACCGGAAAACCGTGCTCGATCTTTACCGCTCGCCGGAGATCGCCGCCAGCGTCAATGAAGCGCGGCTCAAAACCGTGCAGTACGGCCTGCGCGGTGTGCCGGCGGTGATTGTAAACGGCAAATTCAAAACGGCGCCGTACTTTGTGCGCGACCAGGAAGAGATGCTCGAGGTCCTGGATGGCCTGGTGAAGAAGGAGCGCGTTCTGATGAGCAAGCTCGAACGTCCTGCGGGTGAGAAATAAACACCGTTGCAGAGGGTGGCGTTCAGCGCCGCCACAAACGGGCGGAATACGCTTATTCCGCCGCGAAAAGCCGCCGGCATAGGCGGCAAGGTTATCGACGGAGGGTTTGAACATGGTAATAAAGAAATATCCGCTGCACGGTGCCCCGGCGCTGACGCTTAGCGTGATCGGATGTCTGTTTTCGACACTGGTGCTGGCCGACTACGTACCGTTTCCGGGGAAAATAGAAGTCAGCGTGGTGAGTATCGATGCCCCGACTGAGCTTACCGTCAATTACGAGACCTGGCCCGGGTTCCGGCGCAACACGCTGATAAAACTGCCGGGGCTGGCGATCCCTCATGATACCCCGCGGGCCGATGAGTGCGAGCGCAAAAAAGCCGCCAGGCTGATGCCCTTTACACAACAGTTTATGGGTGCGGCGAAAAAAGTTTTCGTGCACGATATGCGCATGGAAACCAGCGCCTCGCAAGAGGCTTACTCGGATATTCTTACCGACCACGGCAGCCTCAGCCAGGCACTGATTAAGGAAGGATTGGCGCGGCCGGAAAGCGCCGCGCCCGACACTTCCTGGTGCCAGTAAGGTGAGCGTTAAATACAGCACGCTGCACAGTGGCGCTAAAGCTCTTCTGCTGATCGGCGGCCTAACACTGTCAATGCCGCTGAGTGCGGCCTCAAACGCTGTCGCCGGTACCCAGGGCTACCGGGATGAGATCAACCGTCCCGCGGAGCCCTATAAGGGGCCGCCGCGCACTGGTGCCCAGGTTTACGCCTACCGGTGTGCAGCCTGTCATGCCAAAACCACCCAAGGCGCCCCGATGCCCGGCGACGATTTCGAGTGGCAACGGCGCGCCCGACAAGGCATGAAAGTCCTGATGCAACACACCATTGAAGGCTACAAGCAGTTGCTGATGCCGCCTCGCGGCGGCTGCGAGAACTGCAGCGATGCGGAACTGAAGGCGGCCGTGATTTACATCCTCAAGCAAAGCGGCAATTGAGCCGGGGAGGGTTGCGCGAGGCGAGACAGACAGGGCATTAACGCCGCAACGTTCCGATATTGCGTTGGCTCGGCGACGCCGGAGTGATGAGACCAAAACCGCTGGCATGCTTCGTGCAACGGTCATGCCTCATTGTGTTGCCGGGTAATGAATGAAAATCAAGAGCCAACTTGTTCTGACTTCGGTGGCGCTCGCCTTGGTCACGCTGATAGCGCTGGGCTCGATTGTCTATTACAGCGCAAAAAATGCGCTTTCAATGCAGGTGCTCGATAATCTTGAAAGCGTCGCCGCAGCGCAGAAACATAGAATAGCGAGCATTATCCAGCAGAACACCGAAAGGCTGGTGCTGGTTGCCTCCCGGACTCAGCTACGGATCAGTCTGCGGGAGTATCTCGCGGACCCCAACGGGCGATCGCTCAATCGTATGAACCGTATCCTCGCAGATGCCGCTGCCTCGATCAGCGATTTGCGCGGACTGTTTATTCAGTCTCCCGATGGCCGTATTGTCGCCTCAACGGATCCTACTTCGATCGGTAGGGTTCGCGCCGATGCCGAGTATTTTCGGGCCGCCCTGCGCGCGGATAGCGTGGATCTGATCCATCGCGATGATTCCGCTACCCACCGGCACGGGATCGGGCACCTGGGGATCTATCTGGCGGGCTCCCTGTATCTGGATGAGCAGCGCCTCGGGGTGCTGGTCATCGATGTCGATGCGGCGAATATAATTCAGTCGGTAACCGATTATCACGGGCTCGGAAGTACCGGCGAAACGCTGCTGGTGCGCCGGGATACTGACGGAAACGCCTTGTTTCTGACGCCTGCTCGGTTTGATCCGAATGCCGCGATGAGACGCTCGGTTCCGGCGGACGATCTCCAGTCGCCTTTTACCGAGGCGTTGCTCAAACAGGAGCAACTGTTCACCGACGCGACTGACTATACGGGGCATGGCGTGATCGCCGTAACGCGCTATATCGAGGGCACCGACTGGGGTCTGATTGTGCAGCGGCGTCACAGTGACGCCTATGCGCCGATTATCAGCATGCGCCGCACATTGTTGTTGTTGAGCGGACTGTTTGCGGTGGGCGTGGTGCTGGCCGCGTTGTACATCGCTGGCACCATCACCCGGCCGATCACCCGCCTTACCGAGGTGGCGGGGCGAATCAGTGCCGGGGCGCTCAATGAGCGCGCCGAAGTCAGCAGCGTGGACGAAGTAGGTCTGCTGGCGCAAGCGTTCAATCAGATGACCGAGGATCTGATCGAAGACATTCATGAGCGGCGCCAGGCCGAAGAGAAATTTCGGGCGCTGCTGAAGTCCGCGCCCGATGCCATCGTGATTATCGACCATAGTGGTCAAATTACGCTGGCCAACCTGCAGGCCGAGCAGTTGTTCGGCTACGAGAGCGGGGAGCTGATCGGAAAGCCGGTGGAAACCCTGTTGCCCGAGCGCTACCGCGTGGGGCATGAATCCGTGCGCCAGCGTTATTTCTCCCGACCGCTTTTTCGACCGATGGGAGAAGACCTCGAGCTCTACGGTCTGCATAAGGACGGCGCGGAGATTTCCATCGAGATCAGTCTGGCGCCTATAGAAACCGGCGAGGGACTGCTGGTGGCCAGCGCTATTCGCGATATCACCGAGCGTAAGCAGGCCGAGGCGCGCCTGGTGCGCCAGGCCAACTACGACACCTTGACGGGGCTGCCGAATCGCTCATTGGCTGCCGACCGGATGCCCCAGGCAATGGCCCGTGCGCGCAGAACGCGGCAGTCGCTCGCGGTGATGTTTCTGGATATTGATAATTTCAAAAACGTCAATGACACACTGGGCCATGCCGTGGGCGACAAACTGCTGATCGAAGTGGCCCGTCGACTGAGTCGGTGCGCGCGTGACGACGATACGGTGGCGCGCCTGGGCGGCGACGAGTTTCTGCTCCTTCTCTCCGGTCTGGATGCACTCACCGCGGCCGAGACGGTGGCCGAGAAAATCCTCGAGGCACTGAGCCTTCCCTGCGTTCTGGACGGCCGCGAGCTGTTTCTCGGCGCCAGCATCGGCATCACCGGGTATCCAGAGGATGGCCACGACGCCGAAGTGCTGATGCGCAATGCCGATGCAGCGATGTATCGGGCCAAAGAAGCGGGAAGAAATACCTACCGCTTTTTTACCCCGGAAATGAATATTCAGTTGCTGAAACGCCTGGAGATGGAGTCGCATCTGCGCTACGCCGTCGACAAGGGCGAGTTGCGTGTTCATTTTCAGCCGCAGGTCGATATCAGAACGGGACGGTTGATCGGTGCCGAAGCGCTGTTGCGCTGGGATAACCCGGAGCTCGGATCCATCGCGCCGGATGAATTCATTCCGCTGGCCGAAGAGACCGGGCTTATCAATCCCATCGGCGATTGGGTGTTGCGGCAGGCTTGTAGCGCGGCCCGCAGCTGGCAGGGTAGGACCGAAGGTGCGATCCGCGTCTCGGTGAATATTTCGCCCGTGCAGTTTCGGGGAATCGATCTGGTTGCTACGGTTTCCCGCGCCCTGGAAGCCAGCGGTTTATCCGCCGCTCTACTGGAGCTGGAAATAACCGAGAGAGTGCTGATCGGAGATAATCCAGGTACCAGCCGCATCCTGCAGGACCTCAAACGGATGGGCGTGCGTCTGTCTCTGGATGATTTTGGTAAGGGTTATTCCTCCTTGAGTTATCTCAAGCGCTACCCCTTCGATGTGCTTAAAATCGACCGCTCGTTTGTCTCCGGAGTGACCGACAATGTCCAGGACGCGGCCTTATGCAAGGCGATTACCGCCATGGCGAGCAGTCTGAAACTGCGGGTAGTCGCAGAAGGCGTCGAGACGCAAAAACAGTGGGACTTCCTTCACGCCCACGGGGCGGATCTGGTGCAGGGCTACTACATCAGCAAGCCGCTGAGCGGCGACGCCTTCATGCACTTTGTCAGCGAAGAAAAAAGTTTCTGTCGGATTGTGCCCAAGTGAGTCGCGGCCGGTGGGCGGGAACGGCGCGACCTCAGACAGGCCGGGGGGCGGTCCGCAGGAAACCCTAACGCCTGTCATGAAAGTGTTAACGCCAGGACGGTGTCAGTCAGCCGCCACGATTACAGGTGTTTCAGCCTGTATATACAGGCTGAAACACCGCCTCAACGCTCACGACGGGGCAACATCCCGCTGTCACAAGGGCAGTGCCTTGCCGGGTGATCAGGTGTATAATGGTTCTCTTAACTAGACCCTACTGACGAATTAAAGTGCTCTGCCTATGATCGGACCTATTAATGATATCGTAAGCTTTTGCGCCAGTGCCGCGCTGCTGGCAGGTTACCATATCTATCTGCGTGTGAAGTTACGTCGCAATCCCCACTATACAATACAGGCCGTGAATCACGCCGCACGCAGTGCCTGGGTGAAGGGTATTATGGGGGACGAGTCCAAGGGCATACTGGGTGTGCAGACCTTGCGCAATTCCACCATGGCGGCGACCTTTCTGGCCTCCACGGCGGTGCTGCTGATCATCGGCACGCTGACCCTGAGCGAACAGACCGACAAGCTGGTCAACACCTGGCATTCGCTGAACGTTCTCGGTTCTTTACACCCCGGTCTGTGGACCGCCAAGCTGCTGTTTCTGTTGTCGGACCTGTTCCTGGCCTTTCTCAGCTTTGCCATGTCCGTGCGTCTTTACAACCATGTCGGTTACCAACTCAACGTACCCCTCAGGGACCGCTCGCCCTCGGTCAATCCGAAAAGCGTGGCGGTGCATCTCAACCGGGCCGGCTACTACTACAGCCTGGGCATGCGCGCTTATTATTTCGCCGTGCCGTTGGTATTCTGGCTCTTCGGTCCGCATTTCATGGCGGCGGCGACGTTGGTGTTGATCGCAGTGCTCTATCACGTCGACCGGGCACCCAAAGAAAAGGACGAGAGTGACGTGACCACACTGAGTGACGGACTATGAAAAAGCGGTTGCTCGTAGCGACGCTGATCGCGGCAACTACGCTGTTGTCCAACGTCTCTACGGCCGATGACGCGCCGCCTATCGAGCTGACGATGATTTCGCAGCATGCCGCGCAGGGCGATGCCGGCGCTCAGCTGCTCTATGGCCTGGCTTATCTGGAAGGACGCTATGCACTAAAACCCGACGACCGCAAAGCGCTGTATTGGCTGAGGCGCGCAGCGCGCGAGGGGCAACCCTATGCGCAGATGTTGGTGGGTAATCTTTACGCCCAGGGCAAGGGCGTGGATCAGGATCCGGTGAGCGCGGTGTATTGGTGGCAAAAGGCCGCCCTGGCGGATAATCCGCAGGCAGAATTCGCTCTGGGCAAAGCCTATCTGGAAGGGCAGGGCGTGGGTAAAGATCCGACCCGCGCTATTCATTGGCTGACGCAGGCGGCCGAGCAGGGCGAAGCCGATGCCAGGTATTTGTTGGGCAGGATGTATTATGAGGGTTACAACGTCCCGCAGGACGAGGCCCTGGGGAAGGACTGGCTGGCGCAGGCGGCCGCTCAGGGACACTCCGGCGCTATCAACCTATTGGGTGTGGCCGAACACATCGCCGAGTACACCACCATGGTCTACCAGCAGTCCGCCGAAGTGTTGCAGGCGAAGGCCGCGGCGGGCGATCCTCAGGCCGAATATGAACTCGGTCTGCGCTACGAAAGCGGCGCCTGGGACGTGGTGCGCAACGACGCGTTGGCGCTGAAATGGTTGCACCGGGCCGCCGCACACGGTAACCGGCACGCCATGACGACCTTGTCTCATATCTATGCCGGTGGCCTGCTGGGAGTGACGCAGGATGCGCACCAAGCTGCTCAGTGGCAGGCCAGAGCCAAGTCGCCGGCCCCCCTACAGGGCTCGGAGCCCGCCGCAGCCGCACCATAACGGCGCATCCTCCCCGAGTTTTGCCGCCGCGGCGGATTTTCCTACAACCCCGGGGTGTGGTACTTTAATTTCTCCGTGCTCTTTATGGTGCGTAAAAACCAAGGAAGGCGCAGGCTTGGAAAAGGATTTCAGTCTCTTCTCTACCCACCGCGATTGTCGCCTTACGGCCGGAGTCGGTGCTCGTGCACGCTGGTGAGACGAATCCGTCCACAGGGCGATTTATGCTGCGTTTCTTACGCGTCTCGGTGCCGCTGCTGCTGATTCTGGCGGTTGTCCTGTGGCTGCTCTATCGCAGCGAATTGAAGGTTCGCGAAGCGATGCAGCGCGCGGCCGGAGAAAGCTCCGTGCAACTCGCCAGCCAGACGATCAAAGTAGAACTGGGCGGTTTGCGTGGCGACCTGTTGTATCTCGCCGATGAGGTGTCGCTGCACGGCTGGCTCAGCAGTGGCGCGCGCGCCGACCGCGCCCGTCTGGGGGCCGATTTTCTGGCTTTCCTCCAACACCACAGGAATTACGATCAGGTGCGCTTTATCGATGCGCGCGGGCGTGAGGTGGTGCGCATCAATACCGACGGCGGTCAGCCTGTACTGGTGCCGGACAGCGCCCTGCAGGATAAGTCGGGGCGTTACTATGTCAATAAGACACTGGCGTTGCGGGCCGGTCAGATCTATATGTCGCCGTTCGACCTGAATATAGAAAACGGGGTTCTCGTCCAACCGATACAGCCGGTAATACGCCTGGGTACACCGATATTCGACGACGCCGGTCGTCTGCGCGGCCTGGTCATGCTGAGCTATCGGGGGCGGCGGATTCTGGACTATTTGGCTGAAATCGGCAGCCGTAACAATACCGCGCTTTGGCTGCTCAACGCCGATGGCTATTGGCTGCTGGGCCCCGATACGGCCACGGAGTGGGGGTTTATGTTTCCCGAGCGGCGCGAGATGCGCTTCCAGCGCAATTATGCGCAAGCCTGGGAAGCTATTCTCGCCGGGCCTGCTCAGGGTCAGCTGAAATTTGATCAAGTCGTTTTTACCTATTCGAAAATCAACCCGGACCAGACGCCAACCTGGCGTGGCGGGCGTGGCTGGGTATTGGTCGCGCCCATGCCCAGGGCCTCGCTCGCCGCCGATCTGGCGCTCTATGCACGCCATCTGTTTGTTGCGTATGCGGTGCTCGCCGCGCTCCTGCTTTTTGCCAGCGGGGTGATTACGTTCAAGGATACACAGCGGCGCCGGAGTGAGGCCAGGACGCGCGAGAGTGAAACGCGCTTTGGCGCCTTGCTGCAGGCCGCGCCCGATGCGATTGTCATCCTCGACCAGAGCGGGCGGATTAAGCTGATTAACTCTCAGGCGGAAGTCGGCTTCGGCTATTCCCGCGAGGAACTCGTGGGGCGGCAGGTTGAGCAGTTGGTGCCGGCCTCGTTTCAAGAACAATACTGCGGTGATTTCGCCGGCTATCTGAAAAACCCCGTGCCCCGCAGTATGGGGGTGGAAGCGGAGTTGTCGATGTTGCGCAAAGACGGCACGGCATTCCCCGCCGAAATCCGCCTGAGTCCGCTGCACACCGGTCAGGGGATGCTGATAATCAGCATCATCCGTGATATCAGCGCCCGCCAACAGGCCGAAGAGGCTCAGCGCCAGCTGCAGTTGCGTTACCAGGAGCTGGTCAACAACCTTCCCATCGGTGTCTATCGGAACACGCCGGGTGAACAGGGCAGCTTTATCGAAATCAATCACGCCATGGTGGATATCTTCGAGGCCGAGTCGGTCGAAGCGCTGTTGGCCCATTCGGTCAGCGATCTCTACTGTGATCCTCTCAAACGGCGGGAATTCAGCGAACGGCTTATGCGTCAGGGTTCCACCCGGGCCGAAGAGCTGCAGTTGAAAACGCTACGTGGCCGGCCGTTTTTCGCCGCGATCACCGCGGTGATGAAGCGTGATCGACAGGGGGAGGTATATTTTGACGGAATCGTGGAGGATGTCAGCGAACGCAAGGAGAGCGAGCGCAGTATCCGCCAGCTCAATGGCCGTCTGTACGCCCGCTCGGTGGAGCTGGAAACCATAAACCGGGAACTGGAAGCATTCAGTTACTCGGTTTCACACGACCTCAGAGCGCCTCTGCGGGCCATGGACGGCTTCAGTCTGACGCTGTTGCAGGACTATGCCGGACAACTGGACGATAAGGGTAAGGATCGTCTTAACCGCATCCGCGCCGCGGCCCAGCGCATGGCCCTGCTGATCGACGATCTGCTCAAGCTTTCCCGCGTCAGCCGCACCGAGATCGTCTGGACACAGGTCGATCTGAGCCGCCTCGCGGAGGAAGTGATGGAAGAGTTACAGGCCAGTGAACCGCAACGCCGCGTCAGTTTTTCCGTGCAGCAGGGCCTGAGCGCCGGGGGTGATGCCCGTTTGCTGCGCATCCTGCTGGCCAATCTGCTCGGCAATGCCTGGAAATTTACCCGCCGTTGTGAGGAGGCAAAAATCGAGATGGGTGGCAACTCTGACCGGGAGGGCTATATTTACTCTGTGAGAGATAACGGCGCGGGGTTCGATATGACCTATGTTGATAAGCTGTTCGGCGCGTTTCAGCGCCTGCACGACAATCGGGAATTCCCCGGTAGCGGTATCGGTCTGGCGACCGCGCAGCGGGTGGTCAGCAAACACGGCGGCCGAATATGGGCCGAGGGCGAAGTCGGGCGGGGCGCTACCTTTTACTTTACCCTAGACAAAGGCGCAGACCTGTGATCGACAGGTCCATTCTCCTGGTAGAGGACAACCCCGATGATGAGTTGCTGACGCTGAGCGCGCTGGAAGCGAATCGTATCGGTAACAAGGTGGTGGTGGCGCGCGACGGCGCCGAGGCGCTGGACTATCTGCTGGCGACCGGAACGTACGCCGGGCGCGATGCCGCGGATCTGCCATCGGTGGTACTGCTGGATCTGAATTTACCGCGAATCAGCGGGCTGGAGGTGTTGCGCCGCATCCGCGCCGATGCCGTCATCGGTTTGTTGCCGGTAGTGATTCTCACCTCATCGGTCGAGGACGAGGACCGGGTCCAGGGATACCGGCTGGGCGCCAACAGTTACGTGCGCAAACCGGTTGATTTCGACGAGTTCATCAAGGCAGCCGGCCAGTTGGGCCTGTACTGGTTGTTGCTGAACCAGCCTCCCCCGGATTGAGGCCGGATCTGCTACCACGACCCTCGAGTGCGACAGTTTGAGAAAGTCGGCCGGAGCGCCGCAAACGGATTACGAAAAGGAGTTGGCGCATGGCGACCACCCGGGACCAGGCTGCGCAATTGCGCATTCTGATTATCGAGGACGTAGAGGACGATGCGCTGTTGCTGGTCGACCAACTCATCTCAGGTGGCTTCGAGTTCGACTGGCAGTACGTAGATACCGAAATATCGCTGAGCGCGGCACTGAGCCGTCCCTGGAATATCGTCTTGTCGGATTACTCCATGCCGACGTTTTCCGGCGCGCGAGCCCTGCAGATTGTGCGCGAGCACGATCCTGACCTGCCCTTTATTATTGTCTCCGGCGCTATTGGCGAGTTGGCCGCCGTGGAAGCGATCAGGGCCGGAGCGAACGATTATGTGATGAAAGATAACCTGGCGCGGCTGTTGCCGACCGTGGATCGGGAGCTGCGCGACAGCCGGCTGCGACGCGAGCGGCGCGAGTCCGAGCAAATGCTGAGAAAGCTATCGTTGGTAGTGAAGCAGACCACCGATAGCGTATTTATTACCGACCCGCAGGGACACATCGAGTATGTCAACCCCGCTTTTGAGCGACTCACCGGCTACGCCGCCGAGGAGGTCAGCACAAGCAAGCCGGATATCCTTCACTTCAATCGACAGCAAGACGGCTTTCGCCCCGAAATATGGCGGACACTTTCGCGCGGGGAAGTCTACCGTGGGACGCTGGTTAACCGTCGCAAAGATGGTGGGCTGTTTTACGAAGAAACGGTGATCGCGCCGCTTAAAGACGAACACCACCGCACCACGCATTTCGTCTCCACCGGGCGGGATATCTCCTTGCGGGTGCAGGCCGAACAGGACCGCACCCGCCTGGCGGCGATTCTGGAAGCGACTCCCGATCTGGTCGCCATCCTCGATCCGGGGGGCGGGCTGCGCTATCTCAACCGCTCAGGGCGCGAGCTGCTGGGTTTGCAGAGCCAGGATACGATTGAAGCCCGCAGTCTCAAGGACCTCTTCCCGGAACGCGTGGCGCAGCGGCTGCTTGGCGAAATCATGCCCGCTCTGCGCTGCGACAATTGGTGGACGGGCGAGTCTACGCTGCGGGTCGCCGGGGGCGGCGAATTGCCGGTGTCACTGGTGGTGCTGGCCCACCGCGACAGCGACGGGCACATCGAATACCTTTCGACTACAGCCAGGGACATTTCCGAGCGCAAACATTTCGAAGCCGAACTCGAACACCGCGCCACGCACGATAGCCTCACCGATTTGCCCAATCGGTATTTTCTCATCGATCGTTTCAACTCGGCACTGGAACGCGCGAGGCGCCACGGCACCTGCGTCGCGGTACTGTTTTTGGATCTGAACAACTTCAAGCGGGTCAACGACAGCCTGGGTCATGCCGCCGGAGATACACTGCTGCAGCAAGTTGCGCTGCGCTTGAAAAGTTGTCTGCGCCCCAACGACAGCGTCGCCCGCCACGGCGGGGATGAATTCACCATTATCGTTGATGATCTGGGGCGCGCGGAGAGCGCATTGACCGTTCTCGGCAAGCTGAATACGCTGTTCGAAACGCCGGTCGACGTTGGTTCTGAGGAGGTCTATGTCACTTTCAGCACCGGCATCGCTCTGTATCCCCACGATGGCGACACTGTGGATGATCTGCTGCGTTATGCCGACACCGCCATGTACCGCGCCAAATCCTCCGGTTCCTGTCAGTACCGGTTTTATTCACCGGAAATGAACGCGCGCGGCCACGAATTCCTGCGTATGGAGGCCGATCTCGGGCGCGCGCTGGAGCTCGGCGAGTTCCGTCTTTACGGCCAGCCGCAGGTCGAGGTGCGCAGCGGCCGGCTTGCCTGTGTGGAAGCGCTGATACGCTGGCAGCATCCGGCCCGGGGACTGGTCTCCCCGACGGACTTCATCCCCTTGCTGGAGAACTCGGGGATGATCATCGCCGTGGGTGAATGGGTTTTGCGTCAGGCCTGTGCGCAGCACCGTCAGTGGCGTGGCGCAGGTTTCGACACACAGCGCATCGCGGTGAATGTCTCCGCCGCACAGTTCAGCGATGACGGCTTTCTCGACAAGGTGCGCCGCACGCTGCACGAAGAGCGCATGCCGGCGCAGCGCCTGGAGCTGGAAATCACCGAAAATATCGTCATGCAGGACCCCGACGGGGCCAGCGAAGTGTTGCGTGACCTGCATGCGCTGGGCGTGCGCACGGCGATCGACGATTTCGGTACCGGTTATTCATCGTTGGCCTATCTGAAACGCTTCCCGCTGGATGTACTGAAAATCGACCGCACTTTCGTCGCCGACTTGGACCGCGACCCGGGCGACGCGGTGATTGTCGAAGCCAGCATCTCGCTGGCCCACAAGTTGGGTCTGGAAATCGTCGCCGAAGGCGTCGAGTCCCGGCAGCAGCTCGACTTTCTGCGCGATCACCGATGCGATCTGGCCCAGGGATTCTGCCTGAGCAGGCCGTTGCCCGGCGAAGCGCTGCAGGAATTGTTGCCCAAGGTCTGGGGTTAGACGCGGCGAGTGGCGCATCAGCGTCCGCCGGCGGGCTTGATCCCGCTCCACGCGCCTTCACCCGATTTATTGTAAGGGAGTGATTCCCTAACACATTGGCTCCCCGTTCCTATATAATTCCGCGCCGTTGTTGCGCATCGAAACCGGCGCCGGGGGTGAGCGTACCGCCGTGCTCCAAATGCCGCCTAAGCCCTTGATTAATAAACGCAGAGTAGAATGATGACCGATTTATCCAAGTACCGAAACATAGGCATTTTCGCCCACGTCGATGCCGGCAAGACGACGACCACCGAACGAATCCTGAAACTGACCGGCAAAATTCACAAGACCGGTGAGGTTCACGAGGGTGAAGCGACCACCGATTTTATGGATCAGGAGCGCGAGCGTGGCATCACCATTCAATCGGCCGCCACTTCCTGCCAGTGGAAAGACCACCGGCTGAACATTATCGACACCCCCGGGCACGTCGATTTCACCATCGAGGTGTATCGCTCGCTAAAGGTGCTCGACGGCGGCGTGGGCGTGTTCTGTGGCTCCGGCGGCGTGGAGCCCCAGTCCGAGACTAACTGGCGCTACGCCAACGACTCCGAAGTGGCGCGGGTTATTTTTGTCAACAAGATGGATCGCATGGGCGCCGATTTCTATCGCGTCGTGCAACAGATCAAAGACGTGCTGGCCGCCAATCCGTTGGTCATGACGCTGCCGATCGGCGTAGAGGACGATTTTAAGGGCGTGGTCGATTTGCTCACGCGCAAGGCCTGGGTGTGGGACAGCACCGGTAACCCCGAGAATTACGAAATCCTCGATCCGCCGGCGGAAATGGCCGAGGCTATCGAGCAATGGCGCGAACAGCTCATCGAAACCGCCGTCGAGCAGGACGACGAGTTGATGGAAAAATACCTGGAGGGCGAAGAGCCCGCGCTCGAGGACCTGAAGCGCTGCATCCGCAAAGGCACCATCGCGCTGGATTTTTTCCCCACCTATTGCGGTTCCGCGTTCAAGAACAAGGGCATACAGTTGGTACTGGATGCCGTGGTCGACTATCTGCCCGACCCGACCGAGGTCACGCCTCAGCCCGAGGTCGATCTGGAAGGAACCGAAACGGGCAATGTCGCCGTTGTCGATCCCGACAAGCCGCTGCGGGCCCTGGCGTTCAAGATCATGGACGACCGTTTCGGCGCCCTGACCTTCATCCGCATCTATTCCGGTCGGCTGGAAAAGGGCACTAACGTACTGAATACCTTTACCGGCAAGACCGAGCGTATCGGGCGTATCGTCGAGATGCACGCCGACGCGCGCGTGGAACTCACCAGTGCCCAGGCCGGCGATATTGTCGCCGTGCTGGGCATGAAGAACGTGCAGACCGGTCATACCCTGTGTGACCCGAACAATCCGGCCACGCTGGAACCGATGGTGTTCCCCGAGCCGGTCATCTCGATTGCCGTGGCGCCTAAAGACAAATCGGCTTCGGAGAAGCTGGGTGTGGCCATCGGCAAAATGATCCAGGAAGATCCGTCGTTCCGGGTCGAGACCGACGAGGACAGCGGCGAGACCATCCTCAAGGGCATGGGCGAGCTGCACCTGGATATCAAAGTGGACATTCTCAAGCGTACCCACGGCGTTGAAGTGATCGTCGGCAAGCCGCAGGTCGCCTACCGTGAGACCATCACCCAACGCGTCGAAGACAGCTATACCCACAAAAAGCAGACCGGCGGTTCCGGTCAGTTTGCCAAGATCGACTACGTCATTGAGCCCGGGGATACCGGCAGCGGCTTTCAGTTCGAATCGAAAGTTACCGGCGGCACGGTGCCGCGCGAATTCTGGCCGGCGGTCGAAAAAGGCTTCAAGAAGAGCATGGATGTCGGCGTGCTGGCAGGCTACCCGTGCCTGGATGTGAAGGTCACTCTACTCGACGGTGGTTATCACCCGGTGGATTCATCGGCGATCGCCTATGAACTGGCCGCCGCCGCGGCCTACCGGCAGAGCGTGCCCAAAGCCGTGCCGCAGCTGATGGAACCGATTATGAAAGTCGACGTGTTCACTCCGGACGATAACGTCGGCGATGTCATCGGTGACATCAACCGGCGTCGCGGCATGATCAAGTCACAGGAATCCGGCCCCACCGGTGTGCGTATCAAGGCCGAATGCCCGCTGAGCGATATGTTCGGCTACATCGGTGATCTGCGCACCATGACCTCCGGGCGCGGCCAGTTCTCGATGGAGTTCCTGCACTATATGCCGTGTCCGCGAAATGTCGCCGAGGCGGTCATCAAGGAGGCGCTGGAGCGCCGCGCCAGCTAGTCGAATCGGGCGGGCGCAAAAACGGTGCCCTTGTGTGTCGTGCACTGGGCTCTCTTTTTGATGGGCCGCGGGGGCGGGTCGCTCAGCACTCACGTCGGGCGGGTAGTCCTTCGAGGGTGCATGTGCCGCTCGCGGCACCCTAAGC